>CAZYPO010000012.1:0-32058 GCA_964649225.1 uncultured Gemmatimonas sp. | reverse complement strand
TCGGGATCGACATCGGCGGGACCAATCTCGTCGTCGGCGCGGTCAGCGAGAACGGGTCGCGCGTCCACGCGCTGGTGACCGAGCCCACCGGCGTCCCGGAAGGCCCCGATGCCGTGATCGAGCGCATCGTGCAGATGGCCACCGGGGTGATCGCGGCCACGCGGCGGGAGGACTCGAGAGCGGAAATCCTGGGCGTCGGCATCGGATCGCCGGGCCCGCTCGACCGCAAGCAGGGCCTGGTGATTTTCACGCCCAATCTCCGCTGGAAGAACATGCCGCTGCGCGACCGGATCGGGGAAGCGCTCAGGCTTCCCGCTTCGCTCGACAACGACGCGAACTGCGCGATGCTGGGAGAGCACTGGGTCGGGGCGGCCAAGGGCGCCCAGAACGCGGTCTGTTTCACCATCGGCACGGGGATCGGCGGCGGGATCGTGGTGGGCGGCGAGCTGGTGCACGGTGCTTCGGACGCGGCTGCCGAGATCGGCCACATCACGATCGAAGTCAACGGACGCCGCTGCGGCTGCGGCAATGACGGCTGCCTGGAGGCCTACGCCTCCGGCCCCGCGATCGCCCGGCGCGCCGTCGAGGCCATCGAGGCCGGCGCGCTCTCGGGGATTCCCGCCCTCGCCGGGGGCGATCTCACCCGGATCACCGCCCAGACCGTGTTCGAGGCGGTGGCGGCCGGGGACGCACTCGCCGACGAGCTGGTGCGCGATACCGCGCGGTATCTCGGCGTCGGGATCGCGAACCTCATCAACATCCTGAATCCCGAGGTGGTGGTGGTGTGCGGGGGGGTGACCAAGGCGGGCGATCACCTCTTCACTCCCCTGCGACGCGAGGTCGCGCGGCGCGCCTTCAAGCCGGCGGTGGACGCCTGCCGCATCCTGCCCGGCGCCCTCGAAGGCAGAGCTGGCGTGGTCGGCGCGGCGAAGGCGTGGCTCGACCAGCATGCCTAAGGTCGGTGTCATCGGCTCGCTGGTCTGGGATGAGATCCACGGCCGCGACCCGGCCGCTGGCGTCGTCGAGGAGTGGGGCGGTATCGCGTACGCCCTCGCCAGCTTCGACGCCCAGCTACCCGAAGGCTGGCAGATCGTCCCGCTCATCAAGGTGGGGCAGGATCTGGCCGGCGAGGCACGGGAGTTTCTGGGCTCGCTGCAGCGCCTGGTGCCGGGAGCGCGTTGCGTCGAAGTGCCGATCGCCAACAACCGAGTGGTGCTCTATTACCTATCGGCGGAACGCCGTAGCGAGCGGATGTCCGGCGGGGTGCCAGCCTGGACCTGGGCCGAGCTGGGGCCGATGGTCCGCGACCTGGACGCGCTGTACCTCAACTTCATCTCCGGTTTCGAGCTTTCGCTCGGGACCGCCCAGGCACTGCGGCAGGGCTTCTCGAGACCGATCTATGCGGATCTCCACTCGCTGTTGCTGGGAATGCACGGCGACGGGATCCGCGAACCGCGGCCTTTGGCCGACGCGCCGAGCTGGTTCGGCTGCTTTGACTTCATCCAGGTCAACGAGGAAGAAATGAACCAGCTCGGTCCCGACCCCCTTCCACTGGCCGCCGCGATGCTTGGCGTCGGAGTTTCTGCGTTGATAGTGACGTTGGGGGCGCGTGGGGCCATCTACGTGTCGGAGGGCCGTCCTTCGCGCACGGCGCTCGTCCCGGCCGAGACCGTGCTCGAGCCGCTCGACCCAACCGGCTGCGGCGATGTCTTCGGCGCCGCGGTCTTTTCGCGCTGTCTGGCGGGCGAGGCACTGGAAGCGGCGGTCGTGACCGGGAACCGCGCCGCGGCGCGCAACGTCGGCTTTCGCGGCGCGTCCGGCCTGGCCCAGCATCTCCGCGGGCAACTGGTGGCTCCCTGATGCGCGTCGTTCCCGTACCCCCCTCGCTCGACGATCGGACTCTCGATACGCTTGCCGGGAGCCTCGGCGACTGGCCACCGAGCGAGGGACTGCTGCTGGATGCCAGAGCCACCAATTGGGCCTCGCCGTACGGGCTGACGGCACTGCTCACGCTCGGACAGGCGATGGCGGAGCTGAAGCTGGCTCCGGCCCGCTTCGCGGTGCCCGACAACGACGAGGTGAAGAGCTATTGGGGGCGTTGCGGGTTCTTCCACGCCGCCGCCGAGTGTTTCGAGCTGGTCGGCCGGGTTTCCAAGAAACCCTCGGACGCTCCCTCGGATGTGCTGCTCCCGGTCACTCCGGTGCGGGCCGCGGAAGATGTGCATCACGTCGTGGGACGCATTCAGGAGCGGGCCCAGCGGATTCTGGCCGCCGAGCTCAATCTCGAGGCCAAGGCCACCATGGGATTCGCGATGGCCTTGTCGGAGGCCTGCCAGAACATTGTGGAGCACGCCGGGACGGGCGGATGGGTGGCGGTGCAGACCTACAATTGGCGCAAGCGACTGGGCCGAAAAGTCGTGGTGATCGCGGTGAGCGACGCCGGAATCGGGTTCCGCCGCTCGCTCGAACCGACCGAAGCCAAGAAGGTCGGTGACCGCTGGGGCGACGGCGCCGCCCTGGAGCTGGCCATCCTGCATAACGTGAGCCGCTTCCGCGATCCGGGACGGGGGCAAGGCTTGGCGGGCATTCGTCGTTACCTTGGACGCTGGCAGGGGAAGCTCTCAGTGCGAAGCGGCACCGCGCGCCTGGGTGTCGTACCGGCGTGGGACGACGACGTGCCGCTCGCGGAGCACCTCCCCTACTTTCCCGGCTCTCAGGTTCAGATCACCATTCCCGCCCAGGAGGCCGACGCGCGATGATGCAGCGAATCGACCTGGCGCCCCTGTTGCGCGAGACCGTCACAACACCCTATTCGGACATGGTCACCCGCTCGACGGGGGCCGCGCTGCGCGACCGGATCGAGCAAACCATCAGCGGCGCCAGCCACCGGACCACCCAGCTGGACTTCACCTCGGTCGGGCTGCTGGATTTCAGTTGCGCCGACGAGGTGGTGGCCCAGCTGCTCCTGAGGGTGGCCGGAGAAGAAGAGCACTATGTGCTGCTGTCGGGCGTAACCGATCGCCACCTCGAGGCGATCGATCAGGTGCTGGAGCGTCACGGGCTGTCGGTGGCGGCGCTGGCTGAGGGGGATGGCGCTCCGCGCGTCCTCGGGGTCACCACGCCCGACGTGGTGGCGGCCTTTCAGATCATCCAGCGGCTGGGTGCGGGTGATGCAACGCGCCTGGCCGACGCGCTGTGCTGGACCGTCGAACGTGCGGCCGATGCGTTGCAGTCGCTCGCGCTTCGCCGCCTGATCCAGGCTGCGGGGGGGACCTACCGGCCGTTGCCGCTGCCAGCATGAGGGCCCCGCGTTTCGGCCGCTCGACGCTGGCCGTCCACGGTCTTCCCGAGCCGCATCACGAGCACGATCCGGTGGTCGCGCCGATCATGCAGGCGGCCACCTTCGTCAATGCGGTAGGGTCCGACCGGGAAGTCCTCTATACCCGCTACGGCAACAATCCCAACCAGCTGAGTCTGGCCCGGAAGTACGCCTTGCTCGAAGGCGCGGAAGACGCGGTGTTCGTCGCCAGCGGCATGGCAGCGACGGCGCTGGCCCACATGGCGGTGCTCCGGCCGGGGGACCATCTGGTCGCCAGCCGGTGGATCTACGGCGGCACTCTGAAGCTCTTCGACGAGGAGTTCGGCCGCTTCGGGATCAGCGTCACCTATGTGGATCCGACCACCCCGCGCATCTGGCGCAAGTCGATTCGGAAGACCACCCGGGCCATTTTCATGGAGACGCCGGTCAATCCCACCATCCGCGTGCTCGACCTGGCCCCGGTCGCGAGCCTGGCCAAGGAATTCGGGCTGGCGCTGCTGGTGGATTCCACCTTTGCCAGCCCGATCAACTTCCGGCCGCTCGAGCACGGCGCCGACCTCGTGATTACGAGCGCCACCAAGTATCTGAACGGCCACAGTGACGTGATCGGTGGCGCGGTGGCCGGCTCCCGGCCGGTGATCGAAGAAGTGGTGCGGCTGATGCGGAGCTGGGGACCAGCGCTCGATCCCCACGCCGCCTGGCTGATCGAGCGAGGGATGAAGACGCTCGCGATCCGAATGGCCCGGCACAACGCCAACGGGCTCGCGGTCGCGACCTTCCTCGAGCGGCACCCGGGCGTCACCGCGGTCTCCTATCCCGGACTGCCTGGTCATCCCGATCATGCGCTGGCGAGTCGCGTGCTCGGCGGATTCGGCGGGATGGTCGGGCTCACCGTGAGGGGGGGGAACAACGGGGCCGAGCGTTTCCTCAAGCGGCTCCGCCTTTTCATTCACGCGCCAAGCCTCGCGGGAGTAGAGAGCCTGGTTTCCGAGCCCCGACTCACTTCTCACAGCGGGCTGAGCCCGGAGCAACTCATAGCCGCAGGAGTCACGCCCGGCTTTGTGCGGCTGTCGTGCGGGATAGAGGATGCGGAAGACTTGATTGCCGATCTCGAACAAGCGCTGGCGAAATAGGGAGCTAGGGAACCCCTAACTCCCTAGCCCCCAGCTCCCTAGCTACCTTTTCCAGCGTGATCCGTTTCCAGCACGTTTCCAAGACCTATCCCAACGGCGTCGAGGCGTTGCGCGAAGTCTCCTTCCATATCACCAAAGGCCAGTTCGTCTTCCTGACCGGTCATTCCGGCGCGGGAAAATCGTCGATCCTCTCGCTGATCCTGGCCGAGCATAAGCCGAGCGCGGGGGAGGTCCGCGTGTCGGGCTTTCCGGTGGGCAAGCTGGCCGCCAATCAGATTCCCAGGCTGCGCCGGAAGCTCGGCGTGGTGTTCCAGGACTTCCGGCTGCTCGAGTACCGCACCGTCGAGGAGAACGTGGCCTTTGCGCTGGAAGTGACGGGTGCGCGCCGCGAGGGGATGGCCAGTCGCGTCATGCGGGTGCTGACGCGTGTGGGACTGGCCTCCAAGGCCCACGTCTACCCGAAGGAGCTTTCCGGCGGCGAGCAGCAGCGGGTGGCCATCGCCCGCGCGCTGGTGAACGATCCGCCCATCTTTATCGCCGATGAGCCCACCGGCAATCTCGACGAGCGGGCCGCCCGCGGCATTTTCCAGCTGCTGCAGCAGATCAACGGCGGCGGCACGGTCGTCGTGATGGCCACCCACAACCTCGCCCTGGTGCGGGACACTTCCTACCGGGTCCTCGAGCTCAAGGGCGGCGAGATCGTGTACGACTCGGCGCAAGAACCGGGAGGGCAGGAGTGAGACTGCCGGGGCCGTTCCGCGAAGCACTCCGCACCTTCCGGCGGACGCCGTTGCTCTCGGTGCTCTCGGTGGCCTCGATCGGCTTCTCGCTCTTCACCATCGGACTGTTCGCGCTGGTCGCGCTCAATTTCCGGCACAGCCTGCAAACGCTGGCCGAGCGCGTCGAAGTCGTGGCCTTCGTGTTGCGCGGCACCCCGACCGAGACGATCACCGCGGCGAGCCAGGACGCGCAGGCGTTCCCCGAAGTGCTCGAGGTTCGTTACGTGAACGAAGAGCAGGCGCTGGCCCGCGCCCGGCAGGAGCTGGTCGAATTCAAGGAGGCGTATCGGGATCTCGAAGCCAACCCGCTGCCCGCCTCGCTCGAAGTGCGGCTGAAGCCGGAATTCCGCGACGCCCGGAGCGCGCAGGCGGTGGCCGAGCGCTTGCGAGGCTTTCCGTTCGTGGACGACGTGCGCTACGGGCGGGACTGGGTGCAGCGGCTGGACCGGTTGCGAAATCTCGCCGCGCTGGTCGGGCTGATCATCGGCCTGGCCTTCGCGATCGTGGCCATCGTCATCATCGGGGTCACGATTCGCATCACGGTCCTGCAGCGGGCCACCGAGATCTCGATCATGCGGCTGGTTGGTGCCACCAACCGCTACATCCGCGGCCCGTTTCTCCTCGAGGGTACTCTCAAGGGCATCCTGGGCGGCATCCTGGCGGTGCTGATGTGCTGGCTCATGTACACCATTTTCCGGCGCAGCGCCTCGGAAGTGGCCAGCGGCGTGGTGTTCTTCGGCGGCGCGACGATCGTGATCGGCCTGGCGTTCGGCACGGCGATCGGGCTGCTGGGCAGCCTGCTGAGCGTGGGAAGACACCTGAGAAATGTCTGAGGGACGGACGGTGAGGACAGGGGTGGTCGGTCGGTCGGCCCTCGTCATCCTCACTATCCTTACCAGCCCCGCTGTCCTGACCGTCCGCACGCTCCCCACCCTCGCCGCGCAGAACCCGCAAGCCGACCCGGAGACCAGCCGGCGGCGCCTGGAGGAAATCCGCTCCGAACGCGACCGGCTGCGGCGAGAACAGGATCGTCTCGAGGGTCAGGTCCGCGACGCGGGCGCCGAGCTGCGCAATATCGAGCGCCAGCGTGAGGCCACCAACCGGATCGTGAACGAGCTGGAGCGCCAGATGCGGGGGCTCGGGGATCAGCTCCTCTCTTCCAGCCAGCAGCTGGTGCTGGCGCAGGACAATCTGGCGGACCGCCGGGCGGTCCTGAACCGCCGCCTGGTCGAGATCTACAAGCGCGGACCGCTCTTCACCTTCCAGGTTTTGCTGACGGCCGAATCGTTCGGCGATCTGCTCTCGCGCTACAAGTACCTCTACCTGCAGAACCGCCAGGACCGCTCGCTGGTCGAGGACATCAGGCGGCTGGAGGGGCGCATTCGGCAACAGCGCGGCGAGCTGGTGGGCGTCCAGTCGGATCTGGACCGCCGGCGAGAGGAGCGCACCAGCGAGCTCAAGAGCTACGAGATCCTGGCGGAGGAGCGTTCGGCGCGCTTGAGCCGGCTCCGGCGGACCAGTGAGTCCACCCAGCAACGCATCTCCGCTCTCGAGCGTGACGAGGCGCGGCTCAACGAGATTCTCGCCTCCCTGGAGCGCGCCCGGCGGCCACGGGCGGCTGCGCTGCCGGTTGCGCCCGGCGGTGCCGACCTCACGACCGCCGACCTCGGCTCGCTCGATTGGCCCGTTTCGGGAAAGATCCTCTTCCGCTTCGGCCGGGACACGCTGCCAAGCGGCGCGGTGATCCGCCGCAACGGGATCGGGATCGCCGCGCCGGCGGGCACCTCGGTCAAGGCGGTTTCCTCCGGACGGGTCGCGCTGGTCCAGCGGCTCGGCACCTACGGCCTCACCGTGGTTGTCGAGCACGGCAATGGCTACTTCTCGCTATACATGCAGCTCGGCTCGGCGAGCGTCGCAGCGGGAGAGTCGGTCCAACGCGGACAAAGTATCGGAACGGTCGGCGGGGAGAACACCGATCAGGGCGCGCACCTCTACTTCGAGATCCGCGGCGAGAATCAGATTGCGCTGGATCCGGCGGACTGGCTGAGGAGAAGGTAGGTCGGTAAGCCGGTAAGTCGGTAGGCGCGGTCGAGGGGGAACCCTACCGACCTACCGACTTACCGCCTTACCGACCTACGCAGCCACCGGCCCCACCAGGCCGACCCGGTCGGCCTCCGTCGTCTTGCCCCGAATCAGTGCCGCTTCGGCGGCCGCGAGCACATCCTCCACCCGGCTCAGGCCAGGATGCGGGAAGACCACCAGTCCAGCGGCCAGGCGCGGGCGGTCCGATAGCCCAAGATCGTCGAAGTGATGATCCGCCAGCCGGGCGGCGATCCGGGCCAGCACGCTACGCGCTCCCTCGACGCCGGTGGCCGGCAGCAGCAGCGCGAACTCATCGCTGCCATAACGCGCCACGAAATCGGGGGTGCGAATCTCCTGGAGCAGGATGGTGCCGAGCTCGGCCAGGAAGCGATCGCCGACCGCATCGCCCAGCCGGGTGTTCAGCTCGCGCAAGGCATCGACGTCGAGCAGCACGAAGGCGAGCTGCGATCCGTAGCGGCGCACCCGCTCGCACTCCTCTCGCAGCCGGCGATCCAGGGCATCGAGACTGGCGCACCGGGTCAGCGGATCGGTGCTGGTGGCGAGCGACTGGCGCCGGGAGACCTCGGCGCGCCGCTCCTCCCGCTCCAGCAGGGTGCCGGTCGCATTGACCAGTTGCTCCACCATCGCGACCTGCTCCAGGGTGATGGCGGGCTCGCCGCGGCGGGTTCGGATCACCACCACCGCGCGCACAGTATGGTTGGTAACCAGCGGCACGGCGGCCGAGCTCTCGACTTCGTGCACCTCCGGCGAATCGGGCCATTGCGCCAGATGGGCCAGGAAGAGCCGGTCGCGGAGCACTTCGGGGGCGTGCACGGTGCGGCCCGACATCGCGGCCTCGACCGCCTCGGGATAGCGAAAGAGATCGACGGCAACATCCCGGAGCGTGGGGTTCTCGTGCACCGCGATGAGGCGGGCATAGCGCCGGTCGGCGGAGGGCGCCAGGCAGGCGCAGTGCGCGGCATCGAGGGCGGCGCCGATCCGGCGGGTAAGCGTCTCGAGCATCTCCTCAGGCCGGCCAGCCGTAGCGATCGCCTCGATCGAGCGGAAGAGATCGGACTGCAGCGCCCCGGCTCCCACGGCCCGCTTGAGCTCGGCCCCGGTCCGAAGGCGGGCCTCGAGCCGGGCGCACAGCTCACCGAGATTAACCGGAGCAACCAGCACGTCGGTGGCCCCCAGAGCCAGCGCCCGGGCGATCCCGTCGCGTTGCGTGGTGGCGAGCAACACGATCACGGGGACGCCGGCCCAGGGCTCCGAGCGGAGGCGGCTGAGGGCATGCTCCAGCTCGGGACCTTCGTCCGGAACCGCTACCAGAGCAAGGTCCGGTGGCGTGCGAGGATCGCCAGCTTCGGCCTCGGCCAGCGCGAATCCCGCGCGGACCAGCGCGCGCTCCAGTCCCTCGGGGCGCGACGCGGCATCGCCGAAGAGGAAGACGCGCTCCCTCATTGGCCGGTTGACTCCGCACTACGGAGGACGTGCACGCGTATGACTCCAGGAAAGCGAGATCCCGCCGAGCGCCTCGGCGCTCATGTTTCGACCCAGGGCGGGATTCAGACCGCGCCGGACCGTGGCATCGCAATCGGAGCCACGGCAATTCAGGTTTTCACCAAGGGACCCAGTCAATGGCGTGAACCCGTGCTGACGGCGGGTGCCCTACGCGAGTTCCGCAAGGCGCTGGAATCCAGTGAGATCCGCGAGGTGATTTCGCACGATTCATACCTCATCAATCTGGCCTCTCCGGACCGTGAGCTAAGCCGAAGATCCATAAGGGCTTTCACCGCCGAGCTGAGGCGCTGCAAGACGCTCCAAATCGGCCCTCTTGTGTCGCACCCGGGCAACTACATTGACGACCCCGGAGCCGGCCTCGAGCGGAACGCCAGGAACTACACCGGCTGCCTTCGCGCGGTGCCCTCGGTCACCATTCTGCTGGAGGGCACCGCCGGGAGCGGAACCTCGTTGGGAAGCCGCTTCGAGCAACTGGCGGAACTGCGCGAGCTGATTGGGGACGACGTGCGAAACCGGGTGGGCTTTTGCCTGGATACCTGTCACCTCTATAGCGCGGGTTACGATCTGGTCGGCGATTACGACGGCGTGTGGCGCGCGTGGGACCGGCTCATCGGCTTTCAGCACCTCGGTTGCCTGCACCTCAACGATTCGAAGACGCCCTTTGCATCGCATCGCGACCGGCACCAGCTGGTGGGAGAGGGCTCGCTCGGTCCCGAACCGTTCCGGCGGATCATGCGCGATCCGCGCTTCCGAAGTGTTCCCAAGATTCTCGAGACGCCGAAAGGCAAGGACCCGGTGGCCAACGACCGGAGAATGCTGCGGAGATTGAGGGCGTATGCTAGGGGTCAGGGGCCAGGGAGCAGTCCCTAGCCCCCTGGCCCCCTAAAGCTCATCTTTCCCTTCCGCCATCCCTGTTTCACCCTGAACCGAGGATGAACTTGACGGCTGTCGAACCCGAAACGCCCAGGCTGACGGCCCAGGGAGTCTCCGCCAAACGAATCTGGGCCAATCTCGGGACCAGCGAACTGGTGGAGCACGCGGTTCGTCGGGGTGAAGGGCAGCTCAGCGACAAAGGGGCCTTTGCCGCCATCACGTCCCCCCACACCGGGCGCAGCCCCAAAGACAAGTTCCTGGTGGACGAGCCCGGGTCGAGCGGGAAAGTCTGGTGGGACAAGAACGAGAAGCTTTCCGAGGCCCACTTCGAGAAGTTGCTGGCCGCGGCGCGGTCGCATCTCAGCTCCCAAGCGGAAATATTCGTGCAGGATCTCTTCGGCGGCGCGGACCCGGCCTATCGGCTTCCGGTCCGCTTCATCACACCCAACGCCTGGCAGGCCCTCTTCGTCCGCAACATGTTCATCCGGCCAAGCCTGGCCGACCTGGTGCAGCTCGAGCCGACCTGGACCGTGTATCACTGCCCCGAGTTGCAGGCGGACCCCGCCACTCACGGGACCCGCAGCCCCACTTTCATCGTGCTCAACTTCGCCAAGCGCTGCATCTTGATCGGCGGCACGCGTTACGCGGGCGAGATGAAAAAGAGCATTTTCACCGCGCTCAACTACCTGCTGCCGCAGCAGGGTGTCCTCTCGATGCACTGTTCGGCCAACCTCGGGCCGAAAGGGGACACCGCGGTCTTCTTCGGCCTTTCCGGGACCGGCAAGACCACGCTCTCCGCGGATCCCGCCCGCCGGCTGATCGGCGATGACGAGCACGGCTGGAGTGATCGCGGGGTCTTCAATTTCGAGGGTGGTTGTTACGCCAAGGCCATCCGGCTCTCCGCCAAGGGCGAGCCCGAGATCTTCGCGGCAACCAGGATGTTTGGCACCGTGCTGGAGAACGTGGTGCTGGACCCCATTACGCGTGAGCCGGACTTCGACAGCGACAAGATCACCGAGAACACCCGAGCCAGCTATCCGATCTACTTCATTCCGAATCACGTCGCCGACGGGTTGGGGGGGCATCCCAAGAACATCGTCTTCCTCACCGCTGACGCGTTCGGAGTCCTGCCGCCGCTCACGCGGCTCTCTCCCGACCAGGCGATGTATCACTTCCTGTCGGGGTATACCGCGAAGGTCGCCGGCACCGAGCGCGGGGTGACCGAGCCCTCGGCCACTTTCTCGTCCTGCTTCGGGGCGCCGTTTCTCCCGCTGCATCCGGGCGTCTATGCCAAGATGCTGGGGGAGCGGATCGCCAAGCACGGGGCACGGGTGTGGCTCATCAATACCGGCTGGACCGGGGGCCCGTACGGCACCGGCTCCCGGATTAAGCTGGCCTTTACCCGGGTCATGGTGGATGCCGCACTGTCCGGCCAGCTCGACGGCGCGAGCTACGCCAAGGATCCGGTTTTCGGGCTCGAAGTCCCCACCGCGATTCCGGGCGTTCCGAGCGAGCTGCTCAACCCCCGCGGTACCTGGCCGGACTCCGCTGCCTATGACGCCCAGGCGGCCAAGCTGGCCGAGATGTTCCGGAAGAACTTTGCCGCCTACGCATCGGGAGTTCCCGTGACGGTCGCTGCCGCCGGGCCAAGGGCCTGATTGCGTCCCTTCGAGGTCGTCCGCGACCCGCTCTGGGATAACATCACGCTGGATGAAGCGGCGCTGGGTCTGGTCGACTCGGCGCCGTTTCAGCGTTTGCGGTATGTGCGCCAGCTCGGCCACGCTTTCCTGGTCTATCCCGGCGCCACTCATGGACGCTTCGAGCATGCGCTCGGGGCATATCACCTGACCAAACGGGCGCTCACGACGCTCGAAATGCGCGGCGAGCTGGCCGACATCTCCGAGGAAGACCGCCTAGCGGTGACGCTGGCGGCGCTGCTCCATGATGTGGGGCACTACCCCTTCTCTCACTCGCTGGAGGAGGCAGGGTTTCCCTCTCATGAGGCGCAGGGCGAAGCCCGCCTCCGCAGTGGCGTGCTCAACGAGAGGCTCACGGCCATTGGCGGCGCGGGGTTCCCCGCTCGGGTCGCCGATTTGATCCGGAGCCGGAGCACGAGTCCACTGCAGGGGCTGATCTCCGGAACGCTCGATCTCGACAAGATCGACTATCTCTGCAGGGATTCGCGGATGTGCGGGGTGCCCTACGGCACGGTGGACGTAGACCGGCTGCTCACCTCGATCACGATGGTGGAGGCCGGTCCGGCGGGCCAGCGCACACTTGGCGTCCAGGAAAAAGGAGTCAGCGCCCTCGAATCGCTGTTGTTCGCGAAGTACCAGATGTATCGCAACGTCTACTGGCACCACGCTGTGCGCAGCGCGACGTGCATGTTCAAGCGCGCGGCGCGGGCCGCGGTCGGCCGCGGCGCGGTGACGCGGGAGCGGGTGGCGGAGCTGACGGACGATGAGCTGATGCACCTTTTGATCGAGCAAGAGGGGAGTCCGTTGGCCCGCGCGCTCCGGGAGCGGCGGCTCTACAAGCGGGCCCTCGACCTGCCGGGCAGCGAAGTGACCACCGCGACGCCGGAGTGGGTCGCGGAGGATCCCGACCTGCTGGAGCGGGTGGAAGACGCGCTGGCGGTCGAAGTCGGGCTCGCGCCGGGGGAGCTGTTGCTCGACTTCCCGAGCCGGCACAGCATGCTGGGGGTGGATCTGCCGTTGAAGCTGCGCGACGGCAGCGTGGAGCGGCTCACCGACGAGGGGCGCGCCGGCCATCTGGGATTGCCGCGGATCGCGGGGGAACTGTATCGCAGCGCGCGGCGCCTCCGGGTGTTCGTGGCGCGGCCCGTGGAGCGGTCGGTGGAGGGGGTCGTTGGTTTGGTGGAGTTGGGGGGGGACGAGGCTAGTGCCCGGATCAATGTGGGGAGGGCGTTGCTGAACTGACCCCACGGGCGGCTCGCAGCAATCCGAACGCCGCATACAGCACCACCACCACCACCAGCCAGCGAACCGCGACCAGCGGCAGCGATTTCACGATGAACGCCGCGATCAGCACCGCGGGGATTCCTCCGAGCGCGAGCCCGAGGGCGGGCCGGATGCTGAAGGCCTCCGCTTTGAGGAACCGGAGGCTGGCGACCGGCATCAGGAACGCGCAGGATCCCATCATGATGGGGAACGCGGCGGTCGGGTTCATTCCGAGCAGGCTGATCATGATGAGGCAGGGCGCGTAGAGCCCGATTCCCAGCGTCATCAGCGCGCCCAGGATGAAGTTTCCCACCAGTCCGCTCACCAGCAGCGCGCCATCCAGGCCCAGGGCGGTCCCGCCCGGGATGACCGGGTTGCCGCGCATTGCATCGAGATTCTTGAGCACGAACAGGAGCGCCGCCGCGAGCAGCGCCGCGCCCATGCCTAGCTGGACCTTACGCCGCGACCACCGGCTCACCACTCCCGCGCCGAGCCAGGAGCCGCCAATCGAAGCAACGATCAGCAGGACCAGTGTCTTCATCTCCACCTCGACAATCGAGATATAGATGAAGGCCTGCACGATGGTGGGCAGCGCATGACCGATCGTGAGCGTGCCGGGTATCCGTTCGTCCGGCACCAAACCGAAGAAGCGGAACAGCACCGTGGTGGGCGCGTAGGAGCCGATGCCCAGCGTGTCGAAGAAATTGGTCCCGAATCCGATGGCGGCTTCGCGCGCGGAGGGAGCCTTCGAGCCGGCCGCGGCCCGGAGCACGCGACCGAAAGCCAGCAGAAAACCGGCGGCGACCACGCCCAGGGCGAGGAAGAGCCAGATTTTCATCGGGGCTTGACGGCCTGGATCTCCCCTGTGACACCGTCGGAGGAGTCGACCCGGACCACGATGGCCGTGATGTTATCCAGACCGCCCCGCCGGTTGGCGTCGGTGATCATCTTGTTGACGCAAACCTCGGGATTCTCCTCTTCGCCCATGATGCCGGCAATCTGCTGGTCCTCCAGCATCCCGGTCAATCCGTCGGACGCCAGCAGCACCCTGTCGCCCTGCTCCAGGTTTCCGAAGTAGATATCCGGCGCCACATCTTCGTTGGCCCCGACACAGCGGGTGATCACATTGCTGTACGGATGCGTGCGCGCCTGCTCCGGGGTCAGCAACCCGGCATCCACCTGCTCCTGGACGTAGCTGTGGTCCTTGGTCAGCTGGAGGAAGTCGCCCTCGCGCAGCAGATAGGCGCGGCTGTCACCAACCTGCCCGATCAGATAGCGGCGAGAAAAGAGGACCAGGACGGTCGCCGTGGTCCCCATCCCTCGCTTGTCGTGCTCCGCGAGGGTCCGGTCGAAGATTTCCGCGTTGGCCTTGCGGATCGCGTTGCGCATCCGCCCGGCGGCTTCCCCGTCGCCCACCCCCCGCAGGTTGCCCAGCTCGCTCGCGATAATGCGGACGGCCATCTCGCTGGCCACCTCGCCAGCGGCGTGCCCCCCCATGCCGTCCGCCACGATGAAGAGACCGCGCGCGCAGTCGAGGAGGAAGCTGTCCTCATTCCCCGACCGGACGACCCCGACGTCCGTGTTGCCCGCACAGGAAATCCGCATCGCGGCTCAGCCCGGAAGAGGGTAAGTCAGCGTGGCAGGCGGCAACGCCGCGGGGCGTCCGCCGAATTCGGGCTGCATTCTCGGGAAACGTCCTGGGATGAAACGTCCTTCAAACCTAGGCGCCGGACAGGGCCGAGGCAAGGAACTCACAGCGCGGGCTTGACCTCCGGCGTGAGCGGGCCGGTGTCCTGCTCGATCCCCTTGAGCCCGCGCCGGACCCAGGCCGAAAAGACCAGGGACCCGAAGATGATGGTGTAGTAGCTGATCACCAGTCTCCAGATCAGCGTATAGAGGGCCGTGAGCGGTCGGGGAACGTAAATCGACATCACCGCCGCGGACAGCAGTTCGGCGATTCCCGACCCGCCGGGCGTGGGGGCAAAGAAGTAGAGCAGAAACGTGATCAGGGTCTGCAGCAGCAGCACGTCGACGAAATGGGCCTCGATGCCGATGGCACGAAGCGCCACGTAGCCGGCCATCAGCTTGTTGGCGTGCGAGGGCCCGGAGATCAGCGTGGCCCAGAACAGGGCGAGCCAACCACGCGGCGTGTTGAACTTGGACATCGCCTCATGCGCCTGGTCGATGCCCGTTTCGAGCTGTTCCAGCCGACCCGCCAGCCGCTGGGTGCGCCGCCCCACGAAGCCGATGAGGGCCCGCAGCACCACGTGCAGCGCGCGCGGCCAGATCACCACCAGGATCATGAGGCCGAAGCCCGCCACGAAAATCCCGAGGCTCGCCAGGAAGAGATCGTAGAGCGAGATGCCCAGCAGAACCCCGTGCTGGCCCAGTGACTTCCCGGCTCCAAATACGATGGCAACGGGTCCGGCGATGCCGAAGAACGCCGCGGTGGCGACAAAGGTCATCAGCACCAGGGTCAGCGCGATCGGCACCGGAATGCCGTAACGCCGCATGGTGTAGATGGTCATCGGGGCGTTGCCCGATTGCAGCGGGGTCAGGTAGGAGGCCCAGGCGCCCATGCCTCCCGCCAGAATCAGCCCCTTGAAGGACGGATGGGGATAGATGTGGCGAGCCAGGACCCAGAGCCGCACCCCCCCTCCCAGCCAATCCAGCGAAGCGAGCCCGAGACCGGTGAAGACCCAGATCCAGTGGATCCGGGGGATCGCCTCGAGCAGCGCGCTGAAATTGTTGCCGTAGAAGAGGAGGGCGCCGATCCCGAGGAGCGTGCCGAGCAGGAACAGCTCGAACCCGCGGCGGAGCAGCTTGGGGGTCAGCAGCCGGCCCATGTGGTCTCTAACCTAACCTCCGTTCCCTTATTGTTCACGCGTGGCTGATCCCGTCCTGCGCATCGTCAACGCCCGCCAGCACAACCTGAAGGGCTTCACCGTCGAGATCCCGCGCCGCCGCCTCGTCGTGGTGACGGGTCCGTCCGGCTCGGGCAAGAGCAGCCTGGCGTTCGATACGCTCTATGCCGAGGGGCAGCGGCGCTACATCGAATCGCTCTCGACCTACGCCAAGCAGTTCCTCGACCGGATGCCCAAGCCGCTGGTCGATCGGCTCGAGGGCATTGCGCCTGCCGTGGCGATCGAGCAGAAGAACCCCACCGTTTCGAGCCGCTCCACGGTCGGGACCGCCACCGAAGTGTACGATTTTCTGCGGCTCCTGTGGGCGCGGGCCGGCACCGCCCATTGCCGCAAGTGCGGCCATCCCGTCATCAAGGACACGGCCTCCCAGGCGGCGGGCCAGGTCGGTTTGCTGGGCCAGGCGCGAATCCGGGTGTGCTTCCCGCTCCCCGAGTCGGCTCGGGTGACCCACGCGGCGCTGGTCGAGAACCTTCGCGCCCTGGGCTTTCTCCGCGTGGAAGCAGCGGGCCGAGAATACCACCTGGAGGAGCTTCCGCCCGACGCCGATTTCAGCGGCGTCGGGGAGGTCCTCGTCGCGGTGGACCGGCTGACGGCGGGAGAAACGCAGCGGGTCAGCGAAGCAGTCGCACTGGCCTTTGCCGAGGGCGAGGGCATTTGTGTGGTGCTGCACGATGACGGCCGGCTGCGCTTTACCGAACGCCTGGCCTGCAGTGTCTGCGATACCCCCGCCGTGCCGCAGACTCCGCTGCTCTTCTCCTTCAATACTCCCCGCGGGGCCTGCGGCGGCTGCAACGGTTTCGGCGCGGTGCTGGAGTACGATGAATCGCTGGTCGTACCGGATCCGCGGCGCAGCCTGGTGGAAGGTGCGATCGACCCCTGGACCAAGCCGCGCTACGAGAGCCGGAGGAAGCTGCTGCTGGAGACGGCGCGCAAGCTGGGCGCCGATCCCGCCGCGCCCTGGCGCTCACTCAAGCCGGCCGTACGGCGCGAGCTCCTGTACGGAAAGATGGGCCGCTACCTGGGGATCTTTCCCTTCCTCAAGGGCCTGGAGGAAAAGCGCTACAAGCAGTACATCCGGGTCTTTCTGCGGCAGTATCAGCTCGCCCAAGTCTGTCCCTCCTGCGCGGGGACTCGGCTCAACGAGCATGCGCTCTCCATTGGTCTCGCCGGCTCGACCATCGCGGAGGCCGCCGCGCTGCCCCTGACCGGGCTCCGCGCCTGGCTGGGCGGCCTCGCCCTCGAGGGCGCCCAGCGGGAAATCGCGGCGCACATTTTCGACGAGTTGCTCGCCCGGGTGGACTTTCTGCTGGACGTCGGTCTGGGATATCTCACACTCGACCGCCAGGCACGCACCTTGTCGGGCGGTGAGGCGCAGCGCATTGCCCTGGCCAATGCGCTGGGTGCGCGGCTGGTGGATACGCTCTACGTGCTGGACGAACCCTCCATCGGCCTGCATCCGCGCGACACCGACCGCCTGCTGAGCCTGTTGCGGCGGCTGCGGGACGGCGGGAACAGCGTGCTGGTCGTCGAGCACGACCTGGCCGCCATTCGCCAGGCCGACTTCATGCTCGAGCTGGGTCCCGGGAGCGGCGAGCGGGGCGGGCACGTGGTCTATGCCGGCGCGCTGAACGGGAACATCCCGACACTCACCGGCGACTACCTCTCGGGAAGGAAGCGGATCGCGGTCCCGAGCGTACGCCGTCACGCCGGACCGCTCTGGCTCAAGTTGCGGGGGGCCCGGTTGCACAACCTGGCCGGGGTGGACGCCGACATTCCGCTCGGGACGCTCACCGCGGTGACCGGGGTTTCGGGAAGCGGCAAAAGCACCCTGGTGCACGACGTGCTGTACCGCCAGCTCGAGGCGCGGCTGCACGGCGAGCACTCCGCCAAATCCCACCTGGGCGAGGCGGTCGGCGAAGTCGCCGAGCTCAGCGGGTGGGAACAGCTCGCGGACGTGGTGCTGGTGGATCAGTCGCCGATCGGACGCTCGCCCCGCTCTAATCCCGTCACCTACATCAAGGCCTTCGACGAGATCCGGGAGCTGTTCGCGGCGCAGCCGCTGGCGCGGGAGCGCAAGTATAGCGCCGCGACGTTTTCCTTCAACCTCGCCGGTGGCCGCTGCGAGGAATGCGAGGGCGCCGGCGCGGTGATGGTCGAGATGGTCTTCATGGCCGATGTGTTCGTGCCCTGCGAGGCGTGCGGCGGCACCCGCTACAAGCCCAAGGTGCTCGACGTCCGCATCCAGGGCAAATCCGTCCACGACGTGCTGCAGTGGACCGTGGACGACGCCATCGCGCGGTTCCATCACCAGCCCAAGCTCGGCGCCGCGCTCTGGCAACTTCAGCAGGTCGGCCTCGGCTATCTGCGGCTGGGCCAGCCTGCCACCACGCTCTCCGGAGGCGAGGCGCAGCGGCTCAAGATCGCGCGCGAGCTGGCGCAGGCGGGAAAGCGGGGTGGGCGGAAGCTGTATCTGCTCGACGAGCCCACCACCGGGCTGCACCTGGACGACGTTCGCGTGCTGATCCAGGTGCTCGACCGGCTGGTCGACGCGGGCAACACCGTGCTGGTCATCGAGCATCATCCCGATGTGATCAAACGGGCCGACTGGGTGATCGATCTGGGTCCGGAAGCGGGGGCGGAGGGTGGAAAGCTGGTGGTGCAGGGGACGCCCGAAACCGTAGCGGCGTGCCCCGCCTCACACACGGGACGGTATTTGAAACCAGAATTAGGAGGCTAGGACCCGACCTCCAGCAACTCCGGCCGCTTGGGCAGCCGGCCATCTCCGGAGGAGCGTCCCCGCAGGTGCCGCCACGCCCAGGGAACGAGATGCACCCGCCACCACACCAGCTCGCCGCCGATGAGCTGGACCAGGCTGGGATGCTTCAGCTCCGGCAGGGGATGCGCCCAACTCGAGTCGGAGTTCGGAACGGCCAGAGCCTCGGCCAGCGCCGCCGCGATCCGCTCGTGGCCCTCCGAGTTGCCATGGAGCCGGTCCGCGCTCCAAAGCCTCGGATCGGAAGCCACTGGATGGCGCGCCAGGTCCACGAGGATCCCGCCCGTCGAATCACAAACCCCGCGGAGTGCCGCATTGAGCGCGCGCAGCCTCGGCGCGATCCAGCGCGCCACCGGCATGACCGGGGTGAGATCGGGGAGAGTGAAGGTGAGCAGCGTTGCACCCTGCCCGATCAGGGCCCGGTGCATCGCCTGGATGTCAGAGGCGACGACAGCGGCGTCGAACTGCCTCCGAATGACATCGTTGGTGCCGGAGAACAGCGTCACGAGATCCGGGCGCATGGCCAGGGCGGGAGCGAGCTGCTCCTCCCGGATCTGCCGGGTGGTTCGCCCTCGCACGCCGAGGTTGGCGTAACGCAGCGAGCCCTGCGCGGCCGCGATGCGTTCAGCGAGGCGACTGGCCCAGCCGCGATACCCGCCGCGTCCATCGGGATCATCCAGGCCCTCGGTGGAGCTGTCCCCGATGGCAACGTAACGCTGGTACATCGCTCGCTAGCTCCCTGACTCCCTGGCTCTCTCGACAATCAGCTGCCAGGCCCCCCGCACCGCTTCCTCCGTGGTCGTCAAGTGTCCCAACGCGAGCCGGAGCACGTATTTCCCCTTGAGGCGCGTACCGGTGAGAAAGACTTTGCCGGTGGCATTCAGCCGGGCGAGCAGGCGCTGGTTGAGGGCGTCCAGGTCGCCTGTACCCAGCTGCCGGAAGCACACCGTGGCGAGCGGCGCGGCTCCCACCAACTCGAACCCGTCGTGCTCGTCAACCCAGTTCGCAAACAATTTACCCAGCCGGATATGCTCCCGGAGCAACGCCTGCAGTCCCTCCACCCCATAGCTCCGGATCACGAACCACAACTTCAGCGCGCGGAACCGACGGCCAAGCTGGATGCCCCAGTCACGATAGTTGACGACCGCGTCGTCGTGGCTGGCCTTGAGGATTTCCGCCGACGCCCCGAACGAGCGCAGCAGCGCCGCGCGGTCGCGGACGAAGTAGGCGGAGCAGTCGAAGTTGACCAACAGCCATTTGTGCGGGTTGAACACCAGGCTGTCGGCGTGCTCGGCCCCGTCCAGAATCCAGCGCATTTCCGGCAGGATCGCGGCGGAGCCGGCAAACGCTGCATCCACGTGCAGCCACAGCTTCTCGCGGCGACAGAGCGCCGCGATGCCTGGCACCGGATCGATCGCGGTCGAGCCGGTGGTGCCGACTGTCGCCACGACACAGGTCGGCACCAGCCCCGCGGCCTGGTCCAAGGCGATCGCCTGTTCGAGCGCGGCGAGGCTCATCGCCGCATGCTCGTCGGTGTCGATCAACCGGATGTTCTCAGCTGCAAAGCCGGCGAGCCGGGCCCCCTTGGGTACCGAAGAGTTGGCTTCGGCGCTGGCATAGACCGTCAGCCGGTCCAACGTCCCGACCTCCCGACCTCCCGACTTCCCGACCGCAGTATCTCTCGCCGTGATCAGCGCCACCAGCGTCGCGGTCGAGGCGGTATCCTGAATCACGCCGGTAAAGCTGTCCGGCAGCGACAGCATCTGGCGCAGCCATTCCATCATCACCTGCTCGAGCTCGGTAGCCGCCGGCGAGGTGCTCCACGACATGCATTGCGCACCGATCGTCGCGGTGAGCATTTCGGCAAGGATGGAAGGCGGGCTGGTATTCGCGGGGAAGTACCCGAAGAAGCCGGGGTGTCCCCAGTGGGTGAGCCCCGGGACGATCAGCTGTTGGAAGTCTGCCACGATCCGGTCGAACTCTTCGGGCTGGGCCGGCGGAGCAGCGGGAAGCTTGGCTCGGATCTCACCGGGCGCAACACTCGGTTGAACCGGGTAGCTGCCCACCTGGGCGAGATAGTCGGCCATCCAGTCTACCAGCCGATGCGCCCGCGCGCGGAACGCTTCCGGAGCGAGGGCCGGGAGGTCAGCCGCCATGGCGCGCCATATTAGCATTCTCCCATGCCAAACGAGATTCCCTGCCTGTGGGCCGAAGCAGGCGTGGCCGCGATCGATTGGGCCGCGGCGTGTCGCGAACTCTCCGCGCGGGACCGGGCGCTGGGCGCCATCATCGAGCGCGTCGGCGGTGACGGGTTCGTCTCGCGACCCTCGCGTTCACCGTTCGAATCCCTCACCCACAGCATCGTGTATCAACAGCTCTCGGGCAAGGCCGCCGAAACCATCTTCGGCCGCTTCCGCGCGCTCTACGACGGCGGGGTCTTTCCCGAGCCCGACACCGTCCTGGCCACCCCGCACCGGAAGCTCCGCTCGGCGGGCCTCTCGGAGGCCAAGGCCCTGGCCATCAAGGACCTTGCGGCGCATGCGCTGCGCGGAGAGATCCCGTCCATCACCGAGCTCCGCAGAATGCCGGCGGAGGAGATCGTCGAGCGGCTCACGGTCGTCCGCGGGGTGGGACGCTGGACGGTGGAGATGCTGCTGCTTTTCCGCATCGGCCATCCCGACGTGCTCCCCGCGCACGATCTCGGTATCCGCAAGGGCCTCGCGCGGATTCAGCGGCGGCGCGACCTGCCCGAGCCGGAGGCGGTCACCCGGCGGGGTGAGCGCTGGCGGCCGTATCGATCGGTCGCGAGCTGGTATCTCTGGCGAGCAGCAGAGCTGCCGCGAGCCCGATCGCGCTCCCGCTCCCGCTGAGCGCGAGCAGGTCGCCCGCCTCCACGCGGGTGGATGCGATCGGCGCGGGATCGCGCTGGTCCCCACGCGACAGCGCCACCACGCTCGCTCCCGTGCGCCCGCGCAGATTGAGCTCTCCCAGCGTCTTGCCGGCGGCTTCGCTGCCCGTCGCCACCTCGATCGGCACGATGGTGCCAAGCCCGGGCAGCAGCTCCCGGACCACTTCGAACATCCCCGTATCGCCCGTGTGCCCCTGCTTGCCCAGCATGTGCACCACCAGCTCGGCGCCCGCGCGGCTGTGCTTCTCCAGGTCGGTCGCCGTGCGCCAGAACGCCACGCACAGCACCACCAGATAGGCCGCGATCACGCCCAGCACCCCGAATGGCGGGACGAAGGGAAGCGTGAGCGCGGTGAGGGGAACTCCGACCGCGAACACCAGCGCGATCTGCAGACTGGTCGTGAGCGCCCGCCGCGGCGCCAGCCCCTGATCGACCCCCTTGGCCGGTTTGGGAATGGCCGATTCGGCGAGGGTGAGCGCCAGCCGGCGGATGGTCCGCACCAGGCCGAACGCGAAAGGCAGCGCGAGCAGGGCGCCGGCACCCAGGAGCGCGAAGCGAACCCCGGGCGCTGCCGCGGCGGCATCCCCCACCCAACCGGGCAAGCGGCGGTAGGCCACGGAGGTTCCGATGATCGCCGCGGTGACGCCGGCTGCGTCGAGGAGCAGAAAGCGGGCGAGCCGCTTGCGGCGCGCCGCGGGCTCACTGGCCGCCTTGGGCACCAACAGCAGCTCGACCCAGGAGGCGTAGAGACTCGCGACGGTCTGCACCGGGTGCGGGAGCTTGCGGTCGACCCAGGCCGCGACCGCGCCGGCGCGGCGCGCGAGGATCGGCGTGGTGAAGGCGGTGAGCGTGGCAACCGCGACCACGACCGCGTAGAGCGAGCTCGCGGCGGCCGAGGTCGCGGCGCCCAGCCCGGCAATGACGAAGGAAAACTCGCCGATTTGCGCGAGGCTCATCCCGGCGCGCACCGAGTCCCGGGTGCCGTAGCCGGCCAGAAAGACCCCCGCGGTGACTCCGACGGTCTTGCCAACCAGCACCAGACCGGTCAGCACCAGCACCGCGCTCCACTCGCCGGCAATCGCGCCTGGCTCGAAGAGCATGCCGACCGCGACGAAGAAGATCGCGGCGAACAGGTCGCGCACCGGCCGGATCGTCGCGGCCACGATGTGGTGCTTGCCCGATTCCGCCACCAGGGCGCCGGCGATGAACCCGCCCAAGGCCACCGAATAGCCGGCCGTGAAGCTGAGCACGGCGCAGCCGAAGCAGATGCCCAGCGCCGCCACCAGCGTCGTCTCCGGCCGGCGCAGCGCCAGCACCGCGTTCACGGCGCGGGGGATCACCAGCATCCCGCCGACCACCAGCGCCAGCAGGAAGAGTCCCAGCCGCGCCAGCATGTCCGCCAGCAGCGGGCCCGAGAGACTGTCGCCGCCGGCCACCGTCGTCAGCACCGCGATGAGCAGGATGGCGACCAGGTCCTCCATGACCAGGACTCCGAACACGATGTCCTTGAGCCGCCGGTCCGCCTGGACCTCCGTCATGGTGCCCGAGGCCACCATGGTGCTGGAGATGGCAACGAGACCCGCGGTAAGGAGGCTCTGCAGCGTGGACCATCCCAGCGCCCGGGCGACCCCGTAGCCCAGCACCAGCATGAGGCCCACTTCCACCAGCATTGCGAGCGCGACCCGCGGCCCCAGCGTCAACAGCCGCCGGAAGCGGAACTCGAGTCCGATCGAGAACAGCAGCAGCACCACGCCGAGCTCGGCGAGCGTGTGAATGGTGCCGGGATCATGGATCAAGCGATGGGGGGCCAGCGGACCGACCAGCATGCCCGCGACGAGGTACCCCACGATGACCGGGATGCGCAGCCGCTGGAACAACACCGTGGCCAGAGCGGCTGTGCCGAGGATCAGCGCCAGATCGCGCAGGAAGTAGTGGGCCGCTTCGGAGGGCACGGACGGATTGTAACTCCGGCGGCGCAGGACCGCCCTCCCCTGTCGGCGGGCACCCTACCGGCGCATATTTGTCTTTGTCGCTGGAGGAGCGTGATGACTCGGGTTCTGCTGGTCGATGACGACGACCTCAGCCGCGGCGCCGTGCACAAGATGCTCGAGCGCGCCGGCTACAGTGTGTACAGCACCGCCAACGGCAGCGAGGCCATCGTCCGCTACAAGACGGAAAAGTCGGACCTGGTGATTACCGACTTGATCATGCCCGATACCGACGGGCTGGAGATCATTCAGCAGCTGCGGCGGACGGACCCCGCGGTGCGGATCCTCGCCATTTCGGGAGGCGGACGGGTCGATGCGGAGGAGTATCTCTCGGTGGCGCGCAAATTCGGGGCCCTCGAGGTGCTGCCCAAGCCCTTCACCGGCCAGGAGCTGAAGCAGGCCGTGGAACGAGTGCTGGCCCATCGCACGAAGTGAGCACGCAACAACGCCCCGCCGGGAAGCTCCCGGCGGGGCGTTGGGGGATAGCAGCTCCCGAGGAGGGACTCGAACCCCCGACCCGGTGATTAACAGTCACCTGCTCTACCAACTGAGCTACTCGGGAAAGCCGCGCAACACGGAAAAATAGCGGCCCGGCGCCGCAACCGGCAACATCTCTCACGCGGAGCTGTTCTGAACCCGCTCCGCGCTTCGCTGGTCCTCCGGCTCTGCTGCTGGTCGCTCCTGCTGGCCTCTCCGCTGGCGGCGCAGGGTTCGACCGAGGCGATCCCCCATCTTCGCGCCGGACGGCTCACCCGACCCCTCACCCTCGATGGCCGGCTCGCGGAGGCCGACTGGCTCACGGCCGATTCGATCGCCACGCTGACCCAGGTGACGCCGGTCGAGGGCGCTACGCCCGCCGGCCGCACGGTCGTGAAGGTGTTGGCCAACACCCGGGAAATCGTGTTCGGCCTCGTGGCCTACGGTGCGCCGGGCGTGCCCGTCACCAGCTTCAACAAGGGTCGCGACGTCAGCCCCGGGGACGAGGACTATCTGGGCTTGGTGCTCGATACCTTCCGGGATGGCCGCTCAGGCTATGTGTTCACCGTGAATCCGGGTGGTGCACGGCTCGAGGGCCTGGTGGTGCGCCAGGGCGAGAGCTACGACGCGAGCTGGGATGCGATCTGGGAGGCCGCCACGCAGAAGAGCGGGAACACCTGGTCCGTCGAAATCCGCATTCCCCTCCGCAGCCTGATCTTCCGTCCGGATCTCACTTCGTGGGGCCTCAACATCCAGCGGCAAGTCAAAGCCAATCAGGAGCTGAGCCGCTGGGCGAGTCCGGCGCAGAATATCCAGATGACGCAGACCAGCCGCGCGGGTGTGCTCGACGAGCTGCCCGCGTTCTCGCTCGGAGTCGGCTTGAGCGTCAGGCCGTCTGTGGTGGCGGGCGGCGGACATCCGGCACCCGACACCAAGCTCGACGGCACCCTGAAACCCTCGCTCGATGTGACCCAGCGCGCCGGCGCCAATCTGCTCGGCTCGCTCACCCTGAACACCGACTTCGCCGAGACTGACGTCGACACTCGGCGCACCAATCTCACCCGCTTTCCACTTTTCTTCCCGGAGAAGCGGTCGTTCTTCCTCGAGGGCAAGGACATCTTCGAATTCGGGCCCAACCTGGGCGAAGACGTGATTCCATTCTTCAGCCGGCGCATCGGTCTGCTGCAAGGGGCCGGCGTGCCGCTCAGGGCCGGGCTCAAGCTCAACGGTCGCGCGGGACAAACCAGTTTTGGCGCGCTCGCGACTCGCACCGCACATGTCGACAGCCTGACGGATGCCCAGACACTCGGCGCGGTCCGGGTGCGCCAGAATATTCTGACCGAATCGACCCTCGGCGCCATCGCAACCTGGGGTGATCCGCTGGGACGCGGTGGCGCCCGCACCCTGGGAGCCGATGCGACCTACCACACCTCCCATTTCCGCGGTGACAAGAACCTCACCGTCGGTTTCTGGGGTGCCGGCGTGCAACGCGATGGACTCGCGGGCGATCGCGCCGCCTATGGAATCCTGCTCGACTACCCCAACGACGTCTGGGACATTGCGGCCAGCGCAAAGCACGTCGGGAGCGGCTTTGATCCCGCGCTGGGATTTGTCCCGCGACAGGGAATCCGACTGTACCGCCTGGGACTCAATTTTCAGCCGCGCCCGCACCGCTGGGGCATCCGGCAGATGTTCTTCGAGCAGAGCTACTCCCTGGTGACCGACAGTGCGGGGCGCTGGGAGAGCTACCAGGTGTTCCTGGCCCCGATCAACTGGCGGCTGGAGAGCGGCGACCGTTTCGAGGCCAATGTCATTCCGCAGGGCGAGCGGCTCGTGGCCCCTTTCGAGGTAGCTGACGGAGTCTCCGTGCCGCCGGGCAGCTACCAGTTTGTTCGCTACCGACTGGAGACGGAGTTTGCCGTTCGGCGGGCCCTCTCGGGACAGCTCACCTGGAGGTTTGGCGGCTTCTACGACGGCCACCTCCACCAGTTCGAGGTGGAGGGGGCCTGGAAGCCCGGGCCGGGCCTGATTCTGGAGCTCAATGGAGAACACAATATCGGTCGGCTGCGCGGCGGGAGCTTCGAGGAGACCCTGGTGGGGCTGCGCGTCCTGCTGAGTTTTTCGCCTGATTTGACCCTCAGCAGCTTCGTTCAGTACGACACGGAGTCCCGAATCGTCGGATCCAACACCCGGCTACGATGGACCTTCGATCCAGCCGGAGAGCTCTTTCTGGTCTACAACCACAACCTGCAAGACCTGAGCAGCCGGCTGCGACTCGAATCGAATCAGCTGCTGGTCAAGGCTCAGTACACTCTCCGCTATTGAGGTCTCAACCGGGCTGCCACCTGCCCTAAAACCCAGCGCTTCAAAGCTGGTCTGTGACCCCCCCATTGCAGATTGGCCCCTGCTCGATTCCGCTTGCGTCATCAATTATGATAAACAATTGTAGACCAATTACTTAGCTCAATGACAGAGCACTCACTCGTGAGAATGTAGCGAGGGTGGCCGCTCTCCTCCTTCAGGAAGTCTACACCTCGCCTTTTGCGAACAAGCCGGCCGCGCCAGAATGGCATAAAACATTATAGCATAAAGCCTTAGCACGCGCTTTCCTGCTTTGAATCCAAGCCGGAACCCATTAGCTTTTCCCCCATGACCCTGCATCCACTGGCTGGCCACCACCAGGCCCGGCGCCGCCTGGCCGACTCCAACAGGTCAGGTCGCCTTCCGCAGGTCCTGCTGGTCACCGGCCCGGCGGGTGTCGGGAAGCAGCGGCTGGCCCTCTGGCTCGCCCAACTGCTGCTTTGTGAGCGTCCGGCAGAGGAGCCCTGCGGCGCCTGCCGTGCCTGCAAGCTGGTGCTGCAGCTGGCTCATCCCGACCTGCATTGGTTTGTGCCAATCCCGCGCCTCAAGGCGGCCGACGCTGAGCGGCAGGTAGAGGAGGCGGCGGAGCTCCTGGCCGAGGTAATGGCGGAGCGCCGGGAGCAACCCTGGTACGGACCGGCGGACGGGATGTCCTCCCACCCGCTGGCGAGCGCCCGACTGATGCTTCGTCGCACGGCGCTCACCCCGGTTGAGGGAGCCAGGAAGCTCTTCGTACTGGGCGAGGCGGAGCGGCTGGTCCCTCAGGAATCCAGCCCCGACGCGGCCAACGCGTTGCTCAAGCTGCTGGAAGAGCCGCCGGCCGATACCTGGATCTTCTTGACGACCACGGAGCCGGAGCGGGTGTTACCGACGATCCGGTCGCGCGCGGTGCCGCTTCGGCTGGCGCGCCTTCCCGATGCCGAGGTCCGCGCTTTCGCGCTCGCGCACCTGCACCCCGCTCCCGGAGCCGCCGAGCTGGAGCTGCTGGTTCGCGGCGCCGAGGGAGCAATCGGATCCCTGGTCGGTCGCGGCGAAGCAGCCGCGAAGGCCACCGAAGAGGCGCGCGCGCTGCTCGACGCCATCACAGCGGGTCGCGCGGCGAGGTTCGAGCGAAGTCTGAAGCAGGCTCCCTGGTCGGCTCGCGGAGGATTCACCGACCTGCTCGACGCGCTTGCGGCGGAGCTCGCCGAGCGCGCTCGCAAGGCCTCGGATCGTGATGCCGTAGACCGCCTGACCATCGGCTTGGAACGACTTCGAGTAGCGCGGGCCGAAGCGCAGGGAAACGGAAACCCTCAATTGCTCCTGGCCACCCTGGCCGGAGAGCTGGCAGCGGTCCTGTGACACTGAGCCACGTGGATCCCGAAGGCAGCGCCAAGATGGTGGACGTGGGCGCCAAGCCGGTTACCGACCGCTCGGCACGCGCCGAGGGCGCGGTCAGGATGTCCCCCGCCGCGTTCGAGCTGGTCCGGGCCGAGGCGGTGGAGAAAGGCGATGTGCTGGGGGTCGCGCGCCTGGCGGGCATTCAGGCCGCCAAGCGCACGGCTGAGCTGATTCCGCTCTGCCACACGCTCGGGCTCGACCACGTCGACGTGGCGGCGACCCTGGACCCGGCACTGCCGGGGGTGAGGATTGTTGCAGCTGTGCGAACGACGGCCCGGACCGGCGTCGAAATGGAGGCACTCACCGCGGTCGCGGTGGCCTGTCTCACGGTGTACGACATGGTGAAGTCGGCCGATCGCGGCATGCTCATCGAGGCGATCCGGCTAGTACATAAAACCGGCGGTCGGAGTGGGGAGTACTCCGCGACCGATCGAGCCGGATGATCGGAGAACCGATGCGTAATTCCTGGAACGAACTGGCGCAGAAGAAGCGCCGCCCACGCCGCTGGGGCATTGCGCTGACGACTGTCGCCGCGACGCTGGCCGGGGCCATTCTGGTGGGTGCGTTGACGGCGGCGCTGACGGGCTTGAGCGCCGCCAACCACAGCAACGCCGCAACCCCCGCGGCGGTGCAACTGGAGATCGGCGCGCTTCGCCACGAGCTGGACGACGTGCGGGGGCGCCTGGCGCTTTCCGAGGTCCGGCTCGAGCACACGCACGCCGTGGTGCGCTATTCCGCCTTGTACGGGGTTCCTGCCGACCTGGCCGGTGCCATCTATGACATCGCGCTGGCCGAGGGGATTCACCCTTCACTCGGCTTCCAGCTCGTCAAGGTGGAAAGCCGCTTCCGATCCGATGCGCGCAGTAACCGCAATGCCATCGGGTATACCCAGCTCCGGCTCAAGACCGCGCAGAGCTACGACTCTACCGTCACCGAGCGCAGACTGCTGGATCGCGATACCAACCTGCGGCTCGGCTTCCGGTTCATGAAGGATCTGCTGGACCGGTTCGACCAGGATCTGACTCTGGCGTTGCTGGCTTACAATCGGGGACCCACACGCGTAGCAGACATGGTCACGCGGGGAGAAGATCCCGCGAACGGCTACGCCCAGGCCGTGATGAAGGGAGTGAAGGGAGTTAAGGGAGTTAAGAGGGGATCGTGAGGCGCCGGCCGGCCAGCAGCGGCCGGCCGGCGGGAATGCTGTTCGCGCTGCGCAGCGCCTGCAGCGAGACCTTGTACCGGCGGGCAAGACTCGTGAGGGTCTCGCCCGCTCGTACGATGTGCACCTTGGCCGTGGTAGCGGCAACCCGGCGAGTAGGACGCCGGGTGGACCCACCCGAAGTCATCCGCAGCACCTGACCCGCCCGCAAGAACGAGCTCGATCCCAGATGGTTCCAGGCCCGGAGCTTCGCGATGCTCACCCGGTAACGGGCCGCGAGCCCGCCCAGCGTTTCGCCCCGCTGCACGCGGTGCCTGCTGCCTGACGCTGTCGACTCGACGATGCGCCGGTCCTCGCCGATCCACCCCGCCAAGCGGGCCTGTCCCGGAATCCGCACCACTTCGCCGAGTCGCGGAGCGCGCGCGGCAAACTCGGCGTTGAAGCCGCGCAGGGCGCTGAGCGACACGCCGTAGCGCTTCGCGATGCGGGCGAGGGTCTCGCCCGACCTAGCGTGGTGGGCAAAGCTGGTGAGCCGCTCGGAGCCGGGGAGCGCGTCGAGCGCCAATTGCGTGCCGCCTCCGGTGCCGGAGGGCACTCGCACGACCGCACGACGGTTGGGAGGCGTGACCGCACGGACATAGACGGGATTGGCCGCCCAGAGATCGGCGAGTGACACGCCGGCGAGGCGCGCCACCACATCGAGGCCGGTGGCCTCGGCCACCACAACCGAATCGCTTTCCTGCAGGCTCGACGGGACAACTACTGGGAAGCCGTAGCGTTCGGGCTGCTTCGCGATCAGCGCCGCGGCGATCAGCTTGGGTACGTAGTCCTTGGTTTCCCGCTTGATGTAGCGCGTGTCGGCCAGCTGGAAGAAGGCGGCGTCGCCGGCCTGCGGGGCGTCATCCTCGTCCGCGGTCGAGTCGTCGACTTCCTCTCCCAACGGGTCGATCCGGGCCAGTCCTCGCTGAATGCGGCCGGGCCCTCCGTTGTAGGCTGCCGCCGCCAGATAGGGCGAGCCGAACTTCGTGGTGAGGTCGCCGAGAAAACGGATGGCCGCATCGGTGGCCTTGACCACGTCGCGCCGCTCGTCCACCCAGCTGTCGATCTTGAGCCCGTACAGCTTGCCGGTTCCGCGCATGAACTGCCACATGCCGACGGCGCGTGAGCGGCTCACCGCGGTGGAGGAGTAGCCGGATTCGATGAGCGGGAGATAGGCGAGATCGCCCGGAAGCCCGCGTGCGATGAGCTGGGTCCGAATCGTCGGCTCGTAGCGCGGCATACGCTGCAGCCAGATTACCATGCGCTCGCGCCCCGGTCCGGCGAAGAAGTCCAAGTAGTACTTGACGCGGCGGTGATCCGCCCAGTTGACCACATCGATGTCGAACATGCTGCGGAGCGAGACGGCTTCCGCATCGGGCCGGTTGTCCGCGAGTGTTTCAGGACTCTCGGGCGGCTTCGCGGCGGCCAGGCGATCGAGGATCGCGGCATCGAGGACGGAATCACGCGCCTGCTTGGCCAGCGCGATGGAATCGGCCGGAGTAATGGCGACGGATGGAGCGGTCCGGGCAGAATCGGAAAGGAGCTTCGCAGGCTCTACCTTGGCAACCGGCGGCAGCGCGGCGGTCTGCGGTGACTCCGGCACGGGCGCAGGCGCTCCCGCGGGCCGCGGCGCGGCGCAGGATGCGAGAAGCAGGGCAGAAACGAGGGCGAGCCGCAACCGCATCAGGGGTCGGGTTAAGGGGACGCAAGTCAAGGTAGTCCGGGGTCCGGGACCGAACAACCGGGATCGAATAATGGTTCAGATGCAGGAAGCGCGCCGAAGGTTGCGATGGGCGCCGCACTGCAGGCGGCTGCGCGCACCCCGGATCGCGCGGGACAGCGGCCTCAGCGCGTCACGTACGCCCTGAACCTCGCCGTCAAATCCCGCGTGATCGGCCCGGCCTTCCCCGCCCCGATCGAACGCCCGTCGTAGGAGCGGATCGGCGCGATCTCACTCGCCGTCCCGGTGAGGAACGCCTCGTCGGCCGTATACACATCGAAGCGATTGAGCATCTCCTCCTTGACCGAATGGCCGGCCTCGGTAGCCAGCTGCATGACCACCGAGCGGGTGATTCCCGCCAGGATGCCGGCGTAGAGCGGCGGCGTGCGCAGCTCACGGCCCTTGATCACGAAAATGTTCTGGCCCGTCCCCTCCGCGACGTGCCCCGCGGAATCCAGCATCAGCGCTTCGTCGGCTCCCGCGACGTTGGCCTCCAGCTTGGCCATGCAATGCGAGAGGTAATTGAGCGACTTGACCCGCGGTGAAAGTGACTCGCGATGCGGGATCGGGGTGCCGGCGGTGATGACCGAAAGGCCTTGCTCGTAACGCTCGGGAGGCCAGATGTTGATGGCATCCACGATCACGATCATGGTCGGCGTGGGACACTTGCGCGGATCCACGCCCAGGTCGCCGATCCCCCGGGTGATGATCGGGCGGATGTAGGCATCCGCGAGGCCGCAGCGCTTGACCGCCTCCTCGATGACTGCGCCGAAGGCCGCTTTGGTGATCGGGACGACCAGCAGCACAGCGTGGGCGCAGTCGTAGAGGCGGTCGAGGTGCTCCTTGAGCTTGAAGATCTTCCCGCCGTACACCCGAATCCCTTCGAATACCCCGTCGCCATAGAGCAATCCGTGGTCGAAGACGGAGACCCGGCCGCTCTCTTTGCTGTGCCATTCGCCGTCGATCCAGATGGTGGGCATGCAAGCTCCGGAGGGGTTGGGAGGGCAGCGGCTATCGCGCTGCCGGGGCAAAACCTAACTTGGAAGGAAGCTAACAGCTAACCAGGGTACACCATGCTCCTGCTCCTTGTCCGCCACGCTCAGGCCGCCGAGCAGAACACCACGCTCTACCCGGACGATTCGCTGCGCCCGCTGGTGCCCAAGGGCAAGAAGATTCAAGCCCGCATGAGCGAGCAGCTTCGCAGGCGCAAGTTGATTCCCGCGCGAGTGTTCAGCAGCCCCTGGAAACGCGCCTGGCAGACGGCGCGGATTCTGCTCGAGGAGACGGGGCTGCCCAAAAGCGCCCGGATCGCCTGCGGGTCGCTCGCGGCGCCACCGGACCTCGCGACGCTCGCGGCGGAGGTGGGCGAAGTAGGCCCCGACGAAACCATCGCGCTGGTGGGTCACGAGCCCTGGATGAGTGAGCTGGCCGCCCTGCTACTGACCGGACGGTCCGAGGGGCTCAGCGTGGACTTCCCGAAGAGCGGCGTAATGGGAATCGAAACACCCGGCCTGGCGGCGAAGGCCGGCGCGGCCATGCTGCGCTTTTTTCTGGTCCCCTGATCAAACCGAAAACGGCCACCCACTGGGGGCGGCCGTCTGCAGAATGAGGGCGGTGGGACTCGAACCCACGACCTACGGGTTAAAAGCCCGCTGCTCT
>CAZYPO010000011.1:50767-55287 GCA_964649225.1 uncultured Gemmatimonas sp. | reverse complement strand
AACTCCCTGACTCAGGCAGCAGCCGAAGGGAAACTCCTGAGGTGCTTCACTTCCGGCGCATTTCTCAGTTTCTCGAAGGCGCGTTCGCGGATCTGGCGCACCCGCTCCCGGGTGACCCCGAGCATCGCGCCGATGCCTTCCAGCGTCAGCGCCTCGCTGCCTTCCTCGAGACCGTAGTACAACGAGAGAATCCGCTGCTCGCGCGGCGTCAGATAGCGGCGGAACAGCGCCGAGAGGAATTCCTTGCGGAGACCGGTGTCGACCAGATCCTCGATGTCCCCGGTGCCGCTGCCGGCCACCCGCTCGCCGAAAGTGGCGGAACCGGAATCGTGCCGTTCGACCGGGGCATCGAGAGAGACTTCGACGGTGGAAACCAAGCGCGCCTGCCGGATCGTCTCGACCGGCTCGTCCAGCACCTGGGCGGTCTCCGAATCGGTGGGGGAGCGGCCGAGCTCCTGGGAGAGCAAGCTCTCGATTTTGGCCATCTTCATCAGCGCCGCGTTCTGATTCAGCGGGATGCGGACGGTGCGAGTCTGCTCGGCGAGCGCCTTGAGCACACACTGGCGCACCCACCAGACGGCGTAGCTGATGAATTTGACTCCGTGAGCGGGATCGAACTTCCGGACCGCCTTGAGCAAGCCCTCGTTGCCGATCGCGACCAGTTCGGACAGATCGAGCCCGTGACCCTGGAACCGCTTCACATAAGAAATGACGAAGCGGAGGTTGGCGGTGACCAGGCGATCGATGGCCACCTGATCGCCCTTGCGCGCGCGCTTGGCGAGCCGGATCTCCTCCTTGGGATTCTCGATCATCGGCAGCTTGCGGATGTCGAGCAGGTATTGGTCGAAGGCGTTGTTGGGGGCGGACCGATGCAAGGCCCGAGGGGAGGTTCGTACGCGGACGTGGGGCATGCCACCTCGCACGGGGATCGAACTTTGAGTGAGCACTCGCTGCGTTAATTACCCGCGGGACTGCGGGTCGTGGCTTGCTGAGGGCGTGCAGACTACGAAGCGAATCTAGGAACGATTTTTTGACGGTCAAGTATTAGACAGTTTCCACATCACAAATCATTCAAACGCCGACAGTTGCAAATTTCCTCCACTTTGTCCCCATTCCACTTATCAACTGCGCTGTTGGTGAACGACGCTAAGATATTATCGCCCAAGTCATTAACTGATTCTCTGCTAGCATGTAGTTCGTGGAAAACTTCAATAGAGCGTGGCCAGCGAGCGGGAAGTCGAAAGCACGATACGCACCAGGTCGGGAGAGACGGGCACCGTCCAATTGCTGTCCGTACCGGCCATCGTTCCAATCGCGTGGGGCAACGCGAAGCGCAGGGTTTCTCCGCGGACTTTCTTGTCGTGCGACATGGCGTCGAGCAGGGCGTCGTCGTCCCAAGTGGAATCGAGCAGCGTCGGACGGCCGAGTTGCTCCAAGGCGAGTCGAATCGTCGGCGCCAGGGCGCGTTCCGCAAGTCCCAGGCGATGGGCCAGCAACGCCTCCATCACGAGGCCGATGGCCACCGCGTCGCCATGCAGGACCGAATAATTGGTGACGCGCTCGATGGCATGACCGACGGTGTGACCGGCGTTGAGGACCGCGCGGCGACCTCCCTCACGCTCGTCCTCACTCACGATGGCGGCCTTGATGCGGACACTTCGCACCACCAGCTCGCGCAGCAGCGCGACCTCGCCGGCGAGCAAGCCGGCGGCGTGTTCCCGGATCCAGGCGAAGTACTCCGCATCGGCCACGATGCCGTGCTTGAGTGCTTCGGCCAGGCCGGCGCCAAGGTGCGCCGGGTGCAGGGTCCGCAGCGTCGCCGGATCGGCGAGGACCGCGACTGGAGGATGGAAAGCCCCCACGAGGTTTTTCCCGTGCCGGGTATTCACGCCGGTCTTGCCTCCGACCGAGGCGTCCACCATCGCTAGCAGCGAAGTCGGCACCTGGATCCAGGGCACCCCGCGCAAATAGCTCGCGGCCACGAACCCGGCGAGGTCTCCGACCACCCCGCCGCCCAGCGCGACGATGCCGGCATCGCGGCCATAGCCCAGATCGAGCAGGCGGTCAGTGAGGGCGCTCCAGCGGGCCCGGGACTTCGAGCCTTCCCCCGGAGCGACGACCAGCGTGGGCACCGCGAGGTCGTGGCTGACCAGCCGGCCGACGGTGCGATCGGTGATGATGGCGAGCCGCCGCCCGGGGAGGAGCTGCGCCGCGCTGGCCGCCAGTCCGCTGAGCAGGCCCGCCTCGACCAGTACCGGGTAACTCCCGGCACGGTGACGGACCTCGACGATCGGCTCCCTCACCAGGTCACGTCATCGCGGCCCTCGCGACGATTGGCCAGGCGAGCGAGCGTGAAGAGATAGTCCGAGAGACGATTCAGGTAGACGATAAAGAGCTCCGGCACGTCGCTCTGTCGGGACAGCGAGACGACACTGCGTTCCGCGCGGCGGCATACGGTGCGGGCGAAGTGCAGCGCGGCGGCCTTCGGCGCGCCCGCCGGCAGGATGAACGCGCGGAGCGGAGGCAGCTCGGCAGCGGCGGCATCCATGCCGCGTTCGAACTCGCTCACCCGCTCCGGCGACAGCTCCGCTTTGGCGAGGGCCTTGCGCACCTTGTCGGGATCGGGCGTCGCCAGGTGGCCGCCCAGCGAGAACAGATCGCGCTGAATCGCTTCCAGCTCGGCATCGAAGAGCTCCGCTGGCAGGGCGGCGCGGGCCATGCCGAGCGCAGAATTCAGTTCGTCGACGTCACCGTATGCGGCCACGCGCGGGTCGTCCTTGGAGGTCCGGCCCCCCCCAAACAGGCCGGTCTCACCCTGGTCGCCGGTGCGCGTATAAATCTTCATGCGGGGAAAATAGTGGGACACCGTCCGAGCTGAGGGTCTGACTATATTCTGCCGTGCCCAATCTCATCACTGACGTCACGATCATTGGCGGCGGCCCGACCGGTCTGTTCGGAGCGTTCTACGCCGGAATGCGCGGCGCGTCCTGCCGCATTATCGACGCGCTGCCCGCGCTGGGCGGCCAGCTGCTGGCCTTGTATCCCGAGAAATTCATTTTCGATGTGGCGGGCTTTTCCCGGGTGCTCGCGAAAGACCTCGTCAAAGGAATGGCCGAACAGGCCCTGCAGTTCGGCTGCGAGGTGCGGCTGGGGGAAATCGTCACCGGGCTCAAGCATGTGGACGACGGCGGAATCGGCCATTTCGAGCTCGAGACCGATGCCGAGGTGTATCCCTCACGGACTCTGCTGATCGCGGCCGGCATCGGGGCCTTCGAGGCCCGCAAGCTGCCGGCCGAGGGAGTCGAGATCTGGGAAGGACGGGGACTCGACTATAAGGTGCTTGACCCCAAGCGCTTTGCCGGACGGCGGGTGCTGGTGGTGGGTGGCGGCGATTCGGCGTTCGATTGGGTGACGAATCTTGCGAATATTGCCAGTGGCGTAATGCTGATTCACCGGCGTGATGCGTTCCGCGCCCATGCGGCCACGATCCGCCAGGTCGAGCGGCTGCAGCGCCTCGGCAAGTGTGAGATTCGGACCTATTCGGAGGTGAAAGCGATCCACGGCGGAGCGTTGGTGGAGAGCGTCACGCTGCTCAACACCAAGACCAAGGAGGAGGAGACGCTCCCCTTCGATGCCGTCATTCCCCAGCTCGGCTTTCACTCCGACCTCGGCGCCATCAAGGCGTGGGGCCTCGATACCGAGAAGGCCGACATCAAGGTGGACGGCCTGATGGCGACGAATGTGCCGGGGATTTATGCCGCGGGCGACATCACCACCTACGAGGGCAAGCTCAAGCTGATTGCGACCGGAGTGGCCGAGGCCTGCACCGCGGTGAACAACGCGGTGCACTACATCGATCCCAAGCGGAAAGTCGATCCCGGGCACAGCTCGGACCTGAAGATCTTCGCCACCCAACAGCTCGGTTAGGAAGTCCCGTGATCCATCCGCTGGGCCTCGAACCAGCGGTGCAGCGCGGCGACCAGGGCCGGATCCGTGGTGACATAGCGGATCCGGCCCCCGTCTTGTTGGGGCGCGTATTCCACGCGGATGGCACCGGCGCCACGCCGCAGCTCGGCGACCCCGGGCATCGCGTGTCCGTGTATGGCCATGGGATCGGTGAAGTCCCCCCGGGTGAACTTGTCCGCCTCGGCCCGCAGATGTGCCTGAATGAGCCGGACTTGCGTCGTATCGTTCGGGTCGTTGGCGCTCACGGTCTGCAGCCCGCCGTCCGGCCGCGACTCGAAAACGTGTCGGGTCTTGGCCAGGTCAAAGGGCATCACCCCGCCCCCGCGGGCAGCGACTTCCGCCCGTCGCGCCGGGAAGGCCTCCGGATGCGAACCGCACGCGGCGGCCACACCGCCAAGAAAGGCCAGCCACAGTTTACCGCTCACTTCCTGCCGAGCTCCACCACCAGGCTGTCGATCCGCGCCGTCATCGCCGAGCCGGGAAGATCGTGGTTGTTGGTTTGGATGGAGAAAATGCGGATGTTCCCCTTAGGCATGACGACGTAGCCCGAGAGG
>CAZYPO010000011.1:1750-50667 GCA_964649225.1 uncultured Gemmatimonas sp. | reverse complement strand
TTGGATGGAGAAAATGCGGATGTTCCCCTTAGGCATGACGACGTAGCCCGAGAGGCCGGGACCCCAATGCAGGTCCAGGCTGTTGTCATTGAAGGCGAGGCCCGACACTGGCGCGGCATACCACCAGCGCAGGTCGTCCTGTTCCCAGGTGTCGTGGAGCAGCGTCGGCTCGAAGTAACTCCCGTCGCCCACCAGATCGCCGCTGACGGTTCGGATGCCCCGTGCGCGCAACTGAATGGCAAGCTCCCTGAGCGGCCGGAGCGGGTCCGTCTCGCAGGCTCCTGCCCGCGTCGTATCGCTGGAGAAGCAGCGGCGGCTCATGGTGGGATCGCCCCGCCCGTAGAGCACCAGGTCTCCTCGTACGGTGCCGCCCTCAACCGGACCCGCCGCATAGACGCTCGTGTTGACTGTCGCGTCCGGGGGGACCACCGCCGTGGCGAAGGCGCTGACGAAGAGCTTGGTGTTGCTGGCCGGGACGAAGAGGCGGGTGGCATTTCGCCCATAGAGCTGTTTGCCCGTCGTGTCGAGCACCACCACACCCCAGTGGTGGCGGTCAAACGGGGGTGCGTCGAGCAGGCGGTTAAGCCGCTTGGCCAGCGACTGTCCGCTGAGGGGGGCCACCACGCCGGCCAAGCCCAGCAACACCGCGGTGGAACGGATCATGTGAAGTTGGGTTGGCGGTGGCGTAACACGATGAAAGACAAATAGATTTGCGCCGTGAGGTCAATCGTCCGCACCGCCCTCTTCGGGGTTGTCCTGGGAGTCGCCGCGATCGGGCGGGCGGAGGCCCAAGCCGGTGAAAACGGGCTGGTGGTCCGTCGGCTCAGTTTCCACGGAAACGACGCCTTCCCGTCGGATATCCTGGGCGCCGCCATCGCCACCACGCGATCGAGCGCGTTCGCCGCCTACAACTTCCTCAAGTGGATGGGGCTGGGAGAGAAGCGGCGCCTTAACGAACTCGAGCTGCAGCGCGATGTGGAGCGACTGCGGCTGTTCTATCGGGTTCGAGGCTATCTCGATGTGCAGGTGGATACCGCCGTGGTGCGCACGGCCGATGACGCTTACGTCACGTTTTCCATTCAGGAAGGTCCTCCGGTCCTGATCAAGAACTTCGTGATCAAGGGGTTGGACTCGGTGCCCGGCGGCCCTGAGCTGCTCAAGGACGTTCCGCTACGCGAAGGCGCGCCCTTCGACCGTACCCTGGTTTACGCCACCGCCGACACGTTGCGGAACCGGCTGCACGATCGCGGCTATGCCGAGGCGTTGGTGCGGCTGGAAGGATTCGAGGTGAACCGCGAGCGCCGGGAGGCATCGGTGTCGCTCATCGTCGAGCCGGGGGTGACCGCGGTGATCGGCGAAATCCACGTTCAGGGCGCCCAGCGGGTGGACTCTGCCTTCGTGCGCTCGCTGCTGGCGAGCCGGCCGGGCCGCGAGTACAGCGAGCGGGACATCCAGCAGAGCCAGCTCAATCTCTATCGGTCCGAGCTCTTCCGTTTCGCCTCGGTGGGCCTGGATACCGCCCACTTCGTCCCCGGCTCCGGGGTCGTGCCGGTGACTATCACGGTGCACGAGGGTCCCTTTCACCGGATTCGGACGGCATTGGGCTACGGCACCAACGACTGCTTTCGAGCCGGCGCCGGCTGGACCGCACGCAACGCGCTGGGGAGTGGGCAGGTGTTCGACGTCTCGGCGCAGGTATCCAAGCTGGGAGTGGGACGGCCGTTCGATGCGGGGCTGGAGAAGAACGTGCTCTGTTCGGCACTGCAGGACGATTCGGTGGGGTCGGCGCGTGCCAACTACAACATCACCACGTCGTTCCGCCGGCCGGTCTTCCTCTCGTCGTCCAACTCGCTCACCCTTGCGCTCTTCGCGGAGCGGCGGAGCGAGTTCGCGGTGTATCTGCGCGAAGATGTGGGTGGAAGCGCCACGCTGATCCGCGAGACCACCGACCGGATTCCCATCACGCTGACCTACCGGCTGTCCTCGGGACGGACCCAGGCCAACCCGGTCTCCTTTTGCGCGTTCTTCAATGCCTGCACTGAAACCGATGTGCGCGAGCTCAGGCAGCGGCGGCCGCTCGGGACGCTTACGCTGGGCTTTCAGCGCGTGCGGGTGAACAACCCCCTCGACCCGACGCGCGGGTCCAACATCTCTGCGGAAGTGACGCACAGCTCGAGCCTGCTGGGATCCTCGCGGTTCGAGGAATTCACCCGGCTGATCAGCGACGGCGCCCATTATATCCCGCTGGGGAATTCGGTGCTGGCTCTGCATGCGCGCGCGGGCATGGTCTTCGCGCCGCGGCTGGTGCTGAGCGGAGACGTGGCCAACTTCGTCCCCCCGGAACAACGTTTCTATGCCGGTGGGCCCAATGACGTCCGGGGCTACAGCCGGAATCAGTTGGGCCCGCTGGTGTACGTGGTGCAGGAGACCGCGATCACGCCGGACAGCATCCCGGAAGACTCGGTGCGGATCGCGGCCACCGGCGGCAACTCGATTCTCATCGCCAACGCCGAGCTGCGGCTGCCCTCGCCGATTTTCCGCGATCGGCTGCGGCTGGCGGTTTTCATGGATGCCGGGACCGTCTGGGAGCGGGGCGTCGGTGGCGTGGCGTCCCGGCCCGCGTTTCGGTTCACTCCTGGTGCGGGACTCCGTTTTGTGACGCCGCTGGGACCCGTGCGCGTGGACGCGGCCTACAATCCGAACGAACTGCCCGGCGGGCGGCTCTACCAGATCGAACCATCAGGCGATCTGCGCCAGATCCAGGACAACTACCATAAGACCAGGAAGACCGGTTTCTTGCGCCGCTTGGTGCTGCAGTTCTCGGTGGGGCAGCCGTTCTGATGCGCCGCCGCATCGCGCGCTCCGTGTTCATTCTGCTCTCCGGCGCACTGGCGACGGCCCTTGGGGTGGTCGGGGCCCTGTTGTTTACCCCCCCTGGGCGCGGGCTGCTGGTCCGGCTGCTCAGCGAGCAGGCGTCAAAGCTGGTCCGGGGCTCGGTCTTCATTGGCGGGGTGCATGGTGGCTGGGTGAGGGGATTCGTCCTCGACAGCGTGGTGATCCACGACACCTCGGGTGCGCTGCTGCTCGCCGTGCGGCAGGTCGAGGTGCGGTATCGGATTGCCAATCTGCTCGGCGGGCGGTTGCTGCTGAGCGGCGCCCGGCTAGTCCGCCCGGAGATCCAGCTCATCAAGCACCGCAGCGGGAGGCTCAATTACGAGGAGATCTTCCGCCTCGGGGAAGGGCCGGCCGGCACCTCGCCCCTGATCGAGATCCACGACCTGGCGATCGAAGACGGTCGGCTGACGATCCGGATGCCCTGGTCTCCCGACGGCCGTCTGCGCAGCGCGGGGCAGATCGATTCCGCGCTGAGGTACGAGCGCTCCAAGCCCGGGCGGCGCATCGAGCCCGGGCCCGAAGGCCTCGAGCACATCCGCACGATCGACGGGCTCAATGCCCAGCTTCCGCTGCTGCGCATCGCGACACCCGATCGGCAGCCGGTGGCGCTGGAGATTGCCCAGCTGGCGGCCAGGATCAGCGATCCGCTGCTCGACATCCGCGATCTGCGCGGGAAAGTCCATACCAAACAAGACTCGCTGGTGTTCGAGCTGGACCAGGTCGAGCTGCCGGGTACCTCGGGGCAGGCCGCGGGGCGGCTCGACTGGCCCAGCGATACCTTGCTCTTCCACTTCAGTTTCCGGGCTCCGCGCCTGGCGCTCGCGGACCTGCGCTTCATCTCGCCGAAATTCCCGGAATTCACCGGTGCCGCCCGGGTGCAGGCCACCTCGCTCAGCACCACCCGGATCGAGTACGACATTCGGGACCTCGTGGTGGGAGACCTCGACAGCCGAGTCAGCGGCCGGATGGTTGCGATCACCGACGTCTATCGCGGCCTGGGCTTCCGCAATCTCAACCTCTCGCTCGGCAACCTGGATCTCGACGTGGTACGTCCTTATCTGGACACGCTCCCGTTTTACGGCCGGATCACGGGCAGGCTGGATGCGGCCGGCTTCTTCGACGACATGAGAGTCTCGTTCGACTGGCTCTTTCAGGACGCCAAGGTGCCTGGCGCGGAGAGCCGCATCGCGCTCGATGGCGACCTGAGACTCGGTGGGGCGGAAGGGATGCTGTTCCGGAATGCGGAGCTCAGCCAGACCGACCTGGACCTGCGGACCGTGCGGTTGCTGGCTCCGGCCGTCATCCTGGAGGGGAGACTGGGTCTCGCCGGCACGCTGAATGGTCCGCTCAAGAATGTGGTCTTTCAGGGCAAGGTCGAACACCGCGACGAGGGTCGGCCGGCGAGCCGGCTCAGCGGCACCGTGCGGCTGGATACGCGGGGGTCCATTCTAGGCCTCGAAAGCGATGTAGTGCTCGATTCCCTGGTGTTCGAGGGCATCCGGCGCGCCTTTCCCCGGCTCAAGACGCGTGGCGCGCTCGGCGGGAGCGTGAAGCTCGCGGGCTACCTCGACCATCTCGCGATCGACGCACAGGTCGGGGGTGGGCTGGGCCGGATCGAGGCGCACGGCCGCGCGACGCTGCTGCCTCCGAGGTGGGGCGCCGACTCGCTGCGGCTCAGGTTCCAGAGCCTCGACCTGGCCACGCTGGCCGGGAGCGGTCCCGCCACTTCCTTGCAAGGCACCCTGCTGGCGACCGGCACGGTCGATTCCGCGGCCGCGCCCGCAGGGCAGCTGGCGCTCACTCTGGGAGCGAGCAGGATCCGGGAGGTGAGACTCGATTCGGCAACGGCCGTGGTTCGCGCCCGGGATTCGCTCATTGTGCTCGACACGGCGCGGGTCTATTGGCAGGGGGGACGGCTGGCCGGGGCGGGAACGCTGGGATGGGTCCCGCCCAAGACCGGCAAGCTGGTGCTGCATCTCGATGCGGAGGACCTGGGCACGTTCGATTCGCTCGCGCTCAGCGCGACGGGGTTCGCGGTGGACACCGCGGCGGGTGATCAGCCGTTGCGGGGCAGCGGTAAGGCGGATCTTGCGATCGAGGGAGCCCTTGGAGCGCTGCGCCTCGATGCGACCGCCGGGCTGGATTCGGTGCGCTGGCTTGCCTATCGCGGAAAGACGCTGCGCGGACACCTGGTCTGGAGCACCCCAGGATCGGCGCTGGACGCCGAAGTGAGCGCCGATTCGCTCTGGAGAAGGCAATTGGTACTCGACTCGCTCCATGGCGGGATCAGCGGCCGGTCCGATTCCCTGCGCTGGGTGGCCTCCGCCAGCAGCAAGGACCTCGCGAGGTTGAGCGCCGGAGGCCGGCTGCAGGACCTCCCCGGTGGGAAGCTCTTCCATGCCGACAGCCTCAATCTGGAGTTGCTGGGACGGCGCTGGGGCCTCGAGCAACCGCTCAATGCGCGGCTCTCAGATTCTCTCGTCGCGCTCGATACCGTCCGTTTCGTGACCAGCGACGGTTCCGGCAGCCTCGAGCTGGCCGGCGAGCTTCCCCGCCACGGTTCGGGCCAGCTTGCGGTGACCGCCCTCGGCGTCCAGCTCCGCGACCTGTATGGCCTCACCCAGCGCGATACGGCGGGCATCGGCGGAGTCATCGCGCTCGATGCCAGGCTTTCCGGGACCGCCAGCACCCCCGAGATTCGCGGCAGCGGCACCATCACCGGCCCGGTCTTCGGGGATTTTCAGGCTCCGCTCATGCGCGCCGCATTTGACTACCGCGAGCACCTGCTGCGCGGGAATGTCACCTTCTGGCGCACCGGAAAGCCGGTGGTCGAAGCCGATCTGAGCCTGCCCGTCGATCTGGCGCTGCAGCAGGTTCCCCGGCGGCAACTGCCCGGCGCCCTGAATATCGTCGTCCGGGGCGACAGCATCGACCTGGCGCTGGCGGAGGCGTTCACGCCCAATCTGCGGCAGGTCAGCGGGTTACTGAATGTCGACGCGCAGGTCCAGGGCACCTGGGAAGCGCCCCGTTTAGCGGGCCACGCGACGCTGATCGGCGGGGCGGCCTATGTGCCGGGGCTGGGAGTTCGCTATCAGGCGATCAACGGCACGCTCCGGCTGGCGCAGGATTCCATCTTGACCGAGGGCATGCGGATCGGGACGCGGGATGGAGAACTCGAGCTCGGCGGGGGCATACAGCTCGAGCGGCTCACCACCCCGGTGCTCAATCTCTCGATGGTCGCCCGCAACTTCGAGCTCATCAACGTGAGGGACTACCTGACCCTGCAGAGCTCGGGGGACGTCCGACTCACCGGCACGATCGCCCATCCTGTGTTGACCGGCCGCGGCCGGCTCTCCAACAGCGTGATCTATTTCGCCGATCTGGTGCAGAAGGAAATCGTGGATCTCGAGGACCCGCTCTTCAAGGATCTGGCCGACACCCTGGCGCTGCGGAAATACTCGCTGGGAGCAAACTTCCAGAGCCGCTTCCTCGATTCGCTCGCTGTGCGAGACCTCGCATTCGAAATCGGCGAGGGCGTCTGGCTGCGGTCCAACGAGGCCAATTTCCAGCTCGAGGGCCGTCTGCTGGTCAACAAGACCCGGAAGCTCTACCGGATCGACGGAACCCTGGACGTGCCGCGGGGCACCTACACGCTCAAGGCGGGTGGAATCATCAACCGGACCTTTACCGTGGAGCGCGGAACGGTGCGCTATTTCGGCGATCTCAACGCCGAGCTCGATGTCGAGGCCCGCCACGTAGTCCGAACCCCCGACAGTCCGCAGGACATCCCGGTCATCGTGCACATCACGGGTACCCTGCTGGTGCCCCAGCTGGCGCTGACCACGCCTTCGGATCGCATCCCCATGACGGAGCAGCAGCTCATCTCGCTGCTGGCGTTGGGCACCACCGAGCCGCTGGCAGGCGGGCTGGGGGCAACCGTCGACCAGCGGGCACTCTACGCCGTGGCCGTGGCCGGCACCGCGCTTTCGAGCGAGCTCCAGCGCGCGATCACCTCGGATCGTCACCAACTGGTGGACATCATCGAGATCCGGCCCCCCCTGGCGACGGCCGGCTTTTCCGGGGGCGCGACCGCCACTCCGCTGCAGCTCGCCATCGGCAAGGCGCTCACCGAAAAACTTTTCGTCACGGCGAACGCCGGGTTCTGCCTGGGCTCCACCCAAGGCGGATTCAGCGCGCAGAATCTCGGGGCCAGCCTGGAGTATCGTTTCCGCCGCAGCCTGAAAGCCCGCCTGACCGCGGAGCCGATCCAGACCTGCTTGGTGAGCGGGGTCAATATCTTCGGGGCCACGAGGCGCTACCAGTTCGGCGCCGAGCTGCGCTGGGATCGCGACTACTGATTTGGCCCGAGCCCTCCTCATTACCAATCCGGTTGCCGCCCGAACCCAGGAACTGATCTGGCAGCGGGTCGCCCAGGTATTGGAGCGGGCCGGCTGGCAGACCGAGATCGCCGTGACGCTCGCCCCGGGCCACGCGCGGGAGTTGGCGGAACAGGGGGTCGCTGCCGGCGTCGATGCCGTGGCGGTTTTCGGCGGCGACGGCACCACGATGCAGGCAGCCGCGGCGCTGGTGGGAACCGATGTGGCGCTCGGACTGATCCCCGGCGGCACCGGCAACCTGTTGGCCGGCAACCTCCGCATCCCCTCCGACCCGCTTCGAGCGGTTGGCTTGCTGATCGCCGGGCGCCGCCGCCGGATCGACCTCGGCAGAGTCGTTTTGCCCGACGGCGAGCACTACTTCGGGGTTGCGGCCGGTTGCGGGGTGGACGCGCGGATCATGGGGGAGACCGCGAGCGCGGATAAGCGGCGCTGGGGAATCGGGGCCTACCTGGCCACCGCCCTCCGGGTGCTGCCGGACCTGCGCAGCACCGCCTGTGTCGTGACGGTGGACGGGGAAACCATCGAGACCCACGCCGCGCTGGTCTTGATCATGAATTGTGGCGAGCTGATTCCTCCCCTGCTGCGGGTGCGTCCCGAGATCAATCCTGAGGACGGGATACTCGACTTGATCACCGTCGCGGCCGACTCTCCCTGGCAGGGAATCCGGGGCTTATTTCGCGTCATCCTCGATGGCCGCCGCGGCGAGATCCGTGAAACGCCCTATATCCGCTATGCCAGGGGGATGCGCTTTACCGTTACTGCAGCGGACACGCTGCCGGTGCAGTTTGACGGGGAGCCGGTCGGGGGCACTCCGTTCATCGCGGAAGTGGTGCCCCATGCGTTAACGGTGATGACGGCTGCCGACTGATTGCCCGGTCACGCTTCACTGCCTACATTCTTGACAGACCATGACCGACAGCGTCCTCCTGATCCATGACGATCCGGGCTCCTTGCGGAGCATCGGCGCGCAGTTCGAGCAGGCGGGGTGTGAGGTGCTTCGCGAGCTGAATGGCGAGGCCGGCGCCGCCACGCTGGATCGGGCACGCCCCGATGTAGTCTGTCTGGCCCTCCAGCTGGCCGAGCGAACCCCGGAGCTGTTACAGCGGCTCGGATCGCGCGAGGCTCCGGTCATCATCTTCGGAGAACAGATCGCCCCGGCCGCCGCCGCGCGAATGATGCTGCTCGGCGCCAGCCGGGTGGCGGATACCGGCGAGGATTCGGAGCTCTTGTTCACGCTGTCCCGGCAGGGGGCCGCGGAAGGTCGCCGGCGGCGAGTCGCGGAAGTTCTGCTGCGGGCGGGCTCACCCCGATTTGGTGTCGACTCGCTGGGCGGCTCGGCGGCCATGCGCCAGCTTGCCCATCAGATCGGGTTGCTGGCCCAGAGCGAGCGGACGACGCTGCTCTTGACGGGCGAGGCCGGTGCGGGAAAGGGCTGGGCCGGGCGGCTGATCCACGATCTGGGCGCGAGGGCGGCCAAGCCCTTCCTGGAGGTGCGCCTCAGCGGGCAGCAACCGGCGTACCTCGAGTCGCTCCTCTTCGGACACGAGAAAGGCGCGTTCATCGAGGCCACCGAGCGGCGGCGCGGATTGCTCGAGCTGGCCGACGGCGGCACCTTGCTCTTGCGCGAGATCGGCGATCTCCCCGCCGAGCTGCAGCCCAAGCTCTTGCGCGCCCTGGAGACCAAGAGTTTCCGCCGCCTGGGCGGGAGCGGTGAAGTGTCGGTGGACACCCGACTCATGGTTACCACCCGCCGGGATCTGGCACCCGAGGTCGAATCCGAGCGGTTCCGCCAGGATCTCTTCTACCGGTTGAGCGTGATGCCGCTCGCGATACCGGCATTGCGGGAACGGAGCAGCGACGATCGCGCGGGCGTGATTGCCGCGATCCACGGGAGCGCGCGGAGCATTTTCCCCGATGGTCCGCCGATGATCACGCCGGATGCGCTGGGGCGCCTGCTGGAGTATTCCTGGCCCGGCAACGTCCGCGAGCTGGAGCACGTCATCGAGCGGGCCATGCTGCTCGCGCGGGGGCAGATCGCGATCAACGTCGAGCATCTCCCGGGCGAATTCCGCGCCCGCACCGGCATCGGCGACCGGCGCCACACGCCGATGAGCCTCGACGTGCTCGAGCACCAGCACATCGAGCGCACCCTGCGCTACCACGGTGGCAACCGGACCCGGGCCGCCAAGGAGCTGGGGATCTCTCGCGCCACGCTCATCAACAAGATCAAGCTCTACGCGATCACCGACTAGGAGCGATCGATGTCCAGTCCCGCCAAGCCGCCCGCAACTGACGCGATGCAGTGTCGCGCCTGCGGCAGGGAAGAGCGGGCCTCCGAAGGCTATCCCTGCGCCCGCTGCGAGACCTTTATCTGTGTGATCTGCACGCTGCGCGGCGTGACCCTCTGCCGGAAGTGTGAGGCGGAGAGCGGGAGCCCTCCCGCCCGGGCGTGAAGCGCAAGCTCGTCCTCTTCGACATCGACGGCACCCTCCTGCTGAGCGCCGGCGCGGGTCGGCGGGCCATTCTCGCCGCCCTGGCCGAGTACCTTCCCGACCTCGCCCGTGTGGAAGGCATCCGTTTCGACGGCAAGACCGACCCCCAGATCGTGACGGAGCTGCTGGAAGCCGCGGGCGATCCCGCGCCGCGCGACGCCGCACGCGTGGCCCTCGTGCTCTCGCGCTACGTTGCCCATCTGGAGCAGGAGCTGGCGGTGCATGGCCATCGCTCGCGCCTGATGCCCGGGATTCCCGCGCTGCTGGACGCGCTGGAGCAGGACGCGGGCGTGGTGCTCGGACTGCTGACGGGCAATGTCGCGCCGGGCGCGCGGCTGAAGCTTCGCGCCGCGGGACTCGACCCGGATCGCTTCGTCGTGGGCGCCTTCGGCTCCGATCACGCGGAGCGCGGCGAGCTGCCGCCCATCGCGGCCCGGCGCGCGGAGCCCCACTTTGGCCGGGTGCCGTCCGGCACGGAAGTGGTCATCATCGGCGACACGCCGGCCGACGTACGCTGCGGTGCCTGCATCGGCGCAAAGACCGTCGGGGTCGCCACCGGCGGTTTCGGAGTACTCGAGCTCGAGGCCGCCGGCGCTCACGCGGTCTGTTTCGATTTCTCCGACCTGATGCGCGCGCGGGAGGCCATCTTATCCTAGAGCACGAACTCAAGGCCGTGGTCTCCGATCCCACGGCTCTGCGGCAGCGGCTGCTGGCCGCTGGTGCGCACCCCGGATTCGCTGGCCTCATGCTGGACCGCCGCTTCGATCGGGAGGGGGAACTGCTGGCTCTCGATGAAGTATTGAGGCTGCGGCTGTTCCGGAAACCGGACGGGAGCGAAGCGGTTCGGCTGGGCTGGAAAGGTCCCACCGGCGTCACGCCGGAGGGCTATAAAGCACGCCGGGAGCTGGAGTATGAGATCCAGGGCGAGGGGGCTTCCCCGGCGGAGCTGCTCGAGGCGCTGAATTTCCGGGAGAGCCAGCGCGTCGATCGCTATGTGGAGTACTACAAGCTGGGAGATGCTTCGCTGCGACTGGAGTGGTATCCTCGCATGGATGTGCTGCTCGAGGTGGAGGGTGAGGGCGCCGGCATCGAGCTGGCGTTGCGCGCTACCGGGCTGCCACGCTCCGAGTTCACCGCGGACTCGCTGGCCACGTTTGCTGAACGGTATGCCGCCCGAACCGGGCGGCCGGCGGTGCTGGCCCTCGATCCCGAGAGCGCCGTGCCTCCCGCCTGGGAATCCCGGTGACCACCGGCGTCCCGGAAGTCCTGCCCGAGCTCGGGCCGTTGCTGGGGAGGTTGCTGGCTCCGCCCGCCGAGAAGTTTCCCGCCGAGGCGGCACTCGATCAGGTCCGGCTCGATCTGCTCACCAAGCTTTTCGAAAGGGCCGGGGCGGCGCGCGACTTCATATCCCTGGGCGATGAGCCGGCGGCACGCTCGGCGCTCGGGGGCGCCGTGTGGCTCGACGTGTGGGGACAGGCCGTAGCCGCAGCCGCCCGGACGGTCAGCCGGGAGATCGAGCTGCGCGTCCGCGAGGCCGCCGCGGTCTCACGCTATCCCGCAAGACGGCTCGCCACCGCGCTTCCCGATGCGGAGGCGCAGCGCCTGCTGGCCGCGCGCCTCTCGGCCGCGGGAATTGGACTCGAAGAGGCCGCCGAGCGATTGAGCGAACCATCGCGTCCCTGGCACGAAACGTTGCGGCGCGTCGCCGGCGAGCTGGAGGCCTCCTGGGAACGGCTCCTCGCCACGGCGCGCGCGGAGCTCGAGAGCTGGGACGGTCGCGCCGCGGTGATCGGCGCGTGGCGGCGGCCCTGGCGCCCGCTGCTCATCGTCTCCGCCCTGCTGCTTGCTCTCGCCACCTGGCTCGGTCTCGTTCTGGGTGGGTATCTCGGCGCTCCGACCTGGTTGCGGCCTCTGACCGATTGGGTCTGGAATCTCTGATGGCCGTCCTCGGAGTGGGGATCGATCTGGTCGAGGTGGCTCAGGCCGAACGGATGCTCGATCGCTGGGGCGAGCGCTTGCTTCGGCGAGTCTTAACCGAGCAGGAGCGCGCCTATGTGCTGCGCTTTCCGCGACCCGCCAAGCACCTCGCGGCCCGTCTCGCCGCCAAGGAAGCGGTGTACAAGGCGCTGCAGGGGGTGGTGGGGCTGCGGGGAATCAGCTGGCGGGAAATCGAGGTAGCGCGGAATGCGGAGGGCCGTCCCGGCGTTCTGCTCCACCAGGAGGCCGCCGACATCGCGCGCGCGGGCGGAGTGGTCCGAATCTCACTCTCGCTCACCCACACAAACCTGACTGCGGGAGCCGTCGCCGTAGCGGAAGGCCGCTGAGTCCGGTTTTTGAATTCCGAGAAAAACGTTCTACTTTTAACTCAATGCGCCATCACAGGTTGACCTTCGCGCTGGTCCTGCTCGCCAGCATCGCCTCCCGGGCCCCGGCCCAGGATGCCGCCGCCGCTCGGCGGCTGGCGAACACGGCCCAGCTCGCCGCGGAAGAGTACCGGCTCGGGGTGAAGGGTGGGAGAATCATTGCTCCGCCCGAGGTGGACGAGGCGCGCCTGTTCCTCGCCGAAGCCCGCCGGAATGCGAGCCGGCTGCCGGCGCACGCGGCGGCCACGGCCACAGCGTCCCTCGATAAGCTCGATGCGATGGTGGCCCGGGTAGCAGACCCGGATTCGGTGGCAAGCGGAGTGAGCGAACTGGTGACGGCGCTGGCCAGAGATCTGAACCTTCCGCTCGACCTGATCCCCGCCGAAGTCCCGTCGCTGGCGCGCGGGCGCGAGATCTATCAGACGACGTGCGCCACATGTCACGGGGCCACTGGACACGGAGACGGCCCCCAGGCAGTGGCGTTGACGCCGCGTCCCGCCAACCTCGCCGATGCGGCGGCGCTGCTGGGCAGCTCACCGCTCGACTTCTATCGCCGGATCACGGTGGGTACCGCCGGAACTTCGATGGCGCCCTACGAACCTGTCCTCCCGGCGGAGGATCGCTGGGCGGTGGCGCTCTACGCGTCGACCTTGCGGCTACCCCGCCCGGGCGGCCGGGTTCCCGCCGAGCTGCGCTCCTTTTCCGTCACGGCGCGGATGAGCGACGCCGAGGTGCTCGCCGCGCTGGGGCCGGCGGCGACCCCGTCGGAGCTTGCCGCCGTGCGAACCCTCCCGTCCCAGTCCGCCGTGGCTATGGGCGTCGTGTTCACCGCAGTCCGGCGCCAGCTCGACAGTGCGTATACGCTGGCGCGCTCGGGCCGCGCGGACGACGCCCGCACCATGGCGATGGATGCGTATCTGAGCTTCGAGCGGGTGGAGCGCGAGCTGATTGCCAAGGATCCCGGCCTGACCTCCCGGATCGAAGCGGCGTTTTCCAGCCTGCGAACCCGCGCTGGCCTGGGGGCCACCCCGCAGCAGCTCAGCGCCATCCGGGAGGACCTGGCGCGGGCGCTGGAGCGGGCGGAGCGCACCATCGTGGACCGGGCCTCGCCCTCGAATCTGTTCGCGCAGTCGTTCGTGATCCTGGTGCGGGAAGGTCTCGAGGCCATTCTGGTGATCGGGGCGCTGATGGCGTTCCTGGTTCGCACCGGAAACAGCCATCGCCGCCGCGACCTCCATCTCGGCGTCGGGGCCGCGGTCCTGATGAGCCTGTTGACCGCCGCGGCGCTGGAAACGGTGTTCGTGCTTTCCCGGGCGCATCAGGAAGGCCTCGAGGGCGGGGTGATGCTGGTGGCCTGCGCCACGCTCTTTTACGTGAGCTACTGGCTGCTGTCCAAACTGGAAGTGGCCAAGTGGAACCGCTTCGTGCGGGGGAAAATGGAGCGTGCGCTCTCGCGCGGCTCCGCGCTCGCGCTCGCTTCGGTCGCGTTTCTGGCGGTGTATCGCGAAGGCTTCGAGACCGTGCTCTTCTACAAGGCGCTGGCGGTCTCGGGAGGGGCGGGTGACTGGGCGCCGATCGCGGGGGGAATCCTGGCGGGAGCCGCGGTGCTGACGGTGGTGTACGTCGCGATCAACCGTTTCGGGGTGCGGCTGCCGCTCAAGCCCCTCTTCGGCGTGACCGGCGCGCTGCTCTATTACATGGCCTTCGTCTTTGCCGGGAAGGGCATCGCGGAGCTGCAGGAATCCGGGGCGCTGGCACTGACCCCGGTCGGGTGGGCGCCCCGGATTCCGGCCATGGGGATCTACCCGACGGTCGAATCACTCGCGGTGCAGGCGGTGCTGATCCTGCTGGCCATCATCGGGCTGGCGTGGATTTTCCTGGTCGAGCCGCGGAGGCTGCGGGTGACGCGGGTGCTGGTGCCCGAGGGGAGCGCTCCGCCCCTGGCCGATCCCTCGCCACCGCCCGACAAGGAGCTGCTGCGTTCCATCGACCGGATCGAGGCCGATCTGGCCGAGGTGCGCTCGGAGCTCGAGCGCATGCGGGACCGGGTTACCCCGGAGGACGCGACAGGTACAGACCGGGTTCGGCCGCGCCCGCGCTCTTGAACTTCGAGCTCAGGACCACGCCGGCCAGCACGATCGCCAATGCCGTGAGTTGCGCCAGCGTGAAGCTTCCGAAGAGCCGGTCTTCCTTGGCCCGCAGAAACTCCACCAGGAATCGCTCGGTTCCGGCCAGCATCAGATAGGCCCCGAACAGCCAGCCGGTACCCTTGCTGTGGCCGCGCATTCGCCACAACAGCATGAACACCCCGATCATCGCAACCGTCTCGTAGAGCTGGGTCGGATGCACCGCGAGCACCGTCTCCGGCGAGACACCGGCGGGGATCGCGACGTGGAAATCCCGCGCCAGGCTGCTCGCCGTCGTAGGCGGAATCCCCTGGGGAAACTTCACCGCCCAGGGCAGCGTGCTCGGAATCCCGTAGTCATCCCCCACCATGAAGCAGCCGATCCGGCCCAGGGCGTAGGCCGCCGCGAGCGCCGGCGCGGTGAGCTCCATCGTCCACCGCATTGGGACCTTGAGCCGCCATCCGTTGAGCAGCACGACCGCCACGCCGCCCAGGAAGCCGCCGTACCACACCAGCCCGCCCCGGCTGAACAGCGAGCTCAGCTGGCCGGTGGCAGCCACGTACCACAGCTTGGCGCCGAGCACGCCCCCGATGACCGCGGCCACCGTCATGTCGGCCGCGTATTCGTGGTGCAATCTGCGCTCGCGCAGATCACGGTCCATCAGCCAGCCTCCCACCAGGAAGCCGACCATGAGCATGATGCCGTAGCCTGTGATGTTGAGCGGACCGACGTGGAAGTTGAAGGGGTAGACGGTGGTCATGAGAGCGGGGAATCTAATCCCGGTAGCGGCCCGGAATCGAAGGGCTCGAGCTCGAGCCCCGACCGCTCTCCCCGCGCCAGCCGCCACGCCCCCGCGGCCGCGATCATGGCGGCATTGTCGGTATTGAGGCGGGGCGACGCGACGACCACGCGCGCCTCTCCCGCGAGCCGCACGGCCAGCGCGTCAGCCAGCGCGCGATTGCAGGCGACCCCACCGCCGATGATTGCCGTCTCCCGGCCCAGCTCCCTGACGGCGCGCGCGGTCTTCTCCACCAGCACCTCGATGACCGCGTCCTGAAACGCGCGCGCCAGGTCGGCCTTGTCCGCCTCGAGATCCGTGCTGGCCCGGACGGCGCGGAGCACGGCCGTCTTGAGGCCGCTGAAGGAGAAGGCGTAGCCGTCCCGGAGCATTGGGCGCGGAAAGTGAAAGCGGCCGGCGCGGCCCTCTCGCGCCAGACGCTCGACCAATGCGCCGGCGGGGTAGGGGAGCCCGAGCAAGCTGCCCACCTTGTCGAACGCCTCGCCCGCCGCGTCGTCCTGCGTTTCCCCCAGCAGGCGATAGTGTCCCCATCGTTCCACATCGAGCAGCAGGGTATGCCCGCCACTCACCAGCAGCGCGATGAAGGGCGGCTCGAGCAAGGCATTTTCGAGCCAGGGAGCGAAGAGATGCCCCTCGAGGTGGTGCACGCCGATGAGCGGCTTCCCGAGCCCGTAGGCGAGTCCCTTGCCATACATGAGCCCGACCAGCAGGGCACCGATCAGCCCCGGTCCGGCGGTGACCGCGATGCCGTCGAGTTGAGCGATGCCGATTCCCGCCTCGGCGAGCGCACGATCGACCACTGGACCGATCGTGCGGAGGTGCTCCCGGCTTGCCAGCTCGGGCACCACGCCTCCGAAGACGCGATGGATGTCCTGGGAAAGAATGACGAGACTGGCGAGGACCGGCCGCTCGTCCTCGAGGCGGAGCACAGCGGCCGAAGTCTCGTCGCAGCTCGTCTCGATGCCGAGGATGCGTCTAGTCGCCACCGAGGAGGTCGGCGATGATGCGCTGATTCGAGGGAGAACCCCAGGGGTGTTCGCCGATGACTTTCTTCACGATCACGCCATTGCGGTCGAGCAGGAAGCTCTCCGGCACGCCGGTGGTCTGATAGACCCGCTGAATCTCACCGCTCTTATCGTGCAGAATCTCGAAGCTGAGCCCGAGCTCGTTCACGAAGCTGCGGACGTCCTTGGGGTCGCCCTCGTCGATGCTCACCGCCAGAATCCGGAGCCCTTTCGGCCCCAGCTCGCGATAGAGCTTTTCCATGGCGGGCATTTCCGCGCGGCAGGGAACGCACCAGGTCGCCCAGATGTTGATGAGGGTGACCTGGCCCTTGGCCTCCTGCTGGACCGAGACCGAGTCCTGGGTGCCCAGGCGGACCGTGCGGTAATCCGGCGCCCGCTTGCCGACCTCGACGCCCTCGATTCTCGGGCCGAAGCGCACCAGCGCCGCGGCGCCAAGTCCCAGGCCCGCCACGATGGCCAGCACCATGCCCCACTGCTTCGACATCCTGCCTCCTCTTAGACCGCCGTGGCGCACGCTTCCTTGAGCCGGCCGATTGCGGCGGCTGGATCGGGTTGGCCGAAGACCGAGGTGCCGGCAACGAACGTATCGGCACCCGCTTCCCACGCCCGCCGGATGGTATCGACGGTGATCCCGCCGTCCACCTCCAGCGCCGCGCGGCTGCCGTGCGCATCGAGCAGCTTTCGCGCCCGCCGGATTTTGTCGGTCACCGTCTCAATGTAATGCTGCCCTCCGAAGCCGGGATTCACGGACATGAGCAGCAGCAGGTCGAGCTCGTCCACGACCTCTTCGAGCAGCGCGAGCGGCGAGGCGGGGTTGAGCGCGAGACCGACCCGCATTCCCTTCTCGCGCACCCGGGCCAGTTGGCGCTGCACGTGAATGGTCGCTTCGGGGTGAAAGGTAAAGATGGTCGCGCCCGCTTCGGCGAATTCGTCGATGTAGTGTTCCGGCTCCAGCACCATCAGATGCACGTCGAGCGGGAGCTGGGTGAGCCGTTGCACGGCACGGATGATCGGGACCCCGAAGCTCAGGTTGGGCACGAACTGCCCATCCATGACGTCCAGGTGGATCCATTCGGCGCCGCCGCGCTCGGCCTCGGCGAGCTGCTCGCGCAGGAGGCCGAGGTCGGCGGAGAGGATGGACGGGGCGATGCGGACGGTCACGGGCGCTCCCGGCGGTGGCTCACTTGATGATCACGAGGTCGACGCGTCCCTCGTGTGGGCTGAGCACGCCCGCCCCGGGGTGCTGTTGCGCCACGGTTCCCGCCCGGCCCCGTCCCCCGCGGGCGCTGACCTTGCCGATCCGGAGTCCGGCCTTCTCGAGTCGGCGGCGCGCCTCTTCCTGTTCAAGGCCGACGACGTCGGGCACCCGGATGTCGGCCGGTCCCTTGCTCACGACGAGACCCACACTCGTACCCGGTGCGCGGGTCGTTCCGGTCGGCGGACGCGTCGATACCACGACGCCCGCCTCCACCACGTTGGGAACCGCGTCGACTTCTCCGATCCGGAGCCCGGCCGCTTCCACGACCAGGCGTGCCAGTTCGACTTCGAAGCCGGTCACGTCCGGAACCGACACCGGTGCAGGACCGCTGCTCGCCGTGAGGCGCACGATCGCGCCGCGCGGGAGCGCCGTGCCCGGGGGCGGGTCCTGCCAGGTGATGTGTCCCGCCGGGATCACCGGGTCGGCCTCATCGGTCTCCCGCTTCGCCTTCAGGCCCTCTTCGGCCAGCTGCTTCTCCGCTTCCCCGACGGGAAGGCCGAGCACCCGTCCGACCGCATGGTCCCGGGTGATGAGCGGTGCGGGATAGGCCACGCAGGTCACGAGGTAGCCACCAATCGCCGCGGCCGCCAGAATCAGGATGGTGCGCAGGCGGTCGCGGCCTTGCACCGTCACCGGCCACAGCGCTCTGCGGATCATTCAGTCGACGCGGCGCAGCCGCGCGGCATAGGCGCCATCGGTTCCCTGCCGGTGCGGCAGCAGGAACAGGTCGCCCGCCGGCGTAAGCAGCTCGGCGGGCATGCCTTCCGGCGGTTCCCGGCGGAAGCGCCGATGCGCCGCCAGAAAGGCGTCGACTTGCAACTCGTTCTCCTCCGGCTCGAGCGAACAGGTGGAGAAAAGTAACAGCCCGCCTTCCCGCACGATCTCCGCCTGTGCCCGGAGCAGGCGGGCGGCCTGCGCCGTCAGGGTAGCGAGCGCCTCGGGCGTGACCCGCCACCTCGCGTCGGGGTGGCGCGCGAAGCTTCCCGTGCCGAGACAGGGCACGTCGAGGAGGACGGCATCGCAGGCGCGCACCGCCGGGGCGTTCGCATTGGCCACCAGGACCGCGGCGCGCTCGCCGCCGGCACGCAGCAGGTTTTCCCTGAGTCGCCGCGCCCGCGGCGGGCGGAGGTCGGCGGCCGCGAGGAATCCGGCGCGTTCCGAGAGTGCGATCGCTTTGCCGCCGGGGGCGGCGCAGGCGTCGAACACGCGCAGGCCTTCCGGAAGCGCCGCGTAACGGAGCACCAGCGCCTGCGCGGGATCCTGGACGAACCACGCGCCGGCGCTGAGGCCCGGCAGCTCCTGCGGCCTGCGATCCGGGATCACGAGGCCGGCGTCATAGGGCGCGCGGTGCCACGGAATGGCCTGGGCGTCGAGACTCGCGGTGAGCGCCTCGAAACTCCAGCGCCCTGGCTGAATGGTGAGAGGCGGGTGGGAATTGTTGGCTCGCAGCAGCCGCTCGGTCTCTTCGGCACCGAAGCGGGTGAACCATCGGGTTACGAGCCACTCGGGGTGGGAATACTCTGCCGCGAGGGAATCGGGAGTCGGGAGTCGGGAGTCGTTACCCGATTCCCGATCCGCTTCCGCCAGCTTCCGCAGCACCGCATTGATGAACCCGCCGACCCGCGCCCCGCCGATCCGGCGGCCCAGCGTTACCGCGGTGTCCACCGCCGCGTGCGTGGGCACTCGTTCCAGGAAGAGGAGCTGATACGCTCCGAGGCGGAGAATCTCCAGCAGGTCGTCCCGCACTCCCGCAACCCCATCCTTGAGGTGGGGCGCCAGCGCCGCGTCGAGCGCCGAACGCTGCCGGAGCACGCCCGCCGCGATCTCATGCGCCAGCGCACGATCGGTGTCCGGGAGTCCGCCGAGGCTGCGCTGCAGCGCAAGGTCGAGGGGGATGCCGCGATGCAGATCGTGGAGCACCCGCCAAGCGGCGGCGCGGGAAGCAAGACCGGAGACGGACATGGGAAGCAGGGTCAGGAATCAGACAGCATTCCCCGGCTCGGCGAGCTGGGCACCGCCGTCTCTCGCCGCGGCATCCGCCCCGCCAGGAAGGCCAGGCGGCCGGCTTCGGTGGCCTGGCGCATCGCGCTGGCCATGGCAACCGGGTCTTCGGCTTCCGCGATGGCGGTATTCATCAGGAGCCCGTCCACGCCCTGCTCCATCACGAGGCAGGCATCGGAAGCCGTGCCCACGCCGGCGTCCACGATGACCGGCACTGAAAGCCGACGCTTGATGGTGCGGATGGAATACGGATTGAGCAGGCCCAGCCCGCTCCCGATCGGTGAAGCGAGCGGCATGACCGCGGCGCAACCGGCTTCCTCGAGGCGGAGCGCGGTGATCAGGTCGTCGTTGGTATATGCCAGCACGGTGAAGCCCTCGCTCACCAGCTGTCGCGCGGCGACGAGGAGTCCCGCGACATCGGGAAGCAGGGTCTCCTTGTCGCCGATGACCTCGAGCTTGACGAAGTCGTTGAAGCCGGCCTCGCGCCCCAGGCGGGCGTAGCGCACCGCTTCATCCGCGGAATAACAGCCCGCGGTATTGGCGAGCAGAAAATGGCGGGCCGGATCGAGATGATAAAGGATCCCGGCTTCTTTCCGGCGGTCGAGATCCACCCGGCGCACCGCGACGGTCACACACTCCGCGCCGGAGGCTTCGATGGCGGATACCATCTCCTCGTTGTTGCGGTACTTGCCCGTGCCGACGAACAGCCGTGACCGGAACGCCCGTCCTCCGATGAGGAGGGGCTGATCCAGCATGGTCTCAGCGCCGCTCATGACTCCACCCATGTCAGCCCCCTCCGACGAAATGCACCAGCTCCACCGCGTCTCCATCCTGTAGCCGGGTTGCGGCGAGCTCGGGCCGCCGTACGATGCGCCGGTTGAGCTCCACCACCACCGCGCGCGGATCGAGTCCGAGCTGACCGAGCAGATCCGAGAGGGTCAACGCGCCGGTCATGCGCCTCGTTTCGCCGTTCAGCGTGAGGGTTAAGTCGCTCATGCCGCTGCTTCCCAGGCCGCGAGCATCGCCAGCGCCGCGATGCCGGGATCCGGGGCCTCCCACACGGCGGTAATCGCGGCCGCTCCCCACGCTCCGGCCCGGCGCACCAGGGCCGCGCGGGCCGGAGTAATCCCGCCGATGGCGATCACGGGCCGCTCCAGCGCACAGAGCTCCGCGAGCCAGCCGGTTCCTTTTGCCGGCCGCCCTGGATGGGAGGCGGTCTCGAATACGTTGCCCGCCACCACGAAGTCCGCTCCTTCCGCGATCGCCGCTTCGGCTTCCGCGCGGCTGTGGACCGAGACGCCGATCCATCCGCTCCCCAGCACACGCCGCGCATCGCGGGGCGGCAGATCATCGCGGCGCAGCTGAACCGCGTGGGCACCGACGGCGCGGGCCAGATCGGGCCGCGCGTGGACCAGCAACATCGCCTCGGAAGGACGGGTGAGCGCGGCGACCCGTTCGGCGAACCCCGCGTGTTGCTCCGTGCTCGAGGCCGGTGCGCGCACCACCAGCCCCGCCGCTGGTCCGGCCGCGGCGATCGCCGCGACGCGCGCCTCAAAGTCCGCCGCATGGCAAATCGCATCGGTGGTCACGGCAAGCAGCCGGGGCAGTGGTCTCACGCGAGGATCTGTCCCGGCCGTGCGCCGCGACCGCGGCTCCACGCCTCCGCGCTCATTCGCGCGCGTCCCGCCGGCTGCACTTCGCTGATCTCCACCACGCCATGCCCCGCCGCTATGCGGAGCCTTGCTGCCCCCTCGAGCACTTCCCCGGGCCGGCCTTCGCCTTCGACCACCGTCGCACCGAACAGCTTCACCTCGTGTTCTTCCAGCGTGGCCCAGGCTCCCGGGACGGGGTCGAAAGCGCGGATGCGCCGGGCGATCGCCGCGGCGGCCTCGTTCCAGTCGATTCGCGTCACGCGCCGGTCGAGCTTGGGCGCATAGGTCGCCAGCGCCGGATCCTGGGGCTCCGGAGTCAGCCGTCCCAGTCGCATCAGAGCGAGGGTTTCGATCAGCGTCTCCGCACCCAGCGTGGCCAGGCGCCGGCGCAATTCCCCCGCGGTTTCGTTCGCACCGATCCGGGTGGGAGTGCGCCGCAGCACGGGTCCACTGTCGAGCCCCGCCTCCATCTGCATCACGCTGACTCCGGTTTCCGCGTCGCCCTGCAGGATGGCCCAGTTGATCGGGGCGGCTCCGCGCAAATGCGGCAACAAGGAGGCGTGCACGTTGAGCATCCCGCGTGAAGGTAGCGCCAAGGCGTCCGGGCGCAGGAGATGCCCATACGCGACGACGACGCCGAGCTCAGGATGCCAGTGGCGCAGTGCGGCGAGAAAAACGTCGCCCGCCGGCCGCTCAGGCTGGAGCACGGGCAGGCCGTGCCGCTCGGCCACCTGTTTGACCGGTGGCGGGACCAGCTCGGAGCGCGAGCGTCCCCTCGCTTTGTCGGGTTGGGTGACCACGCCGACCACCTGCGCGCGCTCGGCGAGGAGCGCTTCCAGACTCGGCACCGCGAAGTCGGGGGTGCCGAAGAAGACGATGCGCATTAGCGCGGCCGGACCGGCTCCGGCCGAAGGGTCTTGATGACGCCTTCACCGCGATGGTCCTTCTTCCAGCGCGCCACCAGGAACTGGCGTTTGAGAGCGCTCAGGTGATCGAAGAAGAGAATGCCGTCGAGGTGGTCAATTTCGTGCTGGATGGCGCGGGCCAGCAAGCCGCTCGCTTCGCGCCGGTAGAGCGTACCGTCCGGGCCCATGGCCTCGAGGACGATCCGCTCCGGCCGCTCGACCTCGCCGTAGACCTCGGGCACCGAAAGACAGCCTTCCTCTTCCCGGGAGCGACCCTCGGCACTGAGGATGACGGGGTTGATCATCGCCAGACGCTCCTGCTCGACTCCCACCACCGCCACCCGCTGGGCGACTCCGACCTGGTTGGCCGCCAGACCCACGCCCTTGGCGGTCTCCATCGTCTCGAAGAGATCCTCGATCAACCGCCGAATCCCGGCATCGACCGCGCTGACCTCCTCGCTGCGCTGGCGCAGCACCGGCGAGCCGAACAAATGGAGGTCGAGGATCGCCATGCTACGCCGTCGGCGAAACGGCCTCACCCACGCGAACGATGCGGCCCCGCTCCACGACCAGGGTGGCGGTCCCGCTCTCGATGGTGATCCGGTCGTCCTTCACGTCCTTTACCTTGCCGATGATCCCGCCCGCGGTGGTGATGTCATCACCCCGCTTGAGCTGGGCCAGAATCTGGGCGTGCTTTTTTCGAGCCTGGGCCTGGGGCCGGATCAGCAGGAAATAGAAGATCAGGATGATTGCCCCGAACTGAAGCACCAGCATGGCGAGGCTTGAGCTCATTGGTCCTCTCGTCCCGAGTAGCGCCGGAGCCATTCCCGGCTCCAGCGGTCGAAATTGCCTTCCAGGATCGCGCGGCGGGCCTGCTCGCCCACGCGGAGCAGAAACCTCACGTTGTGCAGCGACACGAGACGGAGTCCCAGCATCTCTTCCGCCACGAACAGGTGGCGGAGATACCCACGCGAGAAGCGGGCGCAGGTAGCACAGTCGCAGCCGGGATCGAGCGGCTGCTCCGACGAGCGATGCGCCGCCTTGCGAATGTTCACTTTACCGGTCTCGGTCCAGGCGCTCCCGTGGCGCCCGTTCCGCGTCGCCGCGACGCAGTCGAAGAGATCCACCCCCCGGGCGATGCCCTCGACCAGATCGTCGGGGAAACCGACGCCCATAAGATAACGGGGCCGCTCGGGCGGCAGCGCGCCCGCGAGGGACTCGAGCACGCGATGCAGCATCGGCTTCGGCTCGCCGACGGAGAGGCCTCCGATGGCCAGCCCGGTCCAGGGGCCCTGCGCCAGCGTGCCCTCCAGTGAGCGCATGCGGAGATCGGCGTGGGTGCCTCCCTGCACGATGGGCCACAAGGTCTGAGCGTCCGTCAGCTCCTCATGCCTCCGCTTGCACCGCTCGAGCCAGCGCAGCGTCTGCTCCATTCCTTCCTGCGCCAGCTCCCAGGAGGCCTGGCCCGGAACGACGTGATCGAAGGCCATGGCCACGTCGGCACCCAGGGCCCACTGGATCTCCATCGAAGTCTCCGGGCTCAAGGTTCGGACCGAGCCGTCGAGGTGACTGGTGAACTCCACGCCCTCCTCGGAAATGGTGCGCAACCCGGCGAGGGAAAAGACCTGGAATCCGCCGGAATCGGTGAGCATCGGCTTGGGCCAGGTGGAGAAGCGATTGAGCCCGCCCATCGCGCGGACGGTTTCCTCGCCGGGACGGAGATGCAGGTGATACGTATTGCCGAGGATGATCTGGGCGCCCGCCCGCTCGACCTCCTCGGGATGCAGCCCCCGCACCGTGCCGTAGGTGCCGACGGGCATGAACGTCGGCGTGAGGACGTCGCCATGCGGCAAGGCAAGGCGGCCGGCGCGGGCGAGGCCGTCCGCCCGCTCGACCTCGAACCCGAAGCTCCGCGGCGCAGACCGAGCCCGGGTCACAGGATGACCATGGCGTCGCCGTAGCTGTAAAAGCGGTAGCCCAGGCGGATCGCCGTCGCATAGGCGGCCAGGGTCGCGTCGTAACCCGCGAAGGCCGCCACGAGCATCAGCAGGGTGGAGCGCGGCAGGTGGAAGTTCGTGATCAGGCGATCCACGACCCGGAAGCGATAACCCGGTGCGATCATGAGGCGGGTTTCCCCGGCGCCCGCCGCGAGGCTGCCGTCCTCCCTCGCGGCCGATTCGAGCGCGCGCACCACCGTGGTTCCAACGGCCCACACCGCCGTCCCCCGCTCACGCGCGTCTGCCACGGCCACCGCCACCGGCCCTGGGATCTCGTAGCGCTCCGGGTGCATCGGATGCTCGGAAGGATCTTCGACCTCGACCGGCTTGAAGCTGCCGGGCCCGACCTCGAGCCTGAGCCGCGCGATTCGCACGCCCCGGGTTTCCAGCTGCCGCAACAGCTCGACCGTAAAGTGTAGGCCCGCCGTCGGCGCCGCGATGCTTCCCTCGTGCTCGGCAAACACCGTCTGATAGCGGAGGTCGTCCTCGGGCGTCGGATCCCGCTGGATGTATGGCGGCAGGGGCAAGCGGCCCACGCGCTCCATCACCTGTTCCGCGGTGCCGCCGAGCAGACGCACCAGGCGATTGCCGTCCTCCAGCACTTCGAGTGTCTCCACCGCCATGCCGTCGCCCAGCTCGACCAGCTTGCCTGGTTGCAGCGCGCTGCCCGGTTTTCCGAGCGCAACCCAGGTGTCCTCGACGGAGGGATGGATGAGCAGAACCTCGGCCGGCGCTCCGGAGGCCCGGCGCCCGAGGAGCCGGGCATGGCGCACTTTCGTCGCGTTGAGCACCAGCAGGTCGCCGGGGGCGATGAGGGAGGTCAGCTCGGTGAAATGGCGGTCTGCCGGCTGTCCGCCGGTCCGTCGCGCCACCAGCAATCGGCTGTCGCCCCGACGCTCCGAAGGGAACTGGGCGATCAGCTCGGGCGGAAGGTGGTAATCGAAGGCGGAGGTAGGGAGCGACACCCGCGGATCAGCCGTCAAAGAACGTCGCCTGGTTTCCGGTGGGAGGCGGGGGCGTGATGCCGAAGCGCCGGTAGGCATGCGCGGTTGCCACGCGGCCGCGTGGCGTGCGCTCCAGGAACCCCTGCTGCAGCAGGTACGGCTCGTACACCTCCTCGAGGGTCCCCGCGTCCTCGCTCACCGCGGCCGCGATCGTCCCGAGCCCGACGGGCCCGCCGCCGAACTTCTCGATGATCGTGGTGAGGATCCGGGCATCCATGTCGTCGAGACCCAGCTCGTCCACATTGAGGCGCGCCAGCGCGTCGGCCGCGACGGCGACGGTCACCACGCCGTCGGCCTTGACCTCGGCGTAGTCGCGCACCCGGCGCAGCAGCCGGTTGGCGATGCGCGGCGTGCCACGGCTCCGCCGCGCGATCTCTTCGGCCCCGGCGGGCTCGATCCTGATCTTCAGTATCCCCGCGGAGCGATTGACGATGCGGGTGAGGTCTTCGGGGGGATAAAAACCCAGCCGCTCGACGATGCCGAAGCGGGCGCGCATCGGCGGCGTGAGCTGCCCGAAGCGTGTCGTGGCCCCCACCAGGGTGAAGCGCTCCACGCTCATGGGAATAGTTTGCGCGTTCGGTCCGTCGGAAATCCTGACGTCCACCCGGAAGTCTTCCATCGCGGGGTAGAGAAACTCTTCGAGCTGCGGCCGCAACCGGTGGATCTCATCGATAAAGAGCACGTCGCCGGCCGCGAGCCCGGTGAGCAGGCCCACCAGATCACCCGGTTTCTCCAGGACCGGGCCCGACGAGGTGCGGAGCTGGACTCCCATCTCCCTGGCGAGCAGCATGGCCAGGGTCGTCTTGCCGAGCCCCGGCGGACCGAAGAAGAGGATATGGTCGAGCGGCTCGCCGCGGCCCCGCGCGGCATCGATCGCGATCTGCAGCGACGCTTTTACGGCCTCCTGGCCCACGAACTCGTCGAGTCGCGAGGGCCGCAACGCGGCTTCGGCACCCCCTTCTTCGGGGATCGCAGCGGGCGTGGTGATCTCGACCCGGCTCATCAGATGGCTCGGGCGTCCCAGCGCACCGGCCGGGCCCCGGCCGTTACCTCGTGCTTGGCGTGGCAGGAGACGCAGCGATCGTTCGTCTGCGTCGTCCCGGCCCCCACGAACTTCCGGTTGGTCGAGCCGCAGCGCGAGCACTGCCATTCGGCGGTCACGTGCGGGCTGGTGGAGATGGCGATCACCGGCGTCCTCCTCGCGGCGTGGTCAGCTGCTGCAGGGCCCGCCGAACCAGGGTCTCCACGGCGTCGGTACTGCCGGCGGCCAGGACCGCGCGCACCGCTTCGTCCGCGACGGCGGTCGAGTAGCCCAGCGCGGTGAGCGCCCGCACCGCTTCATCCGACGAGCGGCCCGGGCCCGCGGCAGGCGCGATCGCAAGGTCGGCGAATCGGTCCGAGAGCTCCACGATCAGCTTCTCGGCGCGCTTTTTCCCGATCCCGCTCACGGTGCTCAACGCGGCGACGTCCTTCCCCTGAATGCTGCGCACGGCGCGCTCCGGCCCGAGCATGGAGAGAATCGCCAGCGCCAGGCGGGGCCCCAGGCCGGTTGCCGACAGGAGCCGCTGGAAGATTGCCCGCTCGGTCGGGGAATCGAAGCCGTAGAGCGTCCAGGCGTCCTCGCGCACCACCAGCTCGGTAAACAGCGCGCAGCGTCCTCCTCGCGCGGGAAGCCGCTCGAAGACGCCGAGCGGAACCGCGACCGCGTACCCGACGCCGCCGTCGGTCTGGATCACGACGGTTTCCCCCTCGCGCTCGGCCAGTACGCCGCTCAACGTGGCGATCATCGACCGTTGCCGCGACGAAACCCGATCAACAGATGCGTGAGGGCCACCGCGACCGCGTCGGCGGCGTCCGCGGGCTTTGGCGCCGCGCTGAGCTTGAGGAGCTTGGCGACCATGAATCCGACTTGCGGCTTGAGCGCCGCGCCTCGGCCCACCACCGTCTTCTTGACCAGGGCCGGAGAGTATTCCGCGACGACCAGGCCGGCCTGGGCGCCGGCCAGCAGGATCACGCCGCGCGCATGACCCAACACGACCGTGGTGCGCACGTTGGTGGCGTAAAAGATGTCTTCGACCGCCAGCACGTCGGGCCGGTGCCGCTCGATCAGCTCACGCAGGCCCTCATGGATGATCGCGAGGCGGTGCTGCAGGGCTTCGCGCGGACGGGTGCGCAGGATCCCGCACTCCACCAGGCGGGCGGCCGCTCCAAGGCTCCCGGACCGCTCCACCACGCCGTACCCGACCGTCGCCGTGCCCGGGTCGATCCCCAGCACCCTCATGGGCGAAGCGGGCTCAGGCGCCTGCCTCCGCGAGCGTCGCCGCGTCGATATCGAAGTTGGAGAACACTTTCGAGACGTCATCCAGCTCCTCGAGCGTTTCCATCAGCCTGAGGAGCCGAGCCGCCTCCGCCCCTTCGACCTTCACGGTGTTTTTGGGAACCAGGGCGAGCTCCGCGGATTCGATCGCGTAGCGCTTGGCCTTGAGCGCGTCCTGCACCGCGTGGAAATCCGCGGGGAGAGTGGTCACGATGTACTGATCGCCGTCCTTCGCGAAATCCTGGGCCCCCGCCTCGAGGGCCGCCTCGAGCGCCTCGTCCTCGGACTGCTTCGTGGCGTCGAGGTAGATCTGGCCCTTGCGGTCGAACATCCACGCCACCGAATTGCTCGCGCCGAGGTTGCCGCCGTTGCGGCTGAAGGCGTGGCGGACCTCCGCGACGGTGCGATTGGGATTGTCGGTCGTGGCTTCGATGATGATGGCCGCGCCGCCGGGCCCGTACCCTTCGTAGGCGATCTCCTCGTAGCTCTCGCCCGCGAGCTCGCCGGTGCCCTTCTTGACGGCCCGGTCGATGTTGTCGTTGGGCATGTTGACCGCCCGGGCCGCGTCGATGGCCGTCCGCAGCCGGGGGTTGCCCGTGGGGTCGCCGCCCCCCGCCTTGGCGGCGACGGTGATCTCACGGATGCACTTGGCCCAGACCGCCGAGCGCTTGTTATCGGTGGCGGCCTTTTTGTGCTTGATCTGCTTCCACTTGCTGTGGCCGGCCATGGCGGGATCCCTCGCTTCTCGGCCCTCAATATAGCAATCCGGCTCGGACTATTCGTCCCTCACGCGCTGTGCCGCGGTCCGCGCGGCCTTCCCGATCGCCTCGGCCGCTTCCGCTCCCAGCACCTCGCGCGACGGAGCCACCAGCTGCTGCAGCGCCAGCGCCGCCTGGTGGCGGCTGGGCTCCTTCAGCTCCGCGAGCGCCGCGGCCAGGGCGCGCCGGAGAGGCGCGGGCAGCGTGAGGCTCGACAGTCGCTGGTCCAAGGAAGCCACCCGGCGGCGCATCGCGCGCTCGGGTGGCGCCGGGACGAGAAAGACATCCTGCGCGACCCGCAGCGTCAGCCAGAGCGCGAACACCCCCTCACGTCTGGGCCCTCGGGGCATCTCTCCCATGAGCTTGACCAGCGCCGCCTCCGGTGGAGAGAGCAGACTCATCGCGGCAACTTCCGCAGAGCCTCGAGTACGTCGGCGGGCTGCAGGTCCTGCAGGCAGCGATGGTGCTTGAGCGGGCAAGCCGGCCCGCCCTGCGCGCTGCAGGGCCGGCAGGCGAGCTCGCGCTGCAGCACCGTCGCCTTGGCGTGATAGGGAAAGAATCCGAACGCTTCGACCGTGGGCCCGAAGAGGGCCGCGACCGGGGTACCCACCGCGGTGGCCAGATGCATGGCGCCGGTATCTCCCGCCACCAGCGCTCGGGCCCGCTTGAGCACCGCGGCGGTGCCGGCCGGATCGAACTCGCCCGCGGCGCTGGCGGCGGCTTCGCCGCCCGCCTCCGCGAGCGCACGGGCCACCTCGATTTCCGCTGCCCCGCCCGCCACGATCACGTCGTTGCCCGCTTCCACCAACCGGCGGACCAGCGCGATCCAGTGGTGCGTGGGCCAGCGCTTGGTGAAGCTCGAGGCTCCCGGAGCCAGCGCGATGAGCTGCCGCCGGACGCCGAGGCCGCGCCGGGTCAGGAACCGCTCCGCGGCCTCCAGCGTCGAGCGAGACAGAAAAACCTCCAGCGATCCCGAGTCGGGAGAGACGTCGAGTTCGCGCGCGGCGTCAAAGTAGCGCTCGGCGACCGGCCGGCGGTCGCGATACACGTCCCGCTTGGCCCGGATCAGCATCGCGCGCGCCGCGCGATGCTTCGGGTAGGTCGTCCAGCGCCCGCCGATCTGCCAGCGCAGGGCCCGGCTGCGCAGGCTGCCGTGCAAGTCGAGCCGATGGGTAAAGCTCTCTCCACGCAAGCGACGCCCGAGCTCCGCCAGCGGGCTGGCCGGCTGCCAGCCGATCACCTCGGTGATTCGGGGGTTGTGTCGGAAGAGCGGAGCGAACGCCTCTTTCGTGACCAGCGTGATGCGCGCCTCGGGATGCCGGGTGCGCAGCGCCCGGATCAGCGGCGTCATCAGCAGCGTGTCGCCCATCGCGCTAAAGCGGACCAGGAGGATGTTCGGCGGCACGGCGGGAATGTAGGCGTTAGTTTCTTCGCATGGCAGCAGGCACTACGCGAAGACTTCTCGAGGTGGCGAGGCCCTACCGTGGGCGCTTCCTTCTCGGGCTGATCGCGACCCTGCTGGCCTCTCTGCTCGATGGCGTGACCATCGTCGTGCTGATTCCGCTCCTCAAAGCCCTGTTCGGGACCGCCGGCCCTCTGGCGGGACACGGTACCTTGCTCGAGCGGTTGAGCGACCAGCTGCTCGGCCCGCTGGTGAGCGGAATCGCGCCACGAGAGGCCGCGTTCCGCCTGGTACTGGTGTTGCTGGCCGGCCTGCTGCTCAAAAACGCGCTGCAGTACTCCGCCAATCAACTCTCCGTCGCGGTGCAGGAAGGGGTGGTTCGCGACCTGCGGGTCCGCCTCTACCGCCACCTGTTGAGCCTGGACCTCGGCTTTTTTCAACGCACCAGGGTCGGTCAGCTCATCGCCGCGGTCCTGGTGGACGCCGACCGCGTGAAGCAGGCGGTGACCGCGTCGCTCACCACGCTGTTCCAGAACGCAATGCTCATCACCGGCACCCTCGTGATTCTTGCCACCATCTCGTGGCGTCTCACGCTCCTGACGCTCGCCACGGCGCCGATTCTCGTCTTCGGCATTCGTACCCTGCTGCGCCGGCTCCGGCGGCACGCCCGGCTCTGGACCGAAGAACAGGGCGAGCTCACGGCCACCGTGACCGAGCGGCTCGGGGCGATCAAGCTGGTGCGTGCCTACGGAGCCGAGCAGCACGAGGCGGAGGGGTTCGCGGCGCAGGCCAACCGGTATCGCAAGCGAGCGCAACGGACCCAGCGCTACGCTTCGCTGACCAGTCCGGTGAGCGAGGTGTTCGGCGGCCTGGTGCTCATTTTGATCGTATGGGCCGCCGCCGATCCCGGATTGGCCGGGGCGACGCTGGGTCCGGAGGTCACCCTCGTATTCCTGGTCGCCGCGCTCAAGATCATGTCGCCGATCAAGGCGATGTCCCAGTTTCCCGCTTCCTGGACGCTGGCCCTCGCGGGCGCGGAGCGGGTGTTCGACGTACTGGATCGACCCTCGCTCGAGCTCGATCCGCCTGGCGCCGTTCCGGCCCGATTCGAGCAGGCCATCGTCTTTGACCGGGTCTGCTTCGCCTACGAGCCCGGCCGGCCGGTGTTGCGGGAGGTCTCCTTCACGGTCGCGCGCGGCAGCGTCGTGGCCATCGTCGGCCCTTCGGGAGCGGGCAAGACCACCCTGCTCGACCTGCTGCCGCGTTTCCACGATCCCGACTCGGGCGAGATCCGGCTCGATGGGGTTCCGCTTCCACGCCTCCAGCGGCGCTCGCTCCGCTCGCTGCTCGGTGTGGTGAGCCAGGAATCGGTCATCCTCAACGATACGGTGCACGCCAACATCGCCTACGCCCGCCCCGAGGCCGGCCGCGCCGAGGTGGAAGCCGCGGCGCGCGTCGCGAACGCGCACGACTTCATCGCGGCGCTGCCGGCGGGGTATGACACTCCGCTGGGTGAACGAGGGACCCGCCTTTCCGGCGGACAACGCCAGCGTATTGCCATCGCGCGGGCGCTGCTCCGCGACCCCCCCCTTCTTCTGCTCGATGAAGCCACCAGTGCCCTCGATACCGAAGCGGAGCGCCAGGTGCAGGATGCCATCGACCGCTTGATGCGTCACCGCACCGTGCTCGTCGTGGCGCACCGCCTCGCGACGGTTCTCGACGCCGATGAAATCCTGGTCCTGGACGGCGGACGGCTGGTCGAGCGCGGGACCCATGCGTCGCTGCTGGTCGATAACGGCCTGTATCGCCGCCTCTTCGAGCTGCAATTCCGGGGGGCGGAGGTGCTGGTGTGAGCGGCCTCTCGATTCTGGTCGTCGCCGAATTCGACGACGCCCATCACGCCCATGCCGCCCAGCGCTGCCGGGCGCTGGAGCGGCTCGACTGCAAGGTCGACGCGTTCGATTTGCTCAAGCGCCCGGGGTTCCTGGGCCGGCTGGCGGGAAGCGACCTCAGCTCCCGGCTTCGGCGGGCGGTCGAGACCACCCGGGCCCAGATCGTCCTGGTGATCGGCGGTGCCGAGCTTGATGCCGCGCTGGTACAGCAGCTATCGACCGCCACCGCCATCCCCTGGGTCAACTGGTTTCCTGACGACCTGCGCACGGTGGATCAGGTGATCCGGCGGGCCCCGGCGTACCACAAGGTCTTCGTGGCCGGCTCGGACGTGGCGGCGCAGCTTCGCGCGGCGTTGGGCCGCCCGGTCGAGGTAGTGCCGCTGGCCGCGGATCCTTCGATTTACCGCCCGCTCCGCTCGCGCGACCAGTACCGCGCCAACGTCGTCTTCGCCGGGTCGGCGACGGCGCGCCGGGTGGCCCTGCTGTCCAGTCTGGTGGAATTCGGACTCGCGCTCTGGGGCCCGGGATGGCGGCGCACGCCGCTGCGTGATTACTGCCGGGGCGAGGTGCCCAACACGGAAGAGTACGTGCGGGCGTACGGCGGGGCCTCCGTGGCGGTGAACATCCATCACACGGCGGGCGGGAATGGTTCGGGCGAAGCATTTGTCAATCAGCGGCTGTTCGAGGTGGCGGCGATCGGCGTGCCGCAGATCGTGGATTACCGCGGCGACCTGGCCCGGCAGTTCGAGGCGGGAAAGCACTTGCTGGTCTTTCACGACGCCGACGAGCTGCGCCGGACGGTCCAGAATGTTTTGCAGGATCCCACCGCGGCGGCGGAGCTTGGGCACGCGGCGCGCCGGGAGGCCTTGAGCAGGCACACCTACATGCACCGCCTGAAGCAGGTGCTGGACGGCATCGCGCCCGGGCGCTGAGCTAGGGCGGGGGCCAGGCCTGTTCCGCGATGATCGCTCGGGTCGGGCAGATGGCGAGCAGGGTGTCTCCCGCCGGCGACCACCATTGCCGCTCGCTCTTGACCGTCGCAATTCCGTCCTCGCCCATCGCGAAAGTCTTCGGGTCGTGTGCCGCGCACGCGCCGCACCCCACGCAGCGCTCCCGGATGATTTTGACGACCACCTCCCGTTGGGGATGCAGGCCCGGCGCGAGCTCGCTGAGTTCCCGGGGCAGCAGGTCGAGCGCCTCGTTGAGGGCGCGGTAGCCCTCGGCGATCAGGAAGGCGGTCCGGTGGAACGCGAACATGGAGACCCGCTCCACCCGGGGACGCACCAGCACGACCGGCGGATCGGTCCAATCCCGGAGATAGGTCGAGGCCAGGGTCTGCATCACGATCTCGAGCCCGCGGCCGTACACCGTCACGAACCCCTTGCGCTCCACCGCCTGCCGCTCGACCCGGGTTCCGCCGACGTCGATCGCGATAATCGGCTGGCGGCCCTGGGTGAGCGCGGCGCGTACCGGAAGATTCTCGATCACCGCGCCATCGATGCAGACGCGGCCGGCCACGGTGCGGGGGGGCAGAATGCCGGGGAGCGCGCAGGAGGCGAATACCGCGTCGGCCACCGGAGCGTGATCGAGCCCCGGCAGACCCCAGAGCACCTGTTGTCCCGTGTTCAGGTCGACCGTATTGACCACCAGCCGGCGCGGCAGGTCACGGAAGTGGACCTCCCCCACCAGGCTGTGGATCAGCTGGTCCAGCGGCTCGGAGCGGTAGATGGCGGGGGCGAGCATCCGCTTGAGGGCCATGTCGAGGTGGGCGATGCGGAAGATGTCCTTCCGCGCCACCGCCAGCGCGCGATCCTCGATCTCCCGAATCGGCATCTCGCGCGCCCATGCCGCGGCGACCAGCGCCCCCATGCTGCAGCCGATGGCCGCTGCCGGCACCAGGCCCCGCTCCTCCAGGGCGCGGAGCACGCCGATGTGGGCGAGGCCTTTGAGCCCTCCGCCACCAAGCACCAGCGTGAATTGAGGGGAAGGCGCCATCCAGAGATATTACCTCCGTGCCCCCGCTCTCCGCGCGCCCCGATGCTTGCTACGATGTGGCCTCGCTTCGGGAAGCGGAGTTTCCCTGGGCCGTCGGGCGCAGCTACCTGAACCACGCCTCGACCGGGCCGATCCCCGAGCGCACCCGCCAGGCCCTGCGCGCATTCACGGACCAGCGTGCTGATTTCCGGCTCACTGATCCGGAGCTCCAGGGTATCCTCGCGGATGCCAGGGCTCGGGCGGCGCGGCTGATCAATGCCGAGGTGGGCGAGATCGCCCTGGCCACCAACACCAGCTTCGGGCTCAACCTGGCCGCGCGGATGCTGCCATTCGAGCCGGGCGACCGGGTGATCGTGAGCGACGCCGAGTTTCCCGCCAACGTATTTCCCTGGCGGCAGCTGGGCGATCGCGGCGTCACGCTCGAGCTCCTCCCGGTCACCCCGGAGGGCTGGCCCGACGAAGCGCTGATGCTGGAACGGATGCGCGACCCCCGGGTGCGCGCGCTCGCCGTCTCACATGTCCAATTCCATAACGGCTATTGCGTGGATCTGGCGCGCCTGAGCGCGGCGGCGCTGGCGCAGGGCACCTGGCTGGTGGTGGATGCGATCCAGGCGCTGGGCCACGTCCCCTTCGATGTCCAGAAGACTCCGGTCGATCTCCTGGCGTGCGGCGCCCAGAAGTGGCTGCTCTCCCCCTGGGGATCCGGCTTTTTCTACGTACGGCGCGAGCTGATACCCGCGCTGGTACCTCCCTTCGCGGGGTGGAGCGCCTTCGAGGGAACCGACAATTTCACGACGCTGTGCGATTACAGCGGCGGCTTCCGCCGCGATGCCCGCCGCTTCGAGTTGATTACCCTGCCGTTCCAGGACCTGCTGGGCATGACCCACGCCCTCGATCTGCTGGAGGAGCTCGGCATCCATCGGATCGAGGCCCATCTCGCCCGGATCGGGGCGCCGGTCATCGAGTGGGCGCGGCAGCGCGGGGTTCGGGTGGTTTCGCCGGAGGGCGCCCGCAGCTCCGGCATGGTCTGCCTCAGCGCGGCGGACCTGCCCGAGGCGATGCCGGCGCTGCGCCAGGCGGGCATCAGCGCCTCGGTTCGCGAGGGCGCGCTGCGCTTCTCGCCGCACTGCTACAATACCCTCGAGGAGATGCAGCGCGTCGTGGAGGTGCTCGACGCTATTGCTTCGTGACCGCCTCTTCCCGGAGCAACTTCTTCGAGAACCAGAACACCAGCCAGGCGACGATCAGGAAATTGACCAGCGCGTTGAGCACCACGCCGAACTGGAAGTCGTGCCAGGCCCATTCGCGCCAGCCGACGTCGGCCGGGAGCACCATGGTCACGAGGGGCATCAGGAGCCCCTCGACGACCCCCTTCACCAGCTCGTTGAGCTGGCCCCCGATGATGACCGCGATGGCCAGTCCGATCACGCCGTACTGCTTGAGAAACGCCAGGAATTCCTTGAGCACGCGGGCCTCCCTCGTGAGGAGCTACCGTACCTCCAGCATCGCATAGTTCTTCTTGCCCTTCTGCAGCACCACGTAGCGGTCCGCCAGCAGGTCGTCCGGCACCAGATTGCGCTCCGCGCTCAAGCGCTCCCCATTGAGGGAGTAGCCGGCGCCCTGCAAGCCGCGCCGTGCGTCGGCCTTCGAGCTCGCCAGGCCCGCCGCCACCAGCGCGTCCACCAGCGCGAGGCCGCTCGTCAGCTCGGCCCGGGACACGGGATGCACCCGCACCTCGCCCGCGACGACCGCCAGGGTCTCCGCGTCGGCGCTGCGGAGGTCCCCGCCGCCGAACAGAATCCCGCTCGCCGCGATCGCGCGCTGACCCATCGTCGCGCCGTGCACCCGGGTCGTCATCTCCTGGGCCAGGAGGCGCTGCGGCATCCGCTGGCCGGGATCGGCGGCATGCGCAGCCATCGCCGCCGCGATGTCCTCCAGCGGAAGGAACGTGAACGCCTTGAGCAGGCGCTCCACATCCTGATCATCGCTGTTGAGCCAGTACTGGTAGAACCGGTAGGGACTGGTTCGCGCCGGGTCGAGCCAGATGCTCTCGCCCTCGCTCTTGCCGAACTTGCTCCCGCCGCTGGTGGTGAGCAGCGGACACACCAGGCCGTGCACTTGCGACTGTTCCCGCCGCCCGATCAGCTCCACGCCGGCCGTGATGTTCCCCCACTGGTCGCTGCCGCCCAGCTGCAGCTCGCACCGGTCGGTCTGAAACAGGTGGAGGTAGTCGTACGCCATGACCAGCATGTAACCGAATTCCGTGAAGGAAATCCCCGACTCCATTCGGGCCTTCACCGATTCCTTCTGCAGCATGTAGTTGACGGTGAAGTGCTTCCCGATGTCCCGCAGGAAATCCAGCAGGCGAAGCGGCCGGAGCCATTCGGCGTTGTTGACCATGCGCGCCGCCTGCGGGCCCTCGAAATCGAGGTAGCGCCGCAGCTGGCGCTCGACCGCGGCGGCGTTGGCGTCGATCTGCTCGACCGGCAGCACCGGCCGCTCGCTCCGCTTGCCGCTCGGGTCGCCCACCATCGCGGTGCCGCCGCCCACCAGCACGATCGGACGCCCACCGAGCCGTTGCAGCCAGGCGAGGGCCATGACCGGCATCAAATGGCCGACGTGCAATGAGTCCGCGGTGGGATCGAAACCCACGTACGCCGTGATCGGGCCCTTCGCGAGCCGCTCGGCGAGGGCGGGCGTGGCATCCTGCAGAAGTCCGCGCTCGGCGAGGACGGTAAGGAGGTGGGGCACCTGGGGAGAGTAGACGCGAAAAGCGTCAACAGTCAACCGGGAAGGGCTGCCCGCGCACGCGGATTATCTTGAGAGCGTGATTGGAGCCCCCGTCGCGACCCGTCGAGCCCGCTGGTGGCATTACCCGCGCCGGCGCAAGAAGGTCCTCATCGGCCTGCTGGCCACGGTGCTCTTCGGCGCGGCACTCCTGGCCGGCGCCTGGAGCCGGGTGTGCGGTGGAGGCGCCTGCCCGTCCATCGCCGGGCTCAGCAACTACGATCCCGACCAGGCCTCCAAGCTCTACGCGGCCGACGGCCGTTTGATCACCGACTACGGCAATCAGCGCCGGACCGTGGTGCCGTTGCAGCAGATGTCGCCCGCGGTGGTCGCCGCCTTTCTCGCCGTCGAAGACCGGCGCTTCTATCACCATCACGGCATCGACTGGGTGCGCGTGCTGGGCTCGGTCAAATCCACGCTGCTGGGCAACAAGCAGGGTTTCTCGACGATCACTATGCAGCTGGCCGGCAATCTCTGGCCCGAGCAGATCGACCGCAGCCAGCGCGCAGGCATGGCGGGGCTGACCCGCAAACTGCGCGAGGCCCGGATGGCGCTCGAGATCGAGCGGAACTACTCCAAGGACAAGATCCTCGAGCTCTACCTCAATCAGATCAATCTCGGCAACGGCGCCTACGGGGTGGAAGCGGCGGCACAGCGCTATTTCGGCAAGTCCGCGCGCTCCGTCAATGTGGCGGAGGCCGCGATGCTGGCCGCACTGGCCAAGGCGCCCGGCCGCTACAACCCGCGCAAGAGTCCCCGCCTGGCCGTGCAGCGCCGTAATCTGATCATTGGACTCATGGAAGACTGGGGAAAGCTCGCGCACCAGTCTGCCGAGGCCTGGAAATCGTACGGCCTCAACCTCTCCTCGCGCTCCGACTATAGCGGGGTGGCCGAATACTTCGTGGAGTACGTCCGGCAGATCCTGCAGGCCCGTTTCGGCGCCGACCTCTATCGCGCCGGTTTCCGGATCTACACGACCCTCGACCTCGACATGCAGTTGGCCGCCGAGCGCGCCCTGGAAGCGCAGCTCACGGCCATCGAGGACGGCGCGCTCGGCCCGTACCGCCACGGGACCTACCGGCAGTATCTCGACCAGCGCGCCGAGACGAGCCCCGAGGTCGACAACGGGCCGTTCACTCCGTATCTGCAGGGTCTGGTGGTCTCCCTCGAAGCGAGGACCGGCTACATCCGCGCCATGGTGGGCGGACGGGACTTCGAAGATTCGAAGTTCAACCGCGCGACCCAGGCCCAGCGCCAGGCCGGCTCCACCTTCAAGCCTTTTGTATACGCCGCCGCCATCCGGGCGGGGCTGCCCTGGTCGAAGATCTTCGATGACTCGCCGGTCTCGGTCGAGATCCCCGAACAGCCTACCTGGGAGCCCAAGAACTACGACAGCAAGTTCCAGGGGACCATGTCCATGCGAAAAGGGCTCTACGAGTCCCGCAATACCGTGGCGGTGAAGGTGGGACTCGAGCTGGGAGAGGATGCCGTCATCGCCGAGGCCTCGAATTTCGGCATCACCACCAGGATTCCGCGGGTGCCCTCGATTTTCATCGGATCGGCCGACGTCGTCCCGCTCGAGCTCATCTCGGCGTATTCCGGGTTCGCCAACCTGGGGACCGTGACCACCCCGCTGGCTATCCTCCGAGTGGAGGACCGCCAGGGCCACATCGTCTGGCAGCCCGAGCCCCAGCAGCGCCAGGTGATGGATCCCCAGCATGCCTGGCTCATCCTCGATGGCTTGCGCGACGTGATTCGCCGCGGCACCGCGAGTGGTGCGATCGTCGGGCGGGGAGGCTTTACCCACCCCGCCGGCGGCAAGACCGGCACCACCAACGATGGCATGGACGTCTGGTTCATCGGATTCACCCACGATCTGGTGACCGGAGTCTGGATGGGCTTCGACAAGAAGACCGTGATCAAGTCGAACGCCCAGGGTGGTCTGCTGGCGGCGCCGGCGTGGGCCGGGATGATGCGCGAAGTGTACGAGCGCCGCCGCCCGCCGCCGCCCTGGCTGATGCCTGATGGGCTCCTTGACCTGGAAATCGACGAGGGGACCGGGTACCTGGCCACCCCATTCTGCCCGCCGGACCAGATCCACCATGAGTTTTTCTTCCCCGGCACCGAGCCCACTGAGCGCTGTCCCCTGCACAGTCCGTTTCGTGGAGGAGGGCGGGGAGGAGAGCATTAGACCGCTCCGCGTCCAAGCCGCCTGGGCCCTGCCGATCGACGGCGCGCCGATTCGCGATGCGGCGCTGCTCATCGGCGAAGACGGACGCCTCGCGGAAATGGGTCACCCTGCCGGCGTGGCGGTCCCGCAAGACGCCGAATCCCTCACCTTTCCCTCTGCCATCCTGCTGCCCGGTCTGGTCAATACCCACACCCATCTCGAGCTGACCGGGTTCGAGCAGACCGCATCCGAGCTCGACTTCCAGCGCTGGATTCTCAGTATCCGGCGCCTCAAGCAGGCCCGCCCGCCCGCCGAATCCCTCGCGGCGGCTCGGCGCGGGCTGCTGGAATGCTGGGCAGGCGGGGTGACGACGATCGCCGATACCGGGGACTCCGGCGCCGCGGTCGAGGTGCTGAGTCAGTTGGAAGGATCCGGCATCGCATACCACGAGGTGTTCGGCCCGCATCCCGATCAGCTTGAAGCGAGCTTCACGGAGCTCACGCGACGGATGGAGGAGCTTGCTCCTTTCCATCGCGGCCGGGTCCAGCTCGGCGTGTCACCCCACGCGCCATACAGCGTGAGCGGGCCGCTCTACGCGCGCGTCGCCGCCTGGGCCAGCAGCCTGGGGCTTCCGATCGCCGTGCACCTCGCCGAGTCCCTCGCGGAGAGCCAGTTCGTTTCCACCGGCAGCGGAGCCTTCGCCGAGGCTTGGAAAGCCCGGGCAATTCCGCTGCTCGATGATCCGCGCCACTTCCCGACTTCCCGACCTCCCGACTTCCCGACCCGCAGCCCCGTCTGCTGGCTCGATGCTCATGGCGTGCTCGGTCCCGACACGCTCTGTATCCACGCCGTTCAGCTCTCGGGCGAGGATATCCGGCTGCTCGCGGAACGCCGCGTGGCCATCGCCCACTGTCCGCTCTCCAACGCGGCGCACCGGCACGGAGCCGCGCCTCTCGCGGCGCTCCGCCAGGCGGGAATCCGGGTCGGACTCGGCACCGATTCGGTGGCGAGCGTGGGCAAACTCGACCTCTTCCGTGAGGCGCGCGCCGCGCAGACGCTGGCCGGCCTGAGCGATGCGGAATCGCTGGCCCTGGCCACCCTCGATGGCGCCCGCGCCTTGGGCCTCGAGTCCGAGATTGGCAGCCTTACCCCTGGCAAATGGGGAGACCTCGCGGTCCTGGCACCGCCACCTGCCGCGGTTGGAGCGGACCCGGCGCGCGCCGCGCTTCACGCGTCCCCTGCCGAGGTAGTCCTCACCGTGCTGGGGGGACGGATCGTCCATCGGGCGGCGCCCGCTTGATAGAAGGCGGGGTTGGTCGGTAGTATCCAGCGTACTCCTGTGGAGCCACTTCCGTGCGCTGCCTCGCGCTCAACGCGTCCTTCGAGCCCCTGACCATGGTGCCTGTCAAACGGGCGCTGCGGCTGGTTATCGACGGAAAGGCCGAGATCGTCGAGGCGGACAGCGGGGAGTTCATAAGAAGTCCGCGGATTTCCCTGCCGAAGCCCGCGATCATCCGCCTCGTCAAATTCGTCCACGTCCCCCGCAAATTCCGCCGTCAGGTCACCAACACCTTCCTGTTCGCGCGGGATGATTATCGTTGCCAGTACTGCCATCGGAGCCAGGCGCAGCTCCGTCCGCGCGAGTGCCTCACCCGGGACCACCTGGTGCCGATGAGCCGCGGTGGGGGAAACGCCTGGACCAACTGCGTGACCGCGTGCAGCAACTGCAACACCAAGAAGGGCAACCGGCTGCCGGAGGAGTGCGGCATGCACCCGCTGCACACCCCACTCGAGCCGCACTTCGTCCACCTGGCGTGGGCGGTGCGACGTCTCACCGTCCCGCAGGCCAAGTACATCCGGCTGTTCTACGGCGAGGCCGCGCTGCGCGCCATTCGGGCCTAGCCCATCCCTAGCGTCTTCGCGTCACCGTAAACTTCTCCGACCGCACCTCCAGCTCCTCCCAGGGCAGTCCCGCGACCCGCAACAGGAATCGCCGCACCGAGCGGCCGATCGAGTTGCGCTCGCGACTGGGCTCCGCCGGCAGGCCGGCCAGGAACCGGTCCAGCTCCTCCATGTCCTCGTCCGAGAGTGCCGTGATCCGCAGCGTCACGGCGTAGTAGTACGTCCCGGTACCCTGCGGCAGCGCGTCCACGAGGTTGATGGCCCGCACCCAGCGGTCGACCTCCTCCCGGGTGGTAAAGCGGAACTCTTCGGGTCCGGAAAGCAGAATGCGGGTCGCCCGGTACTGATCCTCCAGCGGCTCCCGCTGGATCAGCGTGCTCCACTCGGTGGCGCGCTGAAAGTCGTCGATCCAGCCTTGCCGCGAGCGCCAGATCTCCAGCCGGAACGACAGCCGGATTGGGAACGACTGGTCGAGTGCCTGCGCCCAGCGCTGGTCGTTCAGCAGGTCCTGCACCTGTACCATGGCACCGCGCGCGCCGTTGGCCTCTTTCGGCTGCGCCAGACCCACCACCAGCCCGACGCGCCGGGTCTGTCCCGCGGCGGACACCGCGAGCCCCAGGCCCAGGGCCAGCACGCAGAGCGCGGCGCGACGCATCAGAACCGGCGCTGCAAACGCATCGTGAAGGTGGGCGGCAGGCCCCGACTGAGCGGCTGCGTCAGGTAGAAGCCCAGCCCGCCGGCGTCGATGCCGAAGCCGACGTCGTACTCCCATTCCCGCAACACCGGGATCTTGTCATTCGGGACCCGGCCCGGCCCTGCGCCCGTGATCCAGGCTTTGCCCGCATCGCCGAAGATGATGATGTCCGGCTCCCGGATCGCGAAGAGCCGTTGCAGGCCGGTCAGGTACGCATCGGGCGAGGGAATCGGGAGTCCCACCCTGGTGCGCGTCCGTACTTCGACCTGAAGCGCGATCAGCCGGTCGCAGAGGGCCGGACGGCCCGGATCGGTCAGGCCGGCGGGCGCGCAGCTCTGGCTCCGGAAGGTGTAACCCGGGAGCACGTCCGGTCCGCCGAGCGAAAAGCGCCGCTGCACCGGCAGCGGATCGCCGCTCAGCCAGCCGCCCACCAGGAGTCGCGCCGAGCTGCGGACCGAGGGATTGAAGCGCGCGTAGCGTCGCGCGTCGAGCCAGAACCGTGAAAAGGAGTAGCGGCCCGGCGCGATCGGGTCCCGCACTTCACTCGGCAGCGAGAGCGGCGCCGCATCATCGCTACGGCTCTGTTCCCAATAGCTCCGGACCAGCCACCCCGACGCCGGAGCCTCCGGATCATTGCGGGTATCGAGATCGAGCCCCACCCGCCACGACAGATAATGCCCGTCATCCGCGAGCGGATTGGGCCGCCAGGCGTTATTGCGGAAAACCGAAATGGGATCGTTGGCCGGGACGCTTTGCTCCGCTTCCCGCCGTACTGAGGTATGGAGGGTCAAGCTGTGCCCGAGGAGGTAACTCGCGGAGGCCGTCACCCCCTGGCTCTGGTAATAATCCCGATAGTCGCGCTGGAAAAGAAACGCCGACCACCCGGCTTCCATGGCGGAGAGCGGCTGGTCTTCGGTCGCGCTGACGACCCGGAAGGCCTGCCCGCGCACCGTCAGTTGTCGTGCGCTGCCAAAGCGGAACTGCAGCCGGGCGGTGTACCCGAAGTCCGCGCGTCGATTGCTGCGATCGGGAGCGGTCCACACGATCCCGCGCAGCTCCAGGCGGGCATCGAGGTCCGGTAGCCCCTCCCGCACCACCGTGGGCCCCAAGACGATCGGAAGCCCCTCGACCCGGTTGTAGGCCCGCCCCGTCTCGAGCGAGAGCTCGGTGGCGAAGCGGCCGGTGCGAAAACTCGCGTGGGCCGTCGCCAGCTCCCCCAGCGGGCGCGGAGGCGGCCGCTCCACCAGAGTGCCGTCCGCCATCCGGATGAGCTGCGCGGCCGCGGAGTAGGTGCGCGAAGGACTCGCTTCGTAATGCCCGCCGGGCCGCACGGCGACCCGGCCACCAACCACCAGCACTTCTCCCCGGACCAGTCCGCCGGGATCGATGACCAGGTTCCCGTTGATGACGGTGACCCGGCCGATCAGCTCGCCGGCCACCCGCAGCGGCCCATAGAACACCGCAACCGGCCCCTGGAGCACCGCGCCGGCCGGAAGGAAGAAGCTGCCGACGATGCGCGTCGTGGCGGAGTCGTTCCACGCGCTCATCACCTCCCGCAGCACCTCGGCGGGCAGCGCGGGCCGCTTGGTCGAATCCACTTTCGCCTCGGGATGGATCACCTGCACGGTGTCCTGGGCGCGGAGGCCGGCGCCGGCGCCCAGCAGGAGCGCGCCCAGGCAGACGATGCTGTGTCGGATCATAGTCCGAGCCTTTTCATCCGCCGATACAGATTCGCCCGGTCGGTCTGCAGCGCGCGCGCCGCCTCCGCCACGTTTCCCGCCGCGCGCTTGAGCGCCGCGCTGATCAGGGCCCGCTCGTAGTCGTCCAGCACGTTGGAGAGCGAGCGGCCGCCCAGGTCGGCCACGGAATACGTCGTGCCGGAGTCGGTCGTCACCGACGGCGCCTCGAAGCGGAAGGCCCCGCTGCGCGGCAGCACTTGCCGAACCAGCGCCGCATCCACTTCACCGCCGCCCAGGATCGAGAGCCGCTCCACGATGTTCGCGAGTTCCCTCACGTTGCCGGGCCAGTCGTAGGAGCCCAGTAGCGCCAGCGCATCCTCGGTGAACGCCACCGCCTGATGGCGCCGGATCCGCTCCGCCAGGTGCTGCACCAGATCGGGCAGGTCCTCGAGCCGTTCCCGCAGGGGCGCGAGCGGCAGCGGAAACACGTTGAGCCGGAAATAGAGATCCTCCCGGAAGCTCCCCGCCGCCACCGCCTGCTCGAGCCGCTGGTTGGTCGCGGAGATCACCCGCACGTCCACCCGCTGGACCCGCTCCGCGCCCAGCCGCTGGATCTCGCCGGTCTCGAGTACCCGGAGCAGCTTGGCCTGCGCTTCGAGGTTGAGGTCACCCACCTCGTCGAGGAAGAGCGTGCCGCTGTCGGCCAGCTCGAAGCGCCCGAGTCTGCGGTCGGTCGCGCCGGTAAAGGCTCCCCGCTCGTGGCCGAACATTTCCGATTCCACCAGGTCGCGGGGAATGGCGGCGCAATTGACCGAGACGATCGGCCGGCCGGCGCGATTGCTGGCCCGGTGGATCGCATGGGCCACCAGCTCTTTTCCCGTGCCCGACTCGCCGATGATGAGCACCCGGGCCTCGGTCGGGCCGACCTGGCGGATCAGCGCGGCGACCTCCTCCATTTTGGGGCTGTGACCGACCAGGTCCGCGCGCGGCCCGAGCTGCGCGCGCAGGGCGCGCGTCTCGGCGCGGGCGCGGGTCAGCTCGAGCCCGCTGCGCAGAGCGACCAGCACCGCTTCGGGCGTGAGCGGCTTCTCGAGGAACTGGAACGCGCCGAGCTTGATTGCCTGCACGGCATCGGTGAGCTGCGCCTTGCCGCTCATCATGATCACGAGGGTCGAATTATCCCGCTCGCGCAGCTGCCGCAGCGTCTCCAGCCCGTCCGGGCCGGGCGGCATTTGCAGGTCGAGCAGGATCGCGTCGGGATGCAGCTGGTCGAGCGACAGCAGCGCGGCGTTGCCGTTGGGCGCTTCCTCGGGCTCGAACCCCTCGGCCTTGAGCAGCGCCGCGAGCATGCGGCGAATGTTGGCCTCGTCGTCCACGATCAGTACACGCGGCTTCACGGAGTCCTCCGCCGCCGGTCGGCGACACGCCGCTCATCGGCGGGTTGGGGTACCGGGGTGGGCAGCCGCGCCGCGCCGCTGCGCGGCAGCCGCACGATGAAGGTGGCGCCGCCGCCTTGCGTCGGCGCCACCTCGACCGTCCCGTGGTGAAGATCGATGGCCTGCTTGACGATGGCGAGTCCGAGCCCGGTGCCCTCGACCTTGTCGGTGACATAGGGCTCGAAGATCCGGGTGCTCAGCCCGGCCGAAACACCCGGCCCGTGATCCGCGATCGCAACCCGCACCCCATCGCCATCGGGGGACACGAACACTTCCAGCGTGCCGCGCCCCCCGCTGGCTTCCACCGCGTTCCGGATCAGGTTCCCGAACGCCCGGCGCAACGGATCGTAATGCCCCACGATGTGGGGCGATCCCTCTTTCACCTGCAGCGAGTGGCGCATCTCCGCCGGGATTGAGGTGTGCAGCAGCTCTCCCAGCAGCTCGCCCAGGTCCACCTCGGCCGCGGGGCCCTCGGGAAGCCGGCCGAGATTCGCGAAGTCGCGCGCCAGCTGCTCGAGTCGTGCGGTCTCGACCCGGAGCACCTCCAGCGCCTCCTGCTGCTCCGCGGTGCTGGAGCGGCCCAGCTGCCCGATCGCGAAGCGCACCGGGGTCAGCGGATTCTTCATTTCATGGGCGACGCGGCGCGCCACTTCCCGGAACGCCCGCAAACGCTCCGATTCCAGCTCCGCCGCGCGTGCCAGGGCGAGTGAAGCCGCCGTTTCGCGCAGGGCGGTCCGCAGCACGGCGAATTCCGGGGCCCCGCGACGCGTCTCCTCCGGCGGCAGGGGTTCGTGACGCCGAATCCGGCCCATCCAGCCCACCAGCTCGTCGATCGGGAGGGCCAATTGTCGGGAGAGGGAACGCGCCAGCAGCACGGCGGCGTAGAGCAGCAGCAAGCCGAGCACCGAGATGGCCACCGCGAGGCCCCTCACCTTGTAGCGGCTGTAGAAAAAGCCCCGCCGCGAGAGCACCAGCGCGCTGTTCAGCTTGCGCACGTGGTCGCGCAGTGCGCTGTGTTCCTTGGGATTGAGCCGGGTCGTGTCGAGCGCGTCGAGCAGCGCCTTGCCCGTGGTCCGGACCGGCTCGAGCACCGCTTGACTGGAGCGCGCCGGATTGAAACGCAGCAGGGTCGCCACCAGGCCCGCGCTCAAAAACGCCGAGGGCACCGCACCCAACAACAGCAGCGCGAGCAGGATGCGATTCCGGAAGGAGAGCGCTGGCATGACCGTGGAAATCTACTCCCGGACCCCGCAGGCCAAATCCGTTGCACTGCGCTGGCCTTCCTGTTGCGTCTGGACCTCAATTGTTGGAGAATAGCAGCCTGGAAGGGCGATCTTGAACCGCGCGGTGTGGCACCCGTCCTGCACCACGCCGCGCAGAGCCCGAAAGATCCCGGTACCTCACCCATCCCGCCCCTTCGGGAGCGCTATGCGAGCGTCTGTGGCATTCGAGCACCGTATCTGGCTGCTGGCATTCAGCTTGGGGGTGGCGCTCGGCGCGATCCCCGCCGGCTTGAGGGCCCAGAGCCTTACCTCGGGCAGCCTTCGGGGTACCGTGCAAACTACCGAAGGCGACCCGGTGAACGGCGCGGCGGTCACGGTCGAACGCAGGGGCGGCGGCGCGATCGCTTCGCTCACGACCAACCGGAGCGGCGGCTTTGCCCTTCAGCTGCTGACTCCCGGTGAGTTCCGCGTCCTCGTCGAGCAGATCGGCTTCCAGCCCGTGAGGGTTTCGGGAATCATTGTCGCGCCGGGGACCAACACGTCGCTGTCCATCACGCTCCAGCGCAGACCTCCTCCGATCACCAGTGTTAGCGAGATCGCGAATCCCGGCGCGCGGGGGGGTGGGGCCCCGGGGATCCTGGTATCCGGGAGCGCATTGAGCGCCTTCGATCGGCCCTCGGACCTCGCCGGGGCCGCACGCGTGGCGCCGGTCATTGTCGCACCGGGAGACGGAAGGGATGGTCTCGGGCTTGGCGCAGGCGGTCTCGACATTTCACATACCCGTCTCTTCGTCGACGGAGTGCGCGAGACGTTGTTGCGGCATCCGGGACTGCTGGCCGAGCCTCCCATCACGCCGCTGTTTTCCCGTCAGGCGCTCAGCCAGATCCAGTTCATGGGTCCCGTCGGCGATCTCGAATGGCGCGGGGGACCGGGCAGTGTGGTCGCGGCCCAGACTCGCAGCGGCGGTGGGCGGCTCTCCCTGGCGCCTTACGCCACCTTCTCCACGGCCAAACTCGGGCAAAACAAACTCGACAATCCCGCTGACAGTGCCGCCACCTCATTTCAGGTCGGCGCGACGCTCAGCGCCTCGATCGTTCCGGACACCGCCCACCTCTTCATCGAGGGGGGGTACGAATCGCGGCAGCAGCCGACGGCCGCGCCCTGGGCCACCGACTCGACCCGCTTCAACGGAGCGCCCGGATCGCTGCGAGATCTGATCCCAACCATTGGCGCCGACAGCTTCCAGGCCGAGCTGGGGCGCCTTGCCGCGCCCACCGTGCGGAGCTGGAAGGGCGGCCATGGCCAGGCGCGGCTCGACTGGCAGCTCGGGTCCAGCAATCGCCTGCAGGCTCGCCTCGCTTTCGCGAGCTGGAAAGAGACCAATCCGCTGCTCGGCGCCGAACTGTTTTCCGGCACCGGAAGCAGCCTCACCGCGCGTGACCTCTCCGGGTCGGCCGGGATCACTACTGCCGGCTCGAGCCTGGCCAATGAGTTGCGCGCGGGCTTCAGTATGGCGCGGCGCGAGTGGCGCACCGACGCTCCGCTCGGCACCGTGCTGGCCGGCGACGGGATCGCCTTTGGCGCCTCTCCGATCGTTCCGGCCAGCTTCGACACCAAGCGGGTTGATCTCTCCGATGCGCTGCAATACGGGCGGGAAAGGCACCGCCTGAAGTTCGGAGTAAGCCTCAACCTGACCAGCTACGAGCAGGATTATCGCTACGGCAGCGGAGGACAGTTCTTCTTCGGAGACCTGGATCATTTCGCCCAGGCCACCGGCACCTTCTTCCAGGTTGCCGGCCCGTCCGGGTCGGCTCGCTTCAGTCTGGGCGCTCCTGGAATCTTCCTCCAGGATACCTGGACGGCGTCGCCGGAGATCCAAATCCAGGCCGGGTTCCGCTACGACGTCCAGATTCTCCCCAAGCACAAGATCGCGGCCGATACGGCCTGGTTCTCCGCATCGGGGATCTCCAACGATACCCTGCCCAAGTCTCGCGCCGGGTTTTCGCCTCGCGCCGGCTTCCTCTGGAACGTGCAGAATCGGGGTGAGTGGATCGTGCGCGGAAGCGGCGGTCTCTATCGTGGCGAACTGGATCCGTCGCTCCTCGCCGAGGCGATGCTCTTCGATGGCTCAGCGACGGTGCACCGCGGGCAGGGAACCTTCCCCGCCTGGCCGGCGGCGCCGGATCTGCTGGCGGCTCCGGCCACCGGGAAACGGCTCACCCTTTTCTCTCCCTCCTACCGGTTGCCCCGCACCGCGAAGTTCGAGCTGGGAATCGCCCGCGGCCTCCGGGGCGGGACCACGCTCTCGGTCGCGGCGAGTTATGGCCATACCGACTACCTGCTGCGGCGCGAGGATCTCAATCAAGCCGACGCGGGAACGCGGACCACCCAGGACGGCCGGTCCCTCTTCGGCACCCTGGTACAGCAGGGCGGCCTGGTGACGGCGGCTCCCGGCTCGAATCACAAGTTTGCCAGCTTCGATCTGGTCAGCGGTCTCGCTCCCACCGGATTTGTCGACCACTATGAAGTTACCGCGAGCGTGGAGCACCAGGCCGCGCGCGGGCTCTCGCTCAATGCGACCTACACCTTCGGCAAGACCACCGACAACCTGGTTGGCCTGCTGCAGCCGGATCCCGCGGATCAGCTCGATCCCTTCCCCGGCGGCCTGTCCGGCGGGGGCGACTGGAGCTCGGCCCGTTCGGATCTCGATGTACCGCATCGGGTGGCGGCCGGGGCGCAATACACCGCCACGGGCAAGACCCCCGTCGCAATCGGCGCGCGCTGGCGCTGGCGCTCGGGCTTGCCCTTCACGCCCGGCTTCCGGCCCGGCGTGGATCTGAACGCCGACGGTGGTGGCAACAACGATCCCGTCTTCGTGGATCAGGGACTCGAGAGCGAGCTCTCCGCGGGCGGCTGCAGCGTGGTCGCGGCCGCGTTCGCGGCCCGCAACAGCTGCCGCGAGCCCAGTGTGCAGGCGCTGGATTTGCGGGTGAGCATCGGCCTGCCGGTGCGCATCGCTTCCGGCGGGACGCTCGCGCTCACCGTGGACGCCTTCAACCTGGTCAGCAGCAAGACCGGTATCGTGGATCGCGCCGGCCTGTTGATCGATCCGGCACAGTCCCTCTCCACCGGACCCGGCGGGAAAGTCACGGTGCCCTTGATGCTCAATTCCCACTTCGGGTCCTTGCTGAGTCGGCGGGTCGAGCCCAGGCTCATCCGTTTCGGTTTGAGGATGGAATACTGATGCAGAGCTCTCGTCATCGCTCGCTCGCCGCCTGCCTCGGGCTGCTGGCCGCCCTCACCGGATGCCAGAACGCCGGCAGCGATCTCGGCTTTGGCGCCTCGCCGACCGGTGGCATCTTCGTCGGCCTGTACCTGGACCGCGACGGTTCCCGCACCCAGAGCACCACGATCGACACCGTGTTCGCCCACGCCAGAGTGGCCCTGCTCGCCAGGGGGAGCACCGACACGCTTCGGGTGGTGGTCAGCGACTCGAGGGGCATCGCCCAGTTCGACGCCGTGCCGGTCGGGGAATACCGCGTCGCGGTGGATCCGGGGAGTATCGGTGACTCCCTGGTGGTCCAGGCCATCGACTCCGCCGATGTCCGCCTGACGGTGGGCGGGACCAATCCGATTGTGGTGGTGCGGCTGGGCTATCCGGAGTTTTCGATCCGCGCGGCGCGGGCGCTCCCCCTTGGCAAGCGCGCCTTCATTCGCGGCGTGGTGCTGGTGGGCGTTCAAGCCTTCC
>CAZYPO010000011.1:0-1650 GCA_964649225.1 uncultured Gemmatimonas sp. | reverse complement strand
CTTGGCAAGCGCGCCTTCATTCGCGGCGTGGTGCTGGTGGGCGTTCAAGCCTTCCGCGACACCACCTCCCATATCGCCGACAGCTCCGGACAAATCCGCCTCACCCGCGTGCAACTGCGGGGCGGCCTCACCGGCAACAGCCCGGGAGACAGCGTGAGCGTGCTGGGAACGGCGTCGAGCCGGGATGGCCAGCCCACGCTCGACCTCGCGATTGTCGCGCGCTTCGTCGGTGCGCGGCCGCCTCCGGTACCGTTCGCGATCAGCACCGCCGTTGCGGCGACCGCCAACGGCGGCGTGCTGGATGCCGCCCTGGTGCAGGTGTTCGGCGCGATCGTGAGCGACTCGGTCACCCTGGCCCCCGACTTCCGGGCCACCGCGAACGATGGCTCCGGCCCGGTCAAGATCATTCTCGACGGAAACCTGTCGTTCGCGCGGACGGGCTTCCGGCCCGGTCGATCGCTCAACGTGAAGGGCGTGCTGGTGCCCGATGGGGCGGGAGGATGGAACCTGAAGCCGCGGGATCCGAGCGACGTGGTATTCAATAACTGAGGCGCACCACGCGGAGCACCCGAACCGCCACCAGCGCATAGCCAACCAGGGCCAGGGTCCACACCAGATCAAAGAGCCGCTGGGCCGGAGCGGACAGCTCCCGGCTCGGAATCAGGTTTCGCCAGCCCGTGAGCGGGGTCAGTGAGCGCTCCTCGGAGTGCTCTCCCGCCGTCCCCAGCACGCTGATACCCGCTTTGGATCGCGTGACCGAAGCGCGAATCGTGAGGCGTTCCCCCCGCCGGGCCCGCCCCGCGTCGGCAAACGTCAGCCGTGGGGGCCTGAGTCCGAGGGCGCTGCCGCGGCTTGCCCAGTAAAGCATGAGATCGTTGTTCACCTGTTCCACTCCTATCACCGTGCCGTCCCGCCGGTCCCCGATGCTGGCCAGCTGCGTGGGGCCCGCCGTGGGCCCGTCGGACAGGATGGTGATGTCGAGGCGCAGCGCGTTCGCGAGCGCGTCGGCCCGCAGCGCCGGCACCCCGTCGAGGACGCCGTCCGGCACCTCACGTCCCTGCAGGCGCACCTCGAGGAGGCTGCCCCGAAAGGGCTCGGTATCCAGGTACTGTTGGGCCCAGAGGCTGTACCAGTTGGGCGTATCGGGCGGATCGGGCGCCAGCAGCCAGCCAGAGCCCAGCCAGCCCAGCATCGGAAGGCAGAGTAGCACCGCCAGGGGCCCGCGTACCCAGGTGTGCCGTGGCCCCACCGCGCGCTGCCAGGCGCCCAGAGCCGCCGCCCCGAGGGTCGCCCCCGCGACATCGACGGCGATGTCGACCGGGCTGCCGCGCCGGCCCGCGATGAGAGTGCCCTGCAGCAGCTCGACGGCTCCGGAAACCACTGCCCCGAGTACCACGATCCTCCCCAGGCTCCAGCGTCGCCGCGCGAGCAGGAATCCCAGCGGGAAGTACAGCACAAGATTCACCAGGACATCGGGAATCTCGATCCGCCAATGGAAGCGTGGCGCGCTGCTCCCGAGCGGAACCAGCGTTGCCAGAGCGATCAGCAAGGCGGCCAGGACGAGCGGCACCCAGCTCGCGAGGGGCTGGATTGCCCGGTACCGTGTTTTGGGGCGGCTCATGGCGGGGCGGATTCTAATGTCCTGGGGGC
>CAZYPO010000010.1:22574-57672 GCA_964649225.1 uncultured Gemmatimonas sp. | reverse complement strand
GTCAGTTCACGGGGGGATTCAAGCAGCTGCTCGACGGCGGCGCCTTCTTCACCAATGGGCATCAGGACCACGCGATCACCGAGACCGCGCCGGGGCACGCCAGCACGATGTCCGGACGGTTTCCGCGGAGCACCGGCATCACCCGGAACCTGGCCGGCGTCAATGACAGCACCTCGCCGCTGATTGCCGGCCTTGGGCCGGGCGCCTCGCCTTTCCGCTTCCGGGGCAGCACCCTGACCGACTGGCTCACCGCACGGGACCCAAAGACCAGGGCGCTTTCGGTCTCGTTCAAGGACCGCGGCGCCATTCTGCCGATCGGCCGCTCCCGGCAGGAGGTCTACTGGTATTCGTTCCCGGCCGTGTTCACCGCCAGCCGCTGGTACCGGGAGACCCTGCCCGAGTGGGTGACGGCGTTCAACGCCCAAGGCAATTTCGCGAAGTACGCCGGCCGAATCTGGGATTTGCTGCTGCCGGCGAGCAACTATCCGGAGCCGGATAGCGTGCCCGTCGAATCCGGCGGCCGCAATTTCACGTTTCCATACCACCTCTCCAACAGTCCCGACACCGCCTCCGCCCAGATCCTGAGTTTTCCCTTCCTCGACGAGATCACCGGGCACTTCGCCCTGCGCGGCCTCGAGGCGCTCGGGCTCGGCAAAGGTCCGCAGACGGATGTCCTGGCGGTCTCGTTTTCCGGCACCGACCTGATCGGCCACCGCTTCGGCCCCGACTCGCGGGAGCTGCACGACCAGGTGCTGCGGCTCGACCGTACGATTGGGGCGTTTCTCGATTCGCTCTACCAGCTCCGCGATCGCAGCAGTATCGTGATCGCGTTGACGGCCGATCATGGCGTGCAGCCGTTTCCCGAGCTCAACAACGGGCGCATCACGCCGGCACCTCTCCGGGTGGATTTGCGGCCTGCGCTCACGGCGGCGGAAATGGAAATGGTTCGCGTGAAGGGCGACAAAGCCGCGGTCGACTTCGAGAGCGGCGCGCTCTTCATCGATCCGGCGCGCGCCAAGGTGGACGCCAGCGCGATCCAGAGCGTGGTGGACACCTTCCTGGCCGCGGCGCGCCGGATCCCCGGAGTCTTGCGCACCGCCCGGATCGGCGAACTGGCGCGAGCCGATCTCGGCAAGGACGCGATCGCGCGCCGCTGGGTGCAGATGTTCCCTCCCGACCTGCCGGTGCAGGCCACGGTTACGCTTACTCTCGGGAGTTACTGGTGGTACTACGGCGTCGCGCAGCATGGGACCCCGCACGATCCGGACACGCACGTGCCAATCCTGTTTTTCGGGGCGCCTTTCAAACCCGGCCGCTACCCGCAATTCGTGCGGACCGTGGACATCGCTCCTACACTGGCTCAGGTGCTCGGCGTCCCGCCGACCGAGCCGCTCGATGGGCGGGTGCTCACGGCGGTGATCAAGTGAGGCCGCATCGTGCTGTGACGATGGCCTGCTTTGTTGTCATGCTGGCGGGCAACGCCTCGGCGCAGACCACTAGAGGCATCCAGCACGGGGTGCGCCCCGCGCGCTACGTTATCCGCAACGCGCTGGTGGTGGAAGGCAACGGCACACCAGCGTCCGGACCCTACGACATCGTCATCGAAGGCAACACGATCGCCGACGTGGTGGCCCTTGACGCCGTCGCGGTGAAAGCGGGGCGTGCGCGCCGCCCCGCCGCCGATGCCGAGCTCGACGCCAGCGGCAAGTACGTGCTGCCGGGGCTGATCAATCTGCACGGCCACGTCCAAGAAGAGCGGGGCGGGATACCGCAGCCGCTGGAGTATGAGCTCAAGCTGTGGCTGGCCTCGGGGATCACCACCGTACGCGACGTCGGCAGCACCACCGAGAAAACCCTCGCGCTCCGGGCCCGGAGCGCGGCGGGGACGGTGGTCTCACCCCGAATCTTTGTCTACGGAATGTTCGCGTCCGGCGGCGACGCGGTGGAAAGCCGGGGGATCCGCACGCCGGAGGAGGCGCGCGCACGCGTGCGCGCCCTCAAGGCGCTGGGCGTGGACGGCATCAAGATCGTGGGGATCGACCGCGACCTGATGCAGGCGATGGAGGACGAGGCGCACCAGGCGGGGCTGCCGATCGCCCACCACGCGGGGGTCGAGGAAACCAATGCCTGGGACGATATCAGGTTCGGGACGCGCAGCATCGAGCACTGGTACGGTGTGCCCGACGCCGCGCTCGCCGACGGGGTCCAGCATTTCCCCTCCGGCTACAACTACAACGACGAAGTGGACCGCTTTCGCTGGGCGGGACGGCTCTGGCGCGAGGCCGACCCCGAGCGACTGGGCCGGGTGCTGCAGGGGATGGTGGATGCGAACGTGGCCTGGGATCCCACGCTGGTGATCTACGAAGCGAGCCGGGACCTGCAGCGGGCGCAGGGCCAGCCCTGGTTCAAGGACTATCTCCACCCGACACTGGAAGCGTACTTCCGCCCCAATCCCGCGAATCACGGCTCCTACTTCATCGGCTGGAGCTCGACCGACGAGAGCTACTGGAAAGAAAACTACCGGCTCTGGATGGCGGCGCTGCGCGATTTCGAGCGACGGGGCGGCATCATCGGCGCCGGCGAGGACGCCGGCTTCATCTACCAGCTCTACGGCTTCGCGCTGATCCGTGAGCTCGAGCTGCAACAGGAAGCCGGATTCCATCCGCTCAAGGTCATTCAGCATGCCACCGCCAACAACGCCCGCATTCTGGGCCTGGAGAGCAGGCTCGGACGGGTCCGGGCGGGTTACCTGGCGGACTTGATCGTCGTGAACGGCAATCCGCTGGAGGACCTGAAAGTGCTCTACCCCACCGGGACCGAAACGATCCGGAACGGCCAGGCGGCGCACTCGGGCGGGGTCGAATGGACCATCAAAGACGGCATTCCCTATCACGGGCCGACGCTGCTGCGGGAGGTGAAGCAGCTGGTGGCGGAGGCGCGGAAAGGTCGGTAGGTCGTCCTTCCGTCATTTCTTGTCCGCGATCACCAGCAGCAGCGACGCGATGGGCCCGAGCAGCAGTGAGAGGAGAAACCAGTTGAGCCCGCTCCGGTTCTTGCCCTGGGCGATCCCTGCATTGAGCAGTGCCAGCGTGCCCCAGCCCACGAAGTACCCCCGACCGATGCCCAAGAACATCTGTGGCCTCCTCCTCGCGGTGGTTGCGCTCCTGGCCGGCCCGATGCTGATGCGGGCCCAGCCCCCCGGAACCCGGGTGGTGATCCTCGGGACCGGCAATCCCAATCCCGACCCGGAACGATCCGGCCCCGCGGTGGCCGTGGTGGTAAACGGTACCGCATACATCGTGGACGCCGGTACCGGCGTGATGCGCCGGGCGGCTCAAGCTGCCGCCAACGGCATTGGCGGGCTCCTGCCGCCGCGCATCGACATTGTCTTCCTGACCCACTTGCACTCCGATCATACGATCGGACTTCCGGATCTGATTCACACCGGGTGGATTTTCGGCCGGGAAAAGCCCCTCCGGCTGTTCGGGCCTCCCGGGACGATCGAGATGGCCCGGCATCTGACGGAAGCGTACGCGGCCGATATCGCCAATCGCACCGGAGGGTTGCAGCCCCATACGCCGGACGGGTGGCGGGTGACCGCGCGTGACATCTCGGCTGGGATGGTCTACCAGGACTCGAACGTCACGGTGACCGCGTTCAATGTCCCTCACGATGGGTGGAAGATGGCCCTGGGCTATCGCTTCGAGAGCAAAGACCGCGTGGTGGTGATCTCGGGAGACACCCATCCGACCGACGCGGTCGTCGCCGCCTGTAACGGGTGCGACGTGCTGGTGCACGAGGTGTATTCGGCGGTGCAATTCGCACGGCAGGAACCGGCATGGCAGCGCTATCATGCCGACGCCCACACCTCGACGGCGGAGCTGGCGGCACTGGCCACCCGCGCGCGGCCCAAGCTCCTGCTGCTCTACCATCAACTTTACTGGGGCGCCACGGATGCCGACCTGCTCGCCGAAATCAGCCGGGGCTACGGCGGCCGGGTGGTGTCAGCGCGCGACCTCGGGATTTACTGACTCCACGCAATGACCTCACCCGAACGCGACCAGCGCACCGATTGGCTCGATGAGCTGTTCCGGGTCGAGCAGGACGTCCGCCTGGACCTGGAACCCTTGAGCGAGACGCAATTCGCCTGGCGCCCCGGACCGGAGCGGTGGTCCATCGGGGAATGCCTCGAGCACCTCGGCATCACCACGGGGCTGGCGGTGCGGGGCATCCATGCCGCGCTGGAGCGCGGGCGCGCCGCGGGCAAGTGGGGAGGCCCTCCGTTCCGCTTCGGGCTGCTGGGAGGCTGGTTTGTCCGGGCGATGGAGCAGCCGGGGAAGCGGGGGATGACCGCACCGGCTAATTTCGCGCCGCCGGTGGGAACGCCCAAAGCGGCGGTGCTGGAGCGTTTCTCGATCGCGCAGCGAGAGCTACGGGTGGCACTGGAGAGCGCACAGGGTCTGGCGCTCGACAGGATCAAGGCGCCCTCGGCTGCGAAAGGCGCCGGATGGCTGCAGCTCAACGTCGCGGCCTGGTTTGCCGCGACCCTGGCGCACGAGCGGCGCCACGTGGCGCAGGCCAGGCGGGTCAGGGAAACACCCGGGTTCCCGGGTTAGCTCACCACCCCGCCGCCATCCCGTCCTTCCTGGGGTCCGAGGCGGCCGCCCAGCCCTTCAACAGCTTCATCACCGCCTGGCCCCCACCGGCATTTCCCGGCGCCAGCTCGACCACGTGGTGCCCCAGCTTCTCGAGCTGGGCGCGAACCTCCGCTCCAATCGGTCCCTCCAGCGCGACCCGCAGTCCGTCGTAATGCCGGAAGCGCGCCGCATCGATGGCCTCCTGCAAACCCATGCCGAATTCGAGCAGGTTGAGCAGGACCTGCACGTGCCCCTGCGGCTGGATGGCGCCCCCCATTACCCCGAACGCGAGCCAGGGCTCTTCGCCGTTGGGCCCGGGTTTGGTGACAAAGGCAGGAATCAGGGTGTGGAACGGCCGCTTGTTCGGTCCTACCGTGTTCGGGAGGCCGGGCTGGAGGGTGAACCCCGCGCCGCGGTCGTGCAACACGAACCCAGTGCCGGGCACCACCACGCCAGAGCCGAATTCCTCGTAGTTGCTGTTGATGAAGGAGACCATGTTGCCGGCCGAGTCCGCCGCAGCGAGGCAAATGGTCTCGCTCGCGGTGGCCGCTGCCCCCGGGTCCACATGCTCCGCTGCCTTGGCTTTGTCGAGCAGGGCGCGCCGTGCGGCGATGAACTTTTCGTCGAGCAGCCGCCGGGGATCGATGGTCATCGCCGCCGGATCGCCGACCCAGCGGGCCAGGTCCGCATAGGCCAGCTTCTTGGCCTCGATCAAGTGATGTAGGTATGCGGCCGAGTTGTGGCCCATCGCCTTGAGATCGTAGGGCTCGAGGATCTTGAGCATCTCCAGCACCGCTACGCCCTGGTTGTTCGGCGGCAACTCCCACACCGTGTGGCCGCGGAACGAGGCGGAGATGGGAGTGACCCATTCGACTTTCTGGTTGGCGAGGTCTTCGAGAGTGAGAAACCCACCGAGCTGCCTCAAGCGGTCGACGATGTGGCGGCCCAGGGGGCCGCCATAGAGCACCTTGGGTCCGCCCTCGGCGATCATCCGGAAGGACGCGGCCAGGTCAGGGTTCCTGAACCACTCGCCGGCATGGGGTGAGCGCTTGCCGTCGATCAGGTAGGTGGCGCGGGCGCCTTCGTCCTGTGCCAGCCGCTCCACCGCCTCCGCCCACTGTCCCGCGATGATCGGGGAGACGGGGAAGCCCTCTTCGGCTAAGCGAATGGCGGGTGCCAGCGCCTGGGCGAGCGAGAGGGTACCGTAGCGCTCCAGCAGGGCGGCCCATCCGGAGAGCGCCCCGGGCACGGTGACCGGCTCGGCCCCGAAAAGCGGCATCCGGTCGCGGCCCCGCCTGAGCAGCTCTTCCCGAGTCATCAGGGAGCCCGAGTGGCCGCTCGCGTTGAGCGCCACCAGCTTGCGCTCCCGAGCCGACCATAACAGGGCGAACATGTCACCCCCGATGCCGGTCATATGCGGCTCGACCAGATTGAGCACCGCGGCGGCAGTAACCGCCGCGTCGATCGCGTTGCCGCCGCGCTGCAGCACTGCGAGGCCGGCCGCGGTGGCGAGCGGCTGACTGGTGGCAATGACGCCGTGGGGTGCGTAGACGGTGGAGCGGCCAGCCATCGAGGGAGCTTTCTGCCGGGCCCCGGCCGGCGCAGCGAGCCCGAGCGCGAGGCAGGACCAGGCACCGGTTCGCAGGAGGAGTGGGCTCATGGAACCAAGATGGCGCGCAGCTCAGTACGCCGCCAGCGGGCGCAGCCCATTTGCGCGCCTGCCCGCGCCGGGCCTAGGTTAGCGCTCACTGCCTATCAGGAGCATTTCCATGTGCAAGACGACGGTTGGCCTGGCCGCGATGCTCGCGGCCTGCGTTTCCGCGGCAGGGGCGCAAGCCCGTCCGATGAGTTTCTTCATCACCAGCCATGGCCCGGGCAATGGCGCCGCGCTGGGCGGCCTCGAGGGTGCGGACGCGCACTGCAGCGAGCTGGCGCGTTCGGCGGGCGTCAGTGGACTCACTTGGCACGCCTACCTGAGCGCCAAGGCGGCCAACGGCAAGGCGGCCGTCGACGCCCGCGACCGGATCGGCAAAGGACCCTGGGTGAACCATGCGGGGGTCCAGGTCGCCAAGGACGTGGCCGAGCTCCACGGCGACAGCAACAATCTGAGCAAGAAGACCGAGCTCACCGAGAAGGGCGACACGGTGAACGGGCGTGGCGATACGCCGAACATGCACGACATCCTGACCGGGTCGGCGCTGGACGGCACGCTCATGCCCGGTGAGGGGGATACCACCTGCGGCAACTGGACCAACAGCGCCGCCGCCGGCAGCGCCCAAGTGGGCCACTTCGACCGCCAGGGCGGTGGGCAGAATCCGACCTCGTGGAACTCGGCCCATCCGTCGCGCGGCTGCGGACAGCAGAACCTGCAGGCCACCGGGGGGAACGGGCTGTTCTACTGCTTCGGCAGCCCCTGAGCCGGGTCGCTAGTTCACGGGTACCAGCGCAACAGCCCGGAGCGGCGCACCTGACCCACCCTCGATCTTCATCGGCAGCGCGAACACGGTCGCACCGGTGGGCGGAAGCCGGTCCAGTCCGGTGAGGTTTTCGAAGTTGGGCACCCCGTGCGGCGCGCCGAGCCGGTGGACCGGGAAGTCCTGCGAGGGGCCGTAGTCCACCGAGGGACTGTCGATGCCGAGCGCCCCGACCTGGCGCTCCTCGATCAGCAACCGGACCGCTTCGACGCCATAGCCGGGGAAGTGCAGCTTCGTGGCGTCGTTGGGAGTGGCGTCTCCGAAGTACGCCTTGCGATCTCCCCAGCGTGCGCTCCAGCCGGTGCGCAGCAGCACCATCGTGCCGGCCGCGATGGGTCCGTTGGCCGCCTCGAACGCTGCCACATCCGCGACGGTCAGCCGGTAGTCGGCATCCGACGCCGCCTTGCCCGAGACGTCGATCACGACGGCCGGCGCCAGCAGGCGGTCAAGCGGGATCCGTTCCACCGACACAGCTCCCTCCGCGAAGTGCGCCGGTGCGTCGAGATGGGTGCCGCCGTGCTCGGGTGACGAGAAGGTGTAGGCCGCGTAATAGAATCCCCCCGGCGTCGGTCCCACGTGAATCGGCGTCAACTGAAACGCGGAAGGCGACGTGGGCCAGTAGAGCGTCGAGGGGCCGTAGGAATGACTCAGGTCCACCATCACGTAGTGGGTGAGATCGAGCTCGGGCGCCGGGGCCGGCCGGCAGGAGGCGGCGAGCACGGCAAGCAAGGCGAGTGCGCGGGACATGGGGCCGCTCCGGTGGAAGTCGCGTCCAATGTACGGCAGTGACTGCTGACTGGTCACTGGTCACTGGTCGCTGGTAGTCTTCAGCCATGCGCACCGCCCGCCGGACCCACACGTTCACCGAATCCGTCATCCGCGGGATGACCCGCCTGGCCGCCGAGCATGGCGCCATCAACCTGGCGCAGGGGTTTCCAAATTTCGCGGCGCCCGATGTGCTCAAGCACGCCGCGGCCGAAGCCATCCATGCGGACATCAACCAGTATGCGATTACCTGGGGGAACAAGCGGCTGCGCGATGCGGTCGCGAAGAAGTATCACGACTGGTACGGGATGGAGGTGAACCCCGAAACCGAGCTCACCGTGACCTGCGGCGCCACCGAGGCCATGGCGGCTACGTTGCTGGCCCTGGTGGATCCCGGCGAGGAAGTCATCATCTTCGAGCCGTTCTACGAGAACTACGGCCCCGACGCGATCCTCTGCGACGCCAAGCCGGTTTTCGTTCCGCTGCTCCCGGGCCAGCCGCTCGATTTTGTTCACCTGCAGTCGGTCTTCTCTAACAAGACCCGCGCCATCATCGTGAATACACCGGGCAATCCCTCGGGGCGCGTGCTCACGCGCGACGAGCTTCAGGGTATTGCCGAGCTCTGCCACCGGCACGACGCCTGGGCGGTGACTGACGAGATCTACGAGCACATTCGCTACGAAGGCGAGCACTTCCCGATCGCGACCCTGCCCGGAATGCGCAGCCGCACGGTGACGATCTCGGGCGCCTCGAAAACCTTCAGCATCACCGGCTGGCGCATCGGCACGATCGTGGCGCCGGCCGGGCTCACCGACGCGATCCGCAAGGTGCACGACTTTCTCACCGTGGGCGCGCCGGCGCCGCTCATGGAAGGACTCGCCGTGGCGATGGAGGCGCTGGGGCGGAGCTACTACGACGGCCTGGCCGACGAATATCGCGCCCGGCGCGACCTCTTGATGGAAGCACTGGACGCGGCCGGCTTTCGCTCGGTGGCGCCCGAGGGCGCCTATTACATCCTCGCCGATTTCTCCGCGCTGAGCGAGCTGCCCGCGGCGGAGTTCGCGCGCTGGCTTACGATCGAGGGCGGCGTGGCGACGGTGCCCGGGACCAGCTTCTTCAGCCGGCCCGAGGACGGCAATCACTTGACTCGGTTTGCCTTCTGCAAGACGCAGGAGTTGCTGCGCCAGGCGGTTCACCGCCTCCACTCGCTTCCCCGGACTGGAGCTCGCTGATGCGCCGGATCAACTGCGCTCTTGGCCTCACCCGACGACCGGGTCGCGGATCAACAACATCTTCCGCGCGCTGTCGTATCAGGCCATCGTGAAATGAATCCAGGGCCGGTCGTGCTCTCCGGCCGCGCGGTGCGCCTCGAGCCACTCGAACTGCGGCATGCGGCAGGCCTGCTCGCCGCCGGCACCGATCCCGCCATCTGGCTCTATCTCCCCGCCTACCAGCCCCAAGTGCTCGCGGACATGGAGGCCTGGATCTCTGCGGCATTGACGGGTGCCGCCAGCGGTGAGCAGGTCCCCTTCGCGATCGTGGATCCGTCCAATGGTCGCGCGGTCGGGTCGACCCGGTTCCTGGAAATCCGCTGGGACTCCCGTGCTCTCGAAATCGGTTGGACCTGGCTGGCGGCCGCGGTGCAGCGGAGCGCCGTCAACACCGAGTGCAAGCTGCTCCTCTTGCGCCACGCGTTCGAGGAGCTGGGCGCGCTGCGGGTGCAATTCAAGACCGACTTGCGCAACCTGCGCTCACAGCGCGCGATCGAGCGGCTCGGCGCGGTTAAGGAGGGCGTGCTGCGCAAGCAGCGCATCAACCACGACGGCTACGTGCGCGATTCAGTGTACTACAGTATCCTCGATGACGAATGGCCGGCGGTGCAGGCGGGGCTCCTGCGGAAGCTGGGTGAGAGCTAAGCGATCAGAAGTGAGCGGTGCCGCGAGTAGCATCCCCCAGGAGATCGTGACCCGGCTCAGGCAGGCGCGCCGGGTCGCGGTGCTCACCGGCGCCGGAGTCTCCGCCGAGAGCGGAATTCCGACCTTCCGGGACGCGCTCACGGGCCTGTGGCGCACCTTCCGCCCCGAAGAGCTGGCCACTCTCGACGCTTTTCTCCGCAATCCCGATCTGGTCTGGAAGTGGTATCGCATGCGCCGGGAGCGACTGCGGGAAGCGGAGCCTAACCCGGCGCACTATGCGCTTGTCGAGCTGGCCCGCCGGGTTCCCGGCTTCACCCTCATCACCCAGAACGTCGACGGCCTGCACGCCCGAGCGGGAAGCCGGGACGTGATCGAGCTGCACGGCAACATCACCCGGGTCAAATGCTCCGCGTGTGAACATCGCTCCACCGATTTCGCGGACAGTGAGACGGTTCCGCTCTGTGGCAGGTGTGGGAGCAGGCTGCGGCCGGATATTGTGTGGTTTGGTGAGGTGCTGCCGATCGAGGCGCTCAGCCGGGCTCAAGCGGCCGCACGGGCCTGCGATCTCTTTCTCTCGGTGGGGACCTCCAATCTCGTTGAGCCAGCCGCCTCGCTGCCCTGGCTCGCCGCGGAGACGGGCGCCGCGGTGCTGGTGGTTAATCCCAGCAGTGAGGGCCAGCGATCAGGGGCCGGGATTCAGCACCTGGCCGGCCCGGCCGGTGCGGTGCTTCCCGCGCTTCTCCGCGAGGCCTGGCCCCAGTAGGCTTCTCCCCCCGATGACAGCTCCCGCAGCGACCGCCCCGGCGGCTCCCCGCCGTCCCCATCCGCTCGTGCTGCACGGCGAGCGCTTGCAGGACGACTATTTCTGGCTGCGCGAGCGGGAAGATCCCGCGGTGCGGGCCTACCTCGAAGCGGAGAACCGCTACGCCGATGCGCTGCTGGCCCCGACACGGGAGCTGCAGGAAACGCTCTACCGGGAAATGCTCGGCCGGATCAAACAGACCGATGTGTCGGTGCCCTACCGCGACGGCGCCTACTGGTATTACGCACGTACCGAGGAGGGGCGGCAGTACTCCATCTACTGCCGGAAGCACCTCGTGCTCACGGCCCCAGAGCAGATCCTGCTCGACCTGAATCAACTCGCGGAGGGCCATCCCTACATGGCGCTCGGCGTGGTCGAGGTGAGCGACGACGGCCGGTTGCTGGCGTACTCCACCGACACGACGGGCTACCGCGAATACACCCTGTACGTGCGCGATCTCCTGTCGGGGGAGACCGTGGCCGGCCCGCTGCCGAAATGCGGCTCCGTGGCGTGGGCCGCGGACAACCGGACCTTCTTCTTCTCGGTCGAGGACGACGCCAAGCGATTCCACCAGGTGTGGCGGCAGCAGCTCGGCGGTGTCGCGGAGCGGGTGCACGAGGAGCCGGACGAGCGGTTCCGGCTGCAGGTGGAACGGACGCGGAGCCGCCGCCACCTGCTGGTCGAGAGCGACAGCCACACTACCTCGGAAATTCACTACCTGCCTGCGGATGCCCCGACGGCTTCGCTCCGGCTCCTGGTAGCGCGAGTCCCCGAACGTGAGCTGGAGGCCGATCACCTGGGCGATGGCTGGCTGCTCCGGGTCAATGACACCGGCCCCAATTTTCGGGTGGTTCAGCTGGCCGAAAGCGGCGGCGAGTCGACCGACTGGGTCGAGTTGTTGCCCCACCGCGACGACGTCATGGTGGAGGGGGTCGATGCGTTTGCCGGCCACTGGGTGGCGTGGGAGCGCGCGGCGGGGCTGGTGAAGATCCGGGTGAACGGGCGCCGGGGCGAAATGGCGCGATACGTCGTCCTTCCCGAGCCGGTCTACGAGGCCGGCGCCGGGCCCAATGCCGAATGGGAGACGGGGACCCTGCGCTACGAGTATGAATCGCCGGTCACGCCGCCTTCGGTGTATGACTACGAGGTGGCGAGCGGCGCGAGCACGCTGCTCAAGCAGCGCGAGATCCCCGGGGGCTTCGATGCGGCGCGGTATGGTTGCGAACGGCGCTCCATTTCGGCGGCCGACGGCACGCCGATCCCCGTCTCCCTGGTATTCCGGCGCGATCCTCCACTGCCACCACCTGCGCCTATGCTGCTTACCGGCTACGGGTCCTACGGCATCTCGTTCCCGGTGGGGTTCTCCTCCGACCGGCTGTCGTTACTCGATCGCGGGGTGCGGGTGGCGATCGCGCACGTGCGGGGCGGCGGAGAGCTGGGCAAGCGCTGGCATGACGCCGGCCGAATGGCCGACAAGATGCACAGCTTCACCGACTTCATCGCCGTAGCCGGGGCGCTGGTTCACGAAGGCCTGACCGAGCCGGCACGACTTGCGATCGAGGGCGGTAGCGCGGGCGGCTTGCTGGTGGCGACGGCGACGAATCTGCGTCCGGACCTCTTCGGGACCGTGGTCGCACAGGTCCCCTTCGTCGACGTCATCAACTCGATGCTGGACCCCTCGCTCCCGCTCACTGTGGGGGAGTACGAGGAATGGGGCAACCCTGCATTGCCGGAGCAGGCTGCGTGGTTGCGGGAGTACTGCCCCTATACCAACCTGGCGCCGCGCGCCTATCCGTCCATGCTGGTACGCACCTCACTCAACGACAGCCAGGTGATGTTCTGGGAGCCGGCCAAGTACGTGGCCAAGTTGCGGACGCTCAAGACCGATCCGAACCCGCTTCTGCTGCTCACCAACATGGGGGCGGGACACGGCGGCGCGTCGGGCCGCTACGACCGGCTGCGCGAAGTGGCGCTCGACTACGCGTTCCTGCTCTCGCGGCTGCTGCCCAGCGCGGCGGGGTGATTCAGCTCCGGACGCCGAGCCGATAGGCAATCGATTTCGACGTGTCGCTGCAGGGGTCGTCGCCCCATTCGAGCAAATCGAGCTCGCTCGCGCGCGGCGGCGATTCGCACAGAGCTTTGAGTGGACAGTGCGGTCTCCCTGACGGTACCCGAGAGGATCATGAGCGCCAAGCCGCTGTCGGACCGAGAGTACCTCCGCCAGGACGCAACCGGGCTGGCCGGTCTGGTCCGCCGGGGGGAGGTGTCTCCGCTCGAACTGGTGGAAACCGCCCTCGGCCGGATCGAGCGACTCAATCCCCGAGTGAACGCCGTCATTCACCGCATGGACGATGCGGCCCGGGCCGCGGCGCGCGGCATGCTTCCTGAGGGGCCCTTCCGCGGGGTGCCGCTGCTGCTCAAGGATCTGCTCTCCGGCGTCGCGGGGGAACCGTTCGAGTGCGGCAGCACGTTGCTCCGGGGATTTCGCGCTCCGCACGACAGCGAGCTGGTGCGCCGCTACCGGCGGGCCGGGTTCGTGCTGGCGGGGAAGACTAATACGCCGGAATTCGGGCTGACCCCCGTGACCGAGCCGGTTTCCCACGGCGTGACCAGGAATCCCTGGGACCTTACCCGGACCAGCGGCGGCTCGAGCGGTGGCTCCGCGGCCGCCGTGGCGAGCGGTATGGTGCCTGTTGCGGGGGGTGGTGATGGGGGCGGCTCGATCCGGATTCCGGCGTCGTGTTGCGGACTATTTGGGATGAAGCCGACCCGCGGGCGGGTTCCCATGGGCCCCGATTTCGGGGAGATCTGGCACGGGGCGGTCGTCGAGCATGTGCTGACTCGCTCGGTGCGCGACAGTGCGGCGATCCTCGACGCCACCGCAGGACCGGATGCCGGCGCGCCCTATTTTGCCGCGCCGCCCGAGCGGCCCTTCCTCGAGGAAACGGTCCGCGAGCCCGGCCGGCTGCGGATTGCCTTTACCGCGCGCCCGTGGCTCGGAGCGACGGTGCATCCGGATTGCACGGCGGCGCTGCTGGACAGCGCGCGCCTGCTCGAGGCGCTCGGTCACCAGGTGGAAGAGGCGTCGCCCGCGCTCGATGGAGCGGCGTTCGCGCGGGCCTTCCTCACCATGATCTGCGCCGAGCTCGCAGGGGACATCGCCGAAGCCGAGCTGGCCGTCGGGCGCCGCGCCGGCCCGGGAGAGCTCGAGCCCGCAACGTGGGCGCTGACGCTGCTCGGACGCTCGGTGTCGGCGGCCCAGTATTCCAGCGCCGTTCGCCTGCTGCAGCGGACCGCACGGCAGATCGCGCCCTTCTTCGGGCGCTACGACATCCTGGTGACTCCGACGGTGAGCGCACCCCCGGTCAGGACTGGCGCACTGCAGCCCACGCCGCGCGAGCGCGTGCTGCTGAAATTCCTGGGGGGCGTGCGCTCCGGCCGGCTGCTGCGCTGGGCGGGCGTGCTGGAACAGACCGCCGCGACAGTCTTCGAGTTCATTCCGTGGACGCCGGTGATCAACGCCACCGGGCAGCCCGCCATGTCGGTGCCGCTCGCGTGGAACCCGGCCGGGCTGCCGATCGGGATTCATTTCGTGGGGAGATACGGAGATGAGGCGACGCTCTACCGCCTGGCCGCTCAGCTCGAGCAGGCGAGGCCGTGGTTTGATCGGCTCGCGCCGATAGCCAGCAGCTAACGGCTATCAGCTAGAGCAACAGGGGGCCGAAGCACTCGGCCCCCTCAATGTCATTGGCGCGTGGGGCTACTTCAGATGCCGGCTGACCAGCTTGGTCATTTCGAACATGTTGACGGTGCTGCGCCCGCCGAAGACCGTCTTGAGGTTGGCGTCGGCGTTGATGTTCCGGCGGTTCTTCTTGTCCTGCAAGCCCTTCCGCTTGATGTAGGCCCACAGCTTCTTGGTGACTTCCGTCCTCGGAATCGGCTTGCTGCCGACCACTTCGCTCAGGGCCGCGCTCGGCTGCATCGGCTTCATGAATGCCGCGCTGGGCTTCCGCTTGGAGGCCTTTTTCGCGGCCTTCCGCTTCGCGGGCTTCTTGGCCTTCTTCTTTGTCGCCATCGAGAAGTCTCCTGTCGAGGGGTCCGCACGTGGACTGCCGGGCGCGGATGAGGAACTACCGGGTACCGAAAATTAAGCATCTTCTCCCGGGACACAATAGGGAAAAAGCCGGTTTTCCCTCGGAAAGTGCCCTATGAGAGCCTGCCTCCCCCTCGGAATCCTCCTGGCCGCCGCCCGGGCGGGACCGCTCGCATCCCAGGAGAACGGGTCGTTGCTCGAGGGGATCCTGCGGGCGGAGGACCAGCGCGCGAGCGGTGCGGCGGAGTTACCGCTGCTCTTCCGTGGCCTCTCCAGCCCGGATACGCTGCTGCTGCGCCGGGCCTGTCGTGCCCTCGGGCGCCTGGAGCGCCCCGTGCTCGCGGAGCGGATTTTCCCTCTGCTCGCGCATCCGCAGCCCGGGGTACGCGGCGAGGCGGCGCAGGCGGTTGCCCAGGCAGCGCAGGGCTTCCGGAGCGACTCGTTCCCCGTGGGACGAGGGAGCATGTGGGGCGCCATCGTCGCCGCGCTCGGCGAGCGCGTCCCGGAGGAGCAGGACCCCTCCGTACGGGGAATGCTGGCGCTGTCGCTCGGACGGCTACCCTATGGTTCCCCAGAGGAAATCGCACGGGCGCGGGAGTGGGTACTCTCCCTGGGAGAGCGCCTGCGCGGTGCCCCGCTGCTCGACGCCGCGCGCGGCATGGCGTCGCTGGCGCGGCTCACCGCGCGCCGCGTCCCCCTCTCCGAGACCATGCTGGTCCGGCTGCGCGAGCTGGCGCGAGAGGAACAGGCCGACACGCGGATTCGGCGCGCCGCCCTGGGAGGTCTGCTCGCGGCGCAAGCGGCCGATTCCGGCACGCTCGAACGGGCGATGGGCGCGAGCGATCCCCAGCTGCGGCGACTGGCGCTCAGCGGGACCGAGCGGCTTCCCGCCGGCGACCCGCGGGAGCGATTGCTGCGCACGGGGCTCGCCGATTCGGCGAGCATGGTCCGCTACGAAGCGCTGGGAGTGCTCGCGCGCTCGGCAGGCCGGGCCGCCTGCGTCCGTCTGGCCGACGCGACACGGGACAGCGTCCCGGCGGTGGCGTTGCAGGCGCTGGAGCTGCTGGGTCCCGCGTGCGGCGGGGATTCCGGCGTGGCGAACCTGTTGGCTGAATCCCTGCAGGATCCCACGGGGACCTGGCAGCGCGGCGCCCACGCGCTGGTGAGCCTCGCGCGCGTCGCGCCGGCCCGCGCGGCGGCGGCGCTCCCTGCCGCCCTCGCCTCGCCCGTGTGGCAAGTGCGCATGTATGCCGCGCGAGCAGCCGAGCTGCTGCGCGACAGCGCAGCGCTCCGGCGGCTGGCGGCGGACCCGGTCGCCAACGTGCGCGAGGCCGCCGTGGCGGCACTCCGGAGCGTGACGGGACACGCCGACGACGCGCTCTTCCGCCGCGCGCTCGGCTCCCCCGATTACCAGCTGGTGCTGACCGCCGCGAATGCGCTGGCCGGCAGCCCCGAGCGCCGGGCGGCGGCGGCGGCGCTGCTCCAGGCGCTGGAGCGGATCAGCCGTGAGCGGCGGGAAAACTCGCGCGATCCCCGCGTCGGGCTGTTGCTCCGCCTGCGCGAGCTGGGCGAACCGGCGCTCGCGCCGCGGCTGCTTCGCTATCTCGGAGATTTCGATCCGGCGGTCGCCGATTCCGCGGCGGCGCTGCTCAGCGCATGGACCAGGCGGGCAAGGCGCGCCGCTCCGCGGCCGCAGGTGCCGCCGGCGATCTCGCTCGCCGAGATCGAGCGGCTCAGGGGAAAACGGTTGCGCTTTACCTTGGGAAGCGGCCGCGGCTTCGAGGTGGAATTGCTGGTGAACGAGGCGCCGCTCACCGTGCTGCGCGTGGCCCGCCTCGCGGCGCGGGGCTACTACGATGGGCTCACCTTTCACCGGGTGGTGCCGAACTTCGTGATCCAGGGCGGCAGCCCGGGCGGCAACGAGTACGCGGGCCATGCCCGCTTCATGCGCGACGAGCTGGGCCCGCTCTCGCACGAGCGCGGCAGCCTCGGCATCTCCACCCGGGGCCGCGATACCGGCGATGCCCAGCTTTTTGTCAATCTGGTCGACAATCCCCGGCTCGATTACGAGTATACCGTGTGGGGCCGAGTGGTCTCGGGACTGGCGGTGGTGGATGCGGTGCTCGAGGGCGAGGTGATCCGCCGAGTCGAGATCCGGCCGCGTTGACCCCTTCGGAGCGGCGCAGTAGGTTCCATTTCTTCGGGTGATCCAGGAGGGTCGATGCAAATCGCTCGTTTGCCGGTGCTCGCTTTGGCGGGCCTTCTCGCCGCGGTTCTCGTCGCACCTGTCCAGGCTCAAGGGGTGGAGCTCAAACCCACCGCCAAGGTCAAGCACGACAAGTACCTCATCACGGCCGATGAAATCGCGGAGCATCGCGAGGTCAAGGACGGTTACGACGTAGTGCGGTTGCTCCGCAATCAGTGGCTGCGGCTCTCCTTTGCCAGGTCCACGTCGTCCAGGCCGACCAAGCCGAACTGCGACCGAGTATCGACCGATCCCGCTTGCGTCGCGGGGAGCGGAAGCAGCGGCGCCCCCATGCCGAGCGAGCGGGGCAGCCCCTACGCCGATTCCGACGGCGGCGGAGCCACAGCCGCGCAGTTCCTGCCGGTGGTCTACATCGACGAAATCAAGCGCGAAGGTGTCAATGACCTGCGCTCGCTCCGGCCGGCGGACATCTTCGAGATGCGTTTCCTGACCGGCAACCAGGCCGTGGGACGCTACGGCTCCGGCTACGAAAACGGCGCCATCATGGTTAAGACCGTGGGCTTCGGCAGGGGATGAGACGCATAGGGACCCCGGCTGGATTCCAGCGCGCCGGCCTTTTGGCCGGCGCGCTCGCGCTTGCGCCCGCGCTGCTTGCGCGGCCGCTCCGGGCCCAGACGGTCGCATGGCCGGACACCGCCGCGCTCATGCGCACCGTGCGGGTGCTCGCGGCCGACTCGATGGAGGGCCGGCGGGTGGGCAGCGCAGGCGGCGCGCGGGCCCGGCGCTACTTGCTGGAGCGGCTGCGCGCGCTCGACCTCACGCCCTGGGGCACGAGCTACGAGTATCCCTTCCCGCTCTCCGGGGATGTTGCCGCGGGCGTCAATCTGCTGGCGGTGATCCCCGGGCAGGATCGCCAGCGCTTCATCGTGCTGTCGGCGCACTACGATCACATCGGGATATTGCGGGGCGAGATCTACAACGGCGCCGACGACAACGCCTCCGGGGTCGCGGGCGTGCTGGCGATTGCGGCGGAGCTGCGGCGCAAACCGCTCAAGCATTCCGTGCTGATCGCCCTGTTCGACGGCGAGGAGTTCGGCCTGCTCGGCGCCAAGGCGTTTCTCCCGGAAGCGCGCCGCCGGAAAACGGCGCTCGCGCTCGAGGTGAACCTCGACATGGTGGGTCACAACGCCAAGGGCGAGCTGTGGGCAGCGGGAGCTGGACACTATCCGATCCTGCTGCCGGCATTGAAGGCGCTCCAGGCCCGCGCGCCGATCCGTCTGCTCCTGGGGCATGACCGGCCGGGTGTGGCCGGGCAGCAGGACTGGACCAACGAATCGGACCAGGGTCCCTTCCACGCGAGCGGAATTCCCTTCGTGTATTTCGGGGTGGAGGACCACAAGGACTATCACCGTCCCACCGATGACCCGGACACGATGACGCCCGCCTTGTTCGGGCGGGCGGTGGCCACCGTGCTCCTCGCGCTGCGGAGCCTCGACGCAGTGGTGCGCTGAGGCGCCGCTGGACTACGGCTGTTTCCCGAGCAGGAAGGTCGCCGTCACCACCACGGCGCCTCCCTGGGTGCACTCCGCGTTTCCCTTGAGCATCCCGGCCACCAACGTCGCGGTGCTCTTGCACTGCAAGTCGGCGATGTCCTGCGACCACGAGACGGTGCCCCCCTGGACCGTGAAGTCCTGCACCTCACCCGCGGCCGACGGCTGGTCCGAGATCACGGTGAGCGTCACCTTCCACTCCTGCTTGTCTCCCTTGGCCACGGTGAGCTTGAGCGAACCAGGCGGTACGGCCTCGGACTGGTAGGGTCCTTCCCAGGTCCCCAGCAGCTGACGGGAGATATCAGGCGTAGCGGGCTGCTGCGCCGCGGCGGCCCCGGTGGTCAGGGCGAGGAATGCCAGCGCCCGGAAAGCGGATCGGATCATGGTGCCGAACCTCGCTGGAGTGAATGTGAGAATGACGCTGACCGTGGGTGCCAGGTTTCGGCCGCCCGCTACAGCCGCCTGAGGCGGACCAGGTCCACCCGGTGGGTGGGACCCTTTTCCAGAATCAGGTGTGCCCGCTCGCGCGTCGGGAGGATGTTCTGGCGCAGGTTGGCGCCGTTGATCTCTTCCCAGACACGAGCCGCAAAGGCCGAGGCATCCTGCTCGGAGAGTTGCGCATACTTTCGAAAATAGGATTGCGGGTCGCGGAACGCCGTTTCGCGCAGCCGCAGGAAACGCTGCAGGAACCACTGCTTGATGAAGGCTTCCTCGGCATCCACGTAGATCGAAAAATCGAAGTAGTCGGAAACAAACAGCGGGGAGCCGTCTTCGGGCCGCCCATCCCCCCCCTCGAGCACGTTCAGACCCTCGAGGATCAGGATGTCCGGCTGGCGAATCAGCTGCGCTTCGCCCGGGAGGATGTCATACACCAGGTGGGAGTAGACCGGCGCCGAGACTTCAGTTGCTCCCGCCTTGAGATCGGCCACGAAGCGAACCAGCCGCCTGAGATCGTAGCTCTCGGGGAAGCCCTTGCGCGCGAGCAAGCCGCGCTGCTCCAGCACCTGGTTGGGATAGAGGAACCCATCGGTGGTGACCAAATCCACGCACGGATGATCGGGCCAGCGGGCCAGCAAGGCGCGCAGCACCCTGGAAATCGTGCTCTTGCCGACCGCCACGCTTCCGGCCACGCCGAGGAGGTACGGACTGGGCCCGGCCGCCTTCCCGAGGAAGCGATCGGTGACCCGCCCCAGCTCGCGGCTCGCGGCGACGTGCAAGTTGAGCAGGCGGGACAGGGGCAGATAGACTTCGACGACTTCGTCCATCGAGAGCTGCTCGTTCAGACCCTGGAGCTCCGCCAGGTCGGCCTCGGAGAGCGTGAGCGGGGTGCTGGCGCGAAGCCCGGCCCATTCGGCCCGGCTGAAATTCGTGTAGGCGGAGAACCCCATTGCCGGAATCAACACCGCGGAGCCGAAGGGGGCAATTTCCCGAGGCATGACCGAGACCACCGCCGAGCTCCCCGCTCCCGAGCCAGCCCCCCGAACCGTTTGGGAAGCGGTGAAGGAAGCCGTGCGCGGAGTGCACCGCCACGACTACACCGCCGGGCCGATCGGCCGCTCACTGATGCTGCTCGCGGTGCCGATGGTGCTCGAAGTGGCACTCGAATCGGTCTTCGCCGTGGTCAACGTCTTCTGGGTCGGCCGACTTGGTCCCGACGCCGTCGCCACCGTGGGTCTTACCGAGGCGATGTTCAGCATGATCTACGCGCTCGGCATGGGCCTCGGCATCGGCGCCACCGCGATGGTGGCGCGCCGGATCGGCGAGAAGCAGCCCGACGGCGCCGCCCGCGCCGCGGTCCAGGCCATCATGCTGGGCGTGTTGGTCGCGATTCCCGTGGCCCTGATCGGCGGGGTGTTCGGGCCCAGCCTGCTCGGGCTCATGGGCGCCTCGGCCGAAGTCATCGCCACGGGACAGGGATACACCCGCGTGATGTTCGCGGGAAATCTCGTCATCCTGCTGCTCTTTCTGATCAATGCGATTTTCCGGGGAGCGGGGGACGCCACTATCGCGATGCGCTCGCTCTGGATCGCGAATCTGTGCAACCTCATCCTCGATCCGCTGCTGATCTTCGGCGTGGGTCCCTTCCCGCACCTCGGGGTGACGGGGGCCGCGGTGGCCACCACCGTGGGCCGCGGGATCGGGGTGCTCTACCAGTTCCGCCGCCTGGCCGGCAAGGGCAAGCGCTTTACGATCCAGCGTAGCCACTTGCGGCTGGATCCGCCGCTCGCCGGGGCGCTGCTGCGCCTCTCGGGCACCGGCATTTTCCAGATCCTGATCAGCACCACCAGCTGGATCGGACTGGTCCGGGTGGTCTCGCTGTTCGGCAGCCGGGCCCTCGCGGGTTATACCGTGGGGATCCGGCTCATCGTTTTCGCGATCCTTCCCTCCTGGGGGATGGCGAATGCCGCGGCGACGATGGTGGGGCAGGCGCTGGGCGCGAAGAAGCCGGAGCGCGCGGAAACAGCGGTGTGGCGGGCCGGGTTCTACAACCTCTGCTTTCTGGGGTCGATCGGGGTGCTCTTCGTCCTGCTGGCTCCGCTTCTGGTCAGCGCGTTCACGCGTGATCCGGAGGTGGCGCGATATGCGACGGCCTGCCTGCGGATCGTGAGCGCGGGGTTCCCGCTCTACGCCTATGGTATGGTGCTCACCAGCGCCTTCAACGGTGCGGGCGACACTTGGACGCCGACCCTGATCAACCTCTTCTGCTTCTGGCTGTGGGAGGTTCCGCTGGCCTGGCTGCTCTCGCAGCAGATGGGGCTGGGTCCGCGCGGGGTATTCCTCGCGATCACCGTGGCCTTCTCAACTCTCGCGGTGGTGAGCGCGATCGTGTTCCGGCGGGGACGCTGGAAGACCCGGCGCCTCTGACGCCGGAGCAGCGTGCGCATCGGTGCCAGCCCCGAAACGGCTAACAGCTAACGGCTACCAGCCGGGACCCTCGGCTGAAAGAGCTCAGGACCCAGGTCCAGGCGCGCCGCTCCGGTGGCACGGGCGCGGATGATCAGGCCGTCGGAGCGGACCAGGATTCCCGCCGGCTCGGTCTTTTCGATGGTGGCGCTCAGCACCACCCCTTGCGCCAGCACGCGATTCAATTCCCTGAATGCCAGCGACTGGATGCGGGTCAGCAGCGCGCCGGCCGGGATCTTGGCCTGACTGCGGAGGAATTCACGGATCGCCGAGCCCTTGAGCCAGGCTAGTCCCTGAATCAGCAGGCCAGCGCTGCCGGTATCGAAGTCGAGATCGGGCACGCTGAGCAAGCCGCTTGCGGCGTCATAGCTCGGCTTGCCGAGGAGCCACAGCCGGCCACGCGCGGTCCCGTCGAAGTCGAGCCCCAGCGCGAGCTTCCCGGCGCCCACGCCGTAGACCGTCACCCTCTTGACCTCCAGCACGCCGCCAGCCGCCTTGACGGAACGACCCGCCAGCCGGTGGGTGAGCTCGGTGCTCATCACCCCGTAGTCGAAGGTTCCCTCGATCAGCATGGAGAAGCCCTGGTCGGTGTGCACCGGGCCCAGGGAGGGCAAGGGGAACGAGCTGAGGATGGGCTTGGCGCCCGTCACGATCCGTGGTGCGGCGGTGATGCCGATCTCGGCGCCTATGGTCTCGCGGGAGCCGCTTACGCTGCCAAGATTGACAGCCTGGGGATAGAGCACCAGCCAGAGGTTATCCTGCAGCCGGATGGGCTTCTGCAGATCGATCCAGATCTTTTCGAGAGGGGTCCGCAGGTCCAGTCGCGCCAGCTTGCGGTCGATCTGGGGAAGGGTCTTCTGCAGGGCGCGCCCCGCGACCTCCAGCACCTTGCCGGTCAGGTCGAGCTTGAGGAAGGACACCAAGCACCGATCGCGCTCGGTGGTGCTGACCGGAGCGACCTGGGCCACGCGGGTGCGCACCCGCAGCTGCCAGTCCTTACTGAGCCGGGGCACGGCGCGCAGCACCAGCCGGGCGCGGGGCTGCTCGCCTTTGGTGCCGCACTCGCCGTTGATGTCGGGACCGATCGGCGGATCGTACCAGGCCCGTCCCTGGTAGTGAATGGTGGCGGCGAGGAGGACCGTGTCGTGCGCAAAGCTCACTGTGAAGGGCTCCCGCACGACCTCGTAGGCGTAGGATTTCCGGCTGGAGCCCGGGATGCTGAGGCGCTGGGTGATGTTGCCAAAGCGCGTTGGCACCAGGTGCTCGAGCGCGTTGAGCGCGCTGGCCAGATCCAGCTTGAGGGGGGCGACGATGGTCCCGGGTGGAAGGGCGGGAAGTGAATCGGGGTCGTGGCTGAATTCGCCCACGGGCGCGGGCGCCTCGACCGTGCCGGCGTTCTCTCCGCACCCGGCGCAGCCGAACAGCAACGGCGCCAACATTGTCAGCGGCAGGCAGCGATGGTAAGCTATCTCTCCCCGCAGGACTGACAATCCGTCCCGAGTCCATGGCAGCTTCATGACGACGCTCCCGGCTTTACCACGCACCGCGCTCGCGGCGGCCCTGCTGCTCTCCCTGACCGGCGCCTCGCAGCAGGCTCCGGCCGATCTGGTCTTCAAGAACGCCCGGGTCTACACGGGCAACGCCAAGAGCCCACGCGCCGAGGCGGTCGTTATCAAGGGGGACAAGATCGTCTTCGTGGGCCGGAACGACGGGGCGGAGCGCCTGGTGGGACCGGCCACCAAAGTCGTCGATCTCAAGGGCGCGACGCTGCTGCCCGGCTTCACCGACGCGCACATGCACCTCGCCAACCTGGGCGCGCGTGAGGTGATTCTCAACCTCGAGGGCCTCACGACCCTCGAAGACTTTCTGGCCAAGGTCAAGTCGCGCCTCGAGCAGGCCCGGCCGGGGCAGTGGGTCACAGGGCGCGGCTGGATCGAGACCTTCTGGAAGCCACCGGTTTTCCCGACGCGCCGGGATCTCGACCGCATCGCGCCGAACAACCCGGTGTATCTGACCCGGGCCGACGGGCACGCATCGGTCGTCAACAGCGCGGCGCTCAAGCTGGCGGGAATCACCCGGAACACAGCCGCCCCGGCCGGGGGCGCGATCAACAAGGATCCCGAAGGCGAGCCCACAGGCATGCTGATCGACCACGCGCAGCGGCTGGTCAGCCGCCTGGTGCCTCCTCCGACCGAGGAGGAGCGCGACCAGGAGATCCTCAAGGGTGTGGAGCGGGAGGTGCAGCTCGGATGGACCCAGATCCAGGATGCCCACGGCACCTGGGCCGAGGTGGACCGGATTCGCCGGCTCTACCGCGACGGCAAGCTCAAGATCCGGATCTACAAGAACATCAGCGGTCCCAGCGCCGACGCGGACCGCCTGATTCAGCAGGGCGCGGTGCTGGGGGAGTTCGACGGGCGGCTGACCGTGCGCACGATCAAGGTGGTGATGGACGGGGCGCTGGGGAGCCGGGGCGCGGCCCTGCTGGCCCCCTATAGCGACGATCCAAAAAACACCGGCCTCATTACCGTCGACACCGTACCGCTCAAGCCGATGCTGGTGGCGGCGCTCAAGAACGGGATCCAGGTGGAGACCCATTCGATCGGCGACCGCGGTAACCGGCTGATGCTCGACTTCTACGAGAGCGCGATGCAGGCGGTCCCGCCCGATCAGCGCAAGATCGCCGAGCCACGCTGGCGGGACGAGCACACGCAAATCGTGAATCCCGCCGACCTTCCGCGCTTCAAGGAACTCGGCATCATCGCCTCGATGCAGCCGTCGCACGCGATCAGCGATCTGTACTTCGCTCCGGCGCGCCTTGGCATGGACCGGCTCAAGGGTGCCTACGCCTGGCAGAGCCTTATCAAGCTGGGAGTGCCGGTTCCCGGCGGGAGCGACGCCCCGGTGGAGCGGGGCGAGCCGATGATCGAGTTCTACGCCGCAGTGGCGCGAAAAGACCTGCAGGGTCGCTCCGGCGAAGGCTGGCACCCCGAAGAACGGGTCACTCGCGAACAGGCGCTCAAGATGTTCACGCTCTGGCCGGCCTTCGCGGCGTTCGAAGAAGCGAGCCGGGGCACGATCGAGGTGGGCAAGCTTGCGGATCTCACCATTCTCGATCAGGACATCATGCGGGTGCCGGAGCTCGATATCCTGAAGACCCATACGCTCTACACCGTGATCAACGGGGAGATCGTCTACAGCGCCGTTCCGTGACCGTCCTACCGCCCTCTACGGCTTCCACACCGGAATCCTGCCAGGCGTCCACGGCGCGCCCGCTGCTTCCGCATCATCCTCCAGCTTTCGCAGGTCATCCGCGGCCGCCTTCAGCCGGGGCAGGAACTCGCTCAGTTGCTGGGAGGCGATCGCGTAGTTGCGCCGGTGGGTCGCTGTGGGGGCTTGGGTATTCGACCAGGTGTTGCCGACCACGCGCTGCACCCGGTCGAGCAGCGTGGGGGGCGTGGGCTCCTGGGCCCCCTCGATCACCGGGTCGCCCGAGAGCTCGGCCCGGAACTCGCGCAGCCTCGCGGTCAGCGCGCGGCCGCGCTCCCCCAGCGCGGGCGGTGCGCCCGGCGTGACCTCGATGGCGCGCCGCAGCATGGCCAGCCGGCTCTCGGCCTCGCCCAGCGAGGCGTTCGTGCCGAGGGCCGCGCGCTGCAGGCGCGCGGTCTGCTGGTGGAAGGCGGCGACCGCCGCCCGATCGGTGCTGGAGAGCGGGCCCTGCCCCAGAGGCACGGCGTGGAACGTCTGGGTGCCTGCCGGGGTCTCCCGCCCGTTCTGGCGCAGCGAGAGGGTCACCTTGTAGGTCCCCGGCGGCACCATGGGTCCGCGGCCGCCGCCGAACCCGCCGCCGCCTTCCTCGTCCCCTTCACCACCTGCCGGGGGCACGCTCGCCGTCGTGACCGGCGTGGCGGGCGGGTAACGGAAATCCCAGCTGATCCGCTGGAAGCCCGCACCGGTGGGTCCGGTGAGGCGCCGTATCAGGTTGCCCTGCTCATCGGTGATGGACAGCACCACGGCGGGGGCTTCTTCATTCTGCTCGAGCCGCAGGGTGTCCCACGAGGGATAGGGCACATCGAGGCCTTTCGCGGCCGCCGCTTTGTCCGCGGCGAGCCGGCGCGCGCGCGAGGTGCGCAGCTCACTGCGCATGAACCAGGTGAACACCGCCCCGCTCGCCGGATTGCGCGCGGTGTAGAGGGCGTCGCCCTGGGCGCCGCGTGGCCCACCGCCCAGCGGGCTCGCCTCGATGTACATCTTCGCGTCGGGCACCGGCAGCAGCGCCACGCGCTCTTCGACGGTCTTGGCCGCATCGCGCAGCGGCGAGTAGTCGTCGAGGATGTAGAAGCCGCGGCCGAAGGTGGCCAGGACCAGGTCGTTTTCCTTGCGCTGGATTGCGATGTCGCGCACCGGAATCGTGGGCAGTCCGGCGAACTTAAGCCACTTCTTGCCGCCATCCAGCGTGAAGAAGGCAGCGAACTCGGTGCCGACGAAGAGCAGGTTGGGATTCAGGTGGTCTTCGGCGATGGCCCAGACGGAGCCGCGCTCGGGCAGATTCCCGCTGATGGAAGCCCAGCTGCGTCCGCCATCGTTGCTCTTGAGCAGGTAGGGCTTGAAGTCTCCCGCCTTGTGATTGTTGAACGACGCGTAGACCGTGCTCACGCCGTGGCGGGATGCCTCGACGTCGGAGACGAAGCTCATCTCCGGGACGCCCGGGAAGCTCTCGAGCTTGCGCCAGCTCGCGCCCGCATCCTCGGTGACGTGGATCAGCCCGTCATCGGTTCCCGCGAAGAGCAGGCCTTGCTTGAGCGGTGATTCCGAGAGCGCCACGATGGTGCCGAAGAACGAGGTCGAGGTGTTCTTCGCCACCGCGTCGATGCTCCAGACCCGTCCCATCAACTGCAGTTTGTTCCGGTCCACCTGGCGGCTCAGGTCCGGGCTGATCGGCTTCCAGCTGTCGCCCCGGTCGTCACTCTGGAACAGCCGTTGCGAGCCGAAATAGAGTCGGCTTCGGGAATGCGGGCTGATGATGAGCGGCGAATCCCAATGCCAGCGCAGGGCCGGCTCGCCGGGCTCGGGCTGAGGCTGAATGCCGATGCGCTCCCCGGTCCTCCGGTCGAAGCGCACCATCTCGCCGTGCTGGGACTCGGCGTAGATGGTGTTGGGATCTTCGGGGTCGATGCGCGAGGTGAACCCGTCGCCGCCGGTGGTGATGAACCAGTCGGCGTTGGCGATGCCGTGAGAATTGACGCCGCCCGATGGTCCGCAGACGGAGTTGTTGTCCTGGGTGCCGCCGCAGACCAGGTAGAAGGGGCTCTCGCTCTGGGAAACGTCCACGTTGTAGAACTGGACCAGGGGCAGGTTGGCCATGTAGGTCCAGGTGGCCCCCCGGTCGTGGCTTTCGTAGAGCCCGCCGTCGTTGCCGTTGATCAAGTGGCCGGTGTCGTCGGGATCGATCCAGAGCGCGTGATTGTCGACGTGGGTGGAGCGGCCCTGGATGGAGCGAAAGGTCCGTCCGCCGTCGTCGCTTACCTGGAGCTGGACGTTCATGGAGTACACCCGATCGACGTCCTTCGGATCGGGGTACAGCTTGTGGTAGTAGAAGGGCGGACTCCCGGTGGTCTGGCTCATCCGCTCCCAGTTTTGTCCCGCGTCGATGGAGCGGTAGAAGCCCCCGCCACGATTGGCGGCTTCGATGATGGCGTACACGACGTTGCCGTTTACCGGGGAAACCGCCAAGCCGATCTTGCCCATCTCTTCGGTTGGTAATCCGCGGGTCAGCTTGGACCAGGTGGCGCCCGCATCACTCGATTTCCAGATGGCCGAGCCGGGGCCGCCGTCGATGAAGCCCCACTGGCGCCGGGCGCGTTGATAGGTGGTGGCAAAGAGGACGTCGGGGTTCCGGGGATCGAACTGCAGGTCGTATGCGCCGGTCCAGTCGTCGCCCTTGAGCACCTGGGCCCAGGTCTTGCCGCCATCGACGGACTTGTAGACCCCGCGGTCGCCGCCGGCCGACCAGAGCGGCCCCATCGCGGACGCGTACACCACGGAGGGGTTGCGCGGATCGATCAGGATCTTGCCGATGTGATTCGAGGCTTTGAGCCCGACGTTGCTCCAGTTCCGGCCTCCGTCGGTGGATTTGTAGACTCCGTCGCCGTAGCCGACGCTGCGCTGGCTGTTGTTCTCCCCGCTGCCGACCCAGACCACCAGCGGATTGACCGGATCGAGGGCGATCGTGCCGATGGAATAGGAGCTCTGCGTGTCGAAGAGCGGGGTCCAGGTGGTGCCCGCGTTGACCGTCTTCCAGACCCCTCCCGAGTGTACGGCCACATACCAGGTGCTCTTGCTCGAGGGATGGACGGCCACCTCGCCGATCCGTCCCGAGGGCGCCGCGGGGCCGATACTGCGGAAGCGCAATCCTGAGAAGAGCCCGGTCCGCAGCCGGTCGGTGCTGTCGGGCCGCGCCTGGCTGTCCGCCGGGACCGCGGCGGGAACCACGGGTCGCGGGAACGGTTGCCGCTGGGGCGGGGTGACCTGCGCGCCGGCAATCGAGGGCAGGGCAGTCGCGAGGAGCAGTGCGCGAGTGATGCGGGTCAGCGGCATGGGGATTCCTGGGCGCGTTACGGAGGCAACCGACGGCGAATGCCATAGGATAGCGCGAGGTGATAGGTTGGGGAACCTCATGACATCCAATCCCCCCGCGTCTCCGCGCGGCGATGACGGACTGCGCCGCCAGCTCGGTCTGTTCGACGCGACGATGATCAACGTGGGTACGATCATCGGCTCCTCGATCTTCATTGTCCCGGCCAGCATCGCCGCCGCCTTCTCGGGCTCCTTCCCGACGATCCTGGTCTGGATCGCGGGGGGGCTGGTGTCGCTCTGCGGCGCGCTCTGCGTCGCCGAGCTGGGCGCGGCAATGCCCCGGGCCGGTGGGCAGTACGTGTACCTGCAGCGCGCCTTCGGTCCCCTCTGGGGCTATCTCTACGGCTGGGGCGCCGCGGTGGTCATCAATCCCGCGTCGATCGCCTTCGTCGCGGTGGGCTTCGCGACTTACCTCGGCTTCTTCCTACCACTCTCGGCGCTCGCCGTGAAGCTCATTGCGGCGGGATCCATTCTGCTGCTCACTCTGATCAACTGTTTCGGGCTACGGGTCGGAGCGCTCACCCAGGACGTGGTGACCATTCTCAAGATCGCAGCGGTGGCGGCCCTGATTGTGGTCTGCCTGCTCCTGCCGGGCGGGAGCACCGCGAACTTCCAGCCACTCTGGCCCCACGAGCCGCTCGGCGCGCTTATCGGCCCCTTCGGGCTTGCCATGATCCTGGTGCTCGGCGCCTACGACGGCTGGATCGAGATCACCTACGTGGGCAGCGAGCTCAAGCGCCCCGGGCGGGACATGCCGCTCTCCATCGTCCTGTCGACCTTGGTGGTGAGCCTGCTTTACATCGGGGTGAGCATCGCGGTGCTCTACGTGCTCGGGCAGGCGGCAACCGCAAAGTCCCCGATGGTCGCGGCTGACGCCGTCCGGGTAGTGCTGGGTCCGGTCGGCGGCGGGCTGCTGACGGTCGCGGTGCTGCTCTCCACCCTCGGCTGCAACAACGGCATGGTCTTCACCGCGCCGCGGATTCCCTACGCGATGGCGTTGCGAGGGAATTTCTTTGCCTGGGCGGGCCGCCTGAATCCCCGGTATGCCACCCCGAACACCGCACTCGTCGTGCAGGGCTTCTGGGCTGCGCTGCTCGCGCTCTCAGGTACCTACAACCAGCTCATCACCTACATGGTGTTCGTGTCGTTCCTGTTCTATACGCTCTCCTGCGCCGCGGTGGTCGTGCTGCGTCGCAGGGAGCCGGCGCTGGACCGGCCCTATCGCGCCTGGGGGTACCCGGTGACCCCGGTGGTGTTCATCCTGTTTTCGGGCTATCTCATAGTGAATACGATTCGGGAGGCCCCCATGGATGCCGCCATCGGCGCGGCGCTCTTGCTGGCGGGACTCCCGGTGTACTGGTATTGCAAGCGTCACTATGCGGCGGTGACCAGTGACCGGTAACCAGTAGCGGTCGGTTCCTCCTGAGGTGCCCTATGTCCGACGACGACGTGCAATCCTACGCGAACCACGCCCGCTGGCTGTCGCCGTGGCACTTCTTCGTGATCCCGGTGCTCGCCGCGAACGCGATCATCCAGATCGTGGAGCTGGTGCGGCAACCCGGGCTTCCCAGTGCCTGGGCGGCGATCGTGGCCCTCGCCATCCTGGTGGGGCTGGTATGCGCCCGCTGGATGCCGCTCAGGGTGCAGGACCGGGTGATCGGTCTGGAGGAAACGCTCCGGCTGGAGCGGCTACTGCCGGGCCGGTCGATGGACATCGAGCGGCTCTCCCGCGGCCAGTTGATCGGAATCCGCTTTGCCTCCGATGCGGAGGTCCCCCACCTGGTCGAGCGGATTCTGGCGGGTGAGCTGAGCTCCCGCGATGAGGTCAAGCGCGCCGTCCAGCACTGGCGCTCGGATCATAGCCGAGCCTGATCCGGCGGGTCAGCGCAGCTTATCGAGGGCGCTCTTGACCGCCGGATTCTCCGGAAAGCGCTGTTGCAGGCCGCTCAGGACCACCCGCGCGCTGTCTACGCGGCCTGACGCCACCAGCGCCTGCGCCGTAAGGAGTCCGTGACGAACCACCAGCCGGTTGTCGGGCGGGAGCTGGAACTGGGCCAGGTCGGCCAGCGCGCCCGCGGGATCTTTGCGGTCCCGCAGCTTCGATTCGATTGCCAGGAAGCGGATGGCGGTATCTCCCGGCTCGCGCCGGGCCAACTCGTCGATCAGCCGGGCGGCGTCTTCCACCCGGCCCGAGTCCCGATCCATTCGGGCGGCATAGAAGAGGCCCGCCACCAGCAGGCGGTCGATATCGGCCGGATCCCCCGAGCGGGTGCCCACCCCGCCGGCGTATTCGTAGACGATGTCGCCGCCCAGATCGGCGACCTTGAAGATGCAGAAGGCCGCGCCGAGGCCACCCGCGGCCGCCACGAAGCGGAGGGGCCGGCCTGCCGGGCGGGAGGCGAGGAGCAGCGCCAGGATTTCCAGCCCGGCCACTCCGAGCAGCACGTTGCGAGTGCGCTTCCCCCATTCTTCGTGGGTCTGCACCGCCACGCGGACCCCGGGAATTCGCTCGGAATTCTCGTGCGTGTCCGTCCCGGATTTGGCGGCTACGACCGAGGCCCCGGCGCTCAGAATGATCAAGGTGGCGGCGGCAGGGCTCAACCAGGCGACCCGTGCTACCAAGGAGAGCAGGCGGAGCAGGACTCCGACGAGGCCCAGGGCGATGACGAAATGCACCACCTGGGGGTGCAACGGGCCTATGTCGGGCATGGGGGATCCGGGGTTAGGGCTGTCTTAGAAGCCTAGCCGGGAGGTCACATCTTGACCATTCCGGCTCGAACGCGTTGACTGGTGGCGGGTTAAGACTACTCGCCGCACGAAAGAAAGCCATTCGTTCCTAGTACCCACGCTTCGGATCCACCGCCAGCGCCGGCACGCGCCCCTTCTCGACTTCGGCCAGGCAGGCGAGGAATCCATCTGCCGCGCCGGCAATCGTGGTCAGGCCTGAGATGTGGGGCGAGATGGTCACGTCCCCTCTTTCCCAGAGTGGGGAGCCCTCCGGCAGCGGCTCGGTCTCGAAGACGTCCAAGGCGCAGCCGGCCAGCCAGCCGCGGTCGAACGCTTCGGGAAGCGACGCTTCGTCTACCAGCGGACCCCGCCCGACATTAATCAGGTAGGTGCTGGCGCATTCGGCGAGCCGCGCGCGGTCGAGGAAGTGAAAAGTGGCCTCGGTAAGGGGGCAGGCCAGGACCAGCCAGCGAGCCCCTCTGATCGCGTCCGCAAAGCGGGTCGCCGGATATACGTGAGCGAAGGGGGCGCGTGCCGCGCCACTCCGCGATAGGCCTTCGACCCTGCAGCCCACGCCGAGAAATGCGCGGGCGATGCCCCGGCCCACCGTCCCGGTCCCCACGATCAGCGCGCGCGTCCCCCGGATCTGCTCGGGATGCTTCGGCTTCCAGCTGCGGGCGCGCTGCTCGGCCTCGAGGTGGCGCAGGCGTTGGGTGACGGCGAGGGCCCGGGTCAGGCAGTACTCGCCGATTTGGGGACCGAAGTCTTCCGAGGTGCGGGTGAGCAGGGTATCGGGGGAGAGCCCGGTGCGAAAGGCGAAGGCATCGACGCCGGCGCCGATGCAGTGGATCCAGCGCAGCTGTTGCCAGCCCTCCACACCGGGCGCCCGGAAGCCCACCAACACCTCAGCCCAGGCCACGTCTTCCGCGGTGATTTCGGTGAGGCCGCGGGCGCGGACTTCGAGATCCGGCCGCCGGGCCAGGAGATAATCGCCGAGGCCCTCGTGGAGAGCGTGGGAGACCAAGAGTCGCTTGGGAAACCAGGGTGCCAGGCTCATGGCCCGGGAAAATAGCGGGAGCTTGGTTGCCGGGATGCGCTTGCCAGGTGTAGCGTTGGCCGCTTCCGCTTCGGACCAGTCGAGATGAGCGGCACTCCGCGCGCCGTTCGCCTGCGCGTTCTGCTTGGCGCCGCTTTCCTGATGGCTACTTCGGCCATCGGTCCCGGCTTCCTGACCCAGACAGTGGTCTTTACCCGGGATCTGGGGGCTAGCTTCGGGTTCGCGATCCTGGTTTCTGTCCTCTGCGATCTGGCCGCACAACTCACCATCTGGCGGGTCATCGTTGCCGCTCGACTCCCGGCCCAGAGCCTGGCCGATCGAGTGCTTCCCGGGCTAGGCGCCACGCTCGCGGTCCTGGTGGCGGTGGGCGGGCTGGCCTTCAACATTGGTAACGTGGCCGGCGCAGGGCTGGGGCTCAACGCGCTGCTGGGGATCGATCCAAAGGCCGGCGCGGCGCTTTCCGCCTTGCTGGCCATCGGGATTTTTCTGTCGCGGGAGGCGGGCCGGGCTATGGACCGCTTTGCCCAGCTCATGGGCGCGCTGATGGTGCTGCTGACGATGTATGTGGCGGTCGCGGCCTCCCCCCCGCTCGGCGAGGCGTTGCTGCGCACGGTGGCGCCGGTCCGGCTCGGCGTGCTCAGCATCCTCACGATCGTGGGTGGCACGGTGGGCGGGTACATCACCTTCGCCGGAGCGCATCGGCTGCTCGATGCCGGGGTCGCCGGCCCGGGCGCGGTCCGGGATGCGACGTACTCGGCGATCACCGGAATCAGCGTCGCTACGGTCATGCGCGTGGTCCTTTTTCTCGGCGCGCTCGGCGTGGTGAGCCACGGGCTCGCGCTGGATCCCGCCAATCCACCGGCCTCGATGTTCCGGCTCGCCGCGGGAGAGGCCGGCTACCGTTTCTTCGGCGCGGTCATGTGGGCGGCGGCGATCACCTCCGTGGTCGGCTCGGCCTACACGTCGGTCTCGTTCGTGCGCACGCTGCGCCCCGGCTGGGAGGCGCGCACCGTCCCCCTCATCATTGCATTCATCACCCTTTCGACGGTGATCTTCCTTTCCGTCGGCCGGCCGGTCACCATTCTGATCCTGGTGGGCGCGCTCAACGGCCTCATTCTTCCGTTTGGGCTCAGCGCGATGCTGCTGGCGGCGCATCGGAAGGATCTGCTGGACGGCTACCGCCATCCACTTGCACTCACGGTGGCCGCGGCGATCGTCGTGTTCGCGATGAGCGCGGCGGGAGTGTACGCGCTGGCAACGGAAGTGCCGAAGTTGTTCTAACGCCGTCAGCTGCGAGCGGGCTCGCTGCTGCGATGGGCATCGATCCATCCCGCGAGCAGCACCAGCGCCAGCCCGGCCGCGAGTCCCACCACCACGATCAACCGCTCGGCGCCCGGCGGCGGCGCTGTAAGGACGATACTCTGAGCGTAGAGCACAGCCAGCAGTACGAGGTAGGACACCGGACCCACCGCACCGATCCGGTCGTTGGGCCGGGTCGCGGTGAAATAGAGCCAGGCTCCGATTGCCAGCATGAGTGACTCGATGACGATGGTGCCTCCCACCGAGCCCCACAACCCGAGGCCCACCAGGGGCCCGCCGGGCCAGAGCGGGAGATCGGGACGATGGGTAATCCAGTCGAGCACCCAGTGGCTGACGACGGCTGCGCCCACGATCACCGCCGCCGGGCGCTCGCCTCCGCGGGAGCGGTACACGGCCATGAGGAACAGGCCCCACACCACGGCCAGCAGCAGGCTGTGCGACCAGGGATAGTGGTCCAAGGACAGATGCAGGAAGGGATTGGCGCCCGGCGCGATCCGGAAGCGCTCCAGCCCGAGCAGCACGAAGAGAGGCCAGAGGACATCGAGCAGCAGAGTGGCAAACAGCAGGTAGCCAAGATTGATCCGTGGGGCCCAGCGCTTGGCCGCGAACCCAACGGCAAAGTGTCCAATGAACATGGAGCAAGCTAACATGCCCCCGCTCGTGACCACCGCCGCGGCCGCCCTCCCCGTCCGCCGGGGTCCCCCGGTTACTCGAAAGGAAATCTTCGGCTGGGCAATGTTCGATTTTGCCAATTCGAGCTACACCACCGTGGTCATCACCGTGCTGTACTCGAAGTTTTTTGTGGGCTACATCGTGCCCGCGGGCTCGGCGGTCCGCACCTCCTACTGGTCGCTCGCGATCATCATCTCCACGCTGATCGCGCTGGTACTCTCACCGCTCGCGGGCGCGATCTGCGATTATAGCGGTAAGAAGAAGCGCTATCTCTTCGGTACCGCGGTGATCTGTTCGTTGGCCACGGCCGCGCTCGCGCTGGTGCAGCCGGGAGCGATCTGGTCGGCCATCGCGCTGATCGCGGTGAGCAATGCCGCCTTCATGCTGAGCGAGACCTTTTGCGGCAGCTTTCTCCCGGACATCTCCACTCCGGAGACGATGGGCAAGATCTCCGGGCTGGGCTGGGGGATCGGCTACTTCGGCGGCCTGGCCAGCATCCTGGTCGCGCTCACGTTTGTGGTCACCGCGAATCCGGCCGCCGATCCCGCGAAGTACGTCCAGCAGAACCAGCTGGCCATGGTGGCGATTGGAGCGTTTTTCCTGGTGACCGCGACTCCCACTTTTCTGCTGGTGCACAACCGGACGCCGCCGGCTCCGGGCTATGAGCGGGCGGGGGTGCTGCAGCTTTTCCGCGCGGGCCTGCACGAGTTCGGCCAGACCTTCCAGACCGCGCGGCAGAACAAAGTGCTGTTCCAGTTTCTGGGCGCCTTCATGGTGTACATGGCGGGAATCGACGCGATCGTCAAGTTCGTTTCGATCTACGCCAGCGATGAAGTCCATTACTCCGATGCCGAGCTCCGCATGCTGTTCATCGGCCTGCAGCTCAGCGCGGCGGCCGGCGCGTTTCTCTTCGGCTGGCTCGAGAGCAAGATCGGCCCCAAGAAGACCGTGCTCGCCACGCTGGTCTGGTGGATCCTCGGAGTGCTCGGGATCTATTTCCTGGCGCAACTGAGCCGCTGGAGCGGCGCGGATCCCAAGCGGGTCTTCCAGGTGCTCGGCCTGGTGGCCGGCGCCGCCATCGGGGCGACCCAGGCGTCCAGCCGTACCGTCGTCGGGCTGCTTTCCCCACCCGACAAGGTGACCCAGATGTTCGGCTTCTGGGGCACCTTCTCGCGCCTGGGCACCATCCTGGGCATGTCGTTCGGCTTCGTGGCCGACGGGTTTCACTCCCCGCGCACCGCCGTGCTCCTGGTGCTGGTGTTCTTCGTGGTGGGTCTCCTCTTGCTGGCGCGGGTCGACCTCGATCGCGGCATGCGAGAGGTCCGCGCGGCCGCGCGAT
>CAZYPO010000010.1:0-22474 GCA_964649225.1 uncultured Gemmatimonas sp. | reverse complement strand
GATCAGAGGTTAGCGATCAGAGGCTACCGCCGAGCGTAGACCGAGGTTTTCCCGGCCGCGTTGAAGCTGAGCACTTGATATGCCTGGGAATTCGGGCCTTCCATGCCGGGTGAGCCAGTGACCATGCCGGGAACCGCTAGGCCCAGAGTCTTCGGCTTTTCGCGGATCAGCTTCTGCACCAGATCGGCCGGAACGTGCCCTTCGATGACGTAGCCCGCGACCAGCGCGGTGTGACAGGAGGCAAGCTCGGGCCCGACCTGATAGCGGCGCTTGATGGTCGCCATGTCGCTGGTATTCCGGACCGAGACCACGAAGCCAGCCGAACGCATGACGGCAACCCACTTTTCACAGCAAGCGCACCCGGGATCCTTGTAGACCAGCAGCGGAGTCTTGAACACGCTGGCGCCGAGAACGCGCGCAATGCCGGTCAGGCCGAGGGCCAGGACACTTCCACGAGCGAGCAGGGTTCGGCGGGAAATCAGGTCGGCCATTGCGGTCTCTGCGGTTCAGTCCTGCCGGAATAATAAGCGCGCCAACCGGCGCGCACCTATCTGGTCCAGACCACCACGAGTCCACAGCCGGCACCACCCCAGCTCGCAAACTCGACCGGCACCTGGGAACCGCTGCGATAGATCTCCACGGCCTCCACGTTCTCCGGGCGAAAATCATTGACCGCCCAGCCGCCCGTCGGCGGTGCGCCGTTGCGCGAGACGCCGGGCGAGCAGCTTCGGTCGAGGCTCGTGGCACGCGAGGACACCCATCCGATGCCATCCCGTCCCCAAGCACGCGCAAAGGGATCGGGGTAAAAGGGCGTAAAGAAACTTTCACTGCTCACGAACGGCAGATAGCGCCGCACCGCGTCCCCGAGAAAGGTGGCGTGCGAGCGCTCGATATCGTCGCGGGTGAGGAAGCGGCCATGGAGACTCGACTTGGACCGCCAGACAAAATCCTGATACTCACGCTCCCACTTCTTGTTTTCGGCGCGGACCTTGATCTCGGGCAGGTTGTAGGGAAGCGGCTCGAGCTGGAAGACGATCTCCCGGTCATCCCCGGGCTCGAAAGTGAGCGCTGCCCGGAGCGGTCGATAGCCGATCCGGCGCGCGATGATCCAGTATTTGCCCGGCTTGATCCCATCGAACCGGTAGGCGCCCGAGCCGGCGGTCGTGACCACCCGGTCAAGGCCGATGATCTCGACCTGGGCTCCTTCGATTGCCTGGCCGAGGGTGTCTTGAATTGCCCCGCGCATGACCGGCAGGGGCTTGGGGGCCTTTTGGGCCGCCGCCCCCGTGGTGAGGGTCGCCAGCGCCAGAACCGGCAGCAGGAAACGGGTGAGGGGTAGCATGAATTTGTCCTCCAGGGCAAACACAGCGTCCGCTGCTGCGGACAACCGACCTCAAATGAAGCTGGAAATACCCGTCAGAACGTGTGGTCGACCCCGCCTAGCGCAAGGATCGGTCCCGCCACACTTCGCGGCCGGCCAGGAGGGTGAGGAGCACTTTAGAGGAATGGATCTGGGTCACCGGAATCCGGTAGAGATCCTGGTCGAGCACGATGAGATCTGCCTCCTTGCCGATCTCCAGGGTTCCCTTGGTGACTTCTTCGCCCGCCGCATAGGCACCTCCCACGGTATAGGCGGTGAGGATGGTGCGCAGGTCGACCACTTCTTCGGGAATCCAGGCGGGACCGGCGGGGGCTTCCGGCGCGCGGCGCGTGACCGCGACCTGGATGGCCTCCAGCGGATTCATCGAGGAGACGGACCAATCGCTCCCCGCGGCGAGGTGCGCGCCGGTCCGCGCCACGGAGCCGATCGGATAGAGCCAGCGGGCCCGCTCGGGGCCGAGCACCGGCTCGGTCAGGCGGGTTATGTAGTCGTCCGCGTAGGCCCAAAGCGGCTGAAAACTGGGGATCACGCCGAGCGCGGCGAAGCGGGGAATGTCCGCGGGGTCGATCAGCTCGAGGTGCGCGATGATGGGACGCGCATCGCGGGGGCCGTTGTGGCGGCGGGCAAATTCCAGCGCGTCGAGCGCCATACGGACCGCGCGGTCCCCGATGGCGTGCTGGTGGACCTGGAACCCGGCGGCGTCGATCGCCGCGACGAGGGTGTCCAGCGCGGCGGGAGAGAGGTTCGGCTCGCCGCTCCGGCCGCCGCCGTCACGATAGGGCGCCAGCAGCGCCGCGGTTTTCGCCTCGATGACGCCATCGACGAAAATCTTGGCAGCGCTGGGGGAGTAGAGGCGCCTCCCGGGAAAACGGCCCCGCCAGCTGCGCAGCGAATCGATTTGTTCCGGACCCCCCGCGGCATCCACTTCGATGGCGACGACCACCCGCGCGGTGAGCTGGCCGGCGCTGTCGAGCGAGGCGTAGGCCTCGAGGAGGGGAGGGCCGGCGGCGGCGTCGTGCAGCGCGGTGATACCGTAGGTGTTGGCCAGCTGGAGCGCTCGCAACAGGCCGGCGCGCAGCTCTTCCTGGGTGCGAGGCGGGAGCTGCTTTGCCACCAGGTCAACGGCCCGCTCGCGCAGCGTGCCCGAGGGCTCGTGGGTGCGCGCATCCCGCTCGATCCGGCCGTTGGGCGGATCCCCGGTGGTCCGCGTGATTCCCGCGACCCGCAAAGCCTTCGAATTGACCCACGCCGAATGGCCATCCGCCGCCATGAGGAACACCGGCCGATCCGAAACGATGGCGTCGAGCCATTCCTTGCGCGGATTGGCCTCGGGGAACACGGGAAGCTGCCAGCCGCGACCGCGCACCCAGGGCCATTCCGGATGCCCGGCGGCGCAGTGCCGCAGTGAGTCGAGCACCGCCTCCCGGGTCTTGAGCGCATCGAAGCGGCATTCGCCCAGCCCGGCGCCCTCAGACGGATGCAGATGGGTGTCCCGAAAGGCGGGCAACACCATGCGGCCGTGCAGCTCGAGCACCGCCGTCCGGCCGCCGATCAGCCGGTTTGCCCCGCGATCGTCGCCGGCGTAGACGATCCGCCCATCCCGGATGGCCAGGGTCTCCACCCTTCCGGAGTCGGTGGCGAGGGGATAAATGGCCCCGTGGCGCAGCACAAGATCGGCGGGATCGGTGTGCCGGCAGCCGGAAAAACCAAGGCCCAAGAGCAGGATCGGGACGGAGCAGCGCTTCCGCATGGCTGGAAGGTAACTTTCCCGGATGCCGCATCGTTACCCCGAGACCCACGTTTTGTACCGCAATCTGGCCCGGACCTATCCCCTGATCATCAAGGGGGAGGGCTGCTGGCTGTACGACTCGGACGGCCGGAATTACCTCGACGCCTGCGGCGGTGCATTCGTCGCCTGCCTGGGCCATGGCGTTTCCGAGGTGGTGGATGCGATGGCCGAGCAGGTGCGCCGGGTCGGTTATGTGAGCGGGATGGCGTTTACCAACGCCGCCGCCGAGGGCCTGGCCGATGAGCTGGCGGGGCTCGCCCTCGGTGACCTCAGCCACTTCTACTTCCTCTCCAGCGGCTCCGACGCCATCGAGGCCGCGCTCAAACTGGCGCGGCAGTACTGGGTGGAGCGCGGGCGCGGCGAAAAGGAGCTGGTAGTGGCCTTGGCGCCGGCCTACCACGGCAATACCCTGCTGGCGCTCTCCCTCGGCGCGCGGGAACACTATAAGACCTACTTCCAGCCCTGGTTACTCGACGTCCCGCGCGTGCCGGCTCCGTACAGCTATCGCTGTCCCTGCCGGGGCCGGGACGCCGGATGCCCGCGCTGCAGCGGTCGCGCGCTGGAGGAGCTGCTGCTCCGCCTGGGACCCGAAAGAGTCGCTGCATTCGTCGCCGAGCCGGTGGGAGGATCTTCCACCGGCGCCGCGGTTCCCCGAGAGGATTATTGGCGCACCATCCGGGAGATCTGCGACCGCCACGAGGTGCTCTGGATCGCCGATGAGATTCTGGTCGGCGCGGGACGCACCGGAACCTGGTCCGCGCTCGAGCCCTACGGCGTCGTGCCGGACATCCAGGTGATGGGGAAGGGGGTCAGCGGGGGATATGCTCCGCTCGCGGTGGTGGCGGCGCCGCGGCGCATCGTGGACGTGCTGGCGGGCGGGTCGATGGCCCTGCTGCACGCGCAGACCTACATCCACTCCCCGGCGATGTGCGCCGCGGGCGTCGCGGCGATTCGTTTCCTGCGCCGCCACGATCTGATCGTGCGCTGCGCCAGGCTGGGGCGGATCTTTCACGAACGCCTGCAAACGCTGCGCGGCCTCCCGTACGTGGGAGACGTCCGGGGGCGCGGACTGCTGGCCGGGATCGAGTTCGTGGAGGATGTCGAGAGCGGAGCGCCTTTTCTGCGCGAGCAGCGTTTTGCCGAGCGCTTCACGGCCTCCGCGGAGCGCGCGGGGCTCATGGTGTGGCCCAACACGGGCCAGGCGGACGGGGTCAACGGCGATCTGGTGATGCTGGCCCCGCCGTTTGTGATTACCGAAGGAGAGATCGACGAGATCGTGACGCGGTTCCGGAGCGCACTCGAAGCGGTGATGTGAGAGGAGCTGATCCATGGTGAGCAAGTCGTACCCGAAGATCATCACCCCGCCCCCCGGCCCCAAGGCGCGCGCCATCATCACCCGGGACAAAGCGGTCACGGCGACCTGCTACATCAAGGAGTATCCGCTGGTGGTGGCCCGGGGCGAGGGTGCCATGGTGGAGGACGTGGACGGGAACCGCTTCCTCGATTTCATGGCGGGGATCGCCGTCTGCTCCACCGGCTATAGTCATCCCGAGGTCGTCAAGGCGATCAAGGATGCCGCGGACCGCTTCCTGCACATTTGCGGGGGTGATTTCTACTACGAAGGAATGGCGGCGCTCAGCGAGCGGCTGGCCGCGATCGCTCCGGGGCCCGGTCCCAAGCGCGTCTTCCTGACCAATTCGGGCACCGAGGCGGTCGAGGGGGCGATGAAGCTGGCCCGCCACGCGACCGGCCGGACGGCGTTCGTGGCATTCAAGGGTTCCTTCCACGGACGGACCTACGGCGCACTCTCGCTCACCTCGAGCAAGGCGCGCCAGCACGCCGGCTTCGGACCCTTCCTGCCCGACGTGCACCACGTCGCCTACGGCTACTGCTATCGCTGTGAATACGGCAAGACGTTCCCATCCTGCGGGATCTTCTGCGTCGACGTCATAGAGCGGGATCTGTTCGCCCGCCATCTGGACCCCAAAGACGTGGCCGCCGTGTTCGTCGAACCGCTGCAGGGCGAGGGCGGCTACATCCTTCCGCCACCGGGCTGGCTCGCGGCGGTGCGCGCGCTGTGCGACCGGCACGGGATTCTGCTGGTGATGGACGAGGTGCAATCGGGCATCGGGAGGACCGGGAAGATGTTCGCCTGCGAACACGAGGGCGTGGCACCGGACATCCTGGTGACGGCCAAGGGTCTTGGCTCGGGCATGCCCATCGGCGCGCTCATCGCCCGGGAGGCGGTGAGCACCTGGGAACCCGGCGCGCACGGCAGCACGTTCGGGGGGAATCCGGTCTGTTGCGCCGCCGCGCTGGCCACGCTGGACGTGGTGCAGCGCGAGCTGGTTTCCAACGCGCGGGTGCGGGGCGAGCAACTCGCGCAAGGCCTCAAAGCTATCGCCGCCCGCCACGGTTGCATCGGGGAGGTTCGCGGCATCGGGCTGATGCAGGGGATTGAGTTTGTGGTTGATCGCGCCACCCGGGAGCCCGCGGTCGAGCTGGCGCACCGGCTGGAGCAAATGGCGTTCGCCAAGGGGCTGCTGCTCCTGGCGGCGGGCAAGAATGCGCTCCGGCTGGCGCCCCCGCTGGTGGTGGACGCCGAGGACGTGGAGATCGCGCTTGGGATCCTCGATCAGTGCCTGCGGGAACTCGATTGATGGCGATTCGGGATTGGGGAGTGTTTCTGGCGCTTACAGGGCTTTCCCCTGCGTCGCTGGTCGCGCAGCGCGAGCCGGTGCTCAAGCAGATCAACGTCCCGCATTCCTACTACTACCGCGAGATGTATCTCCCGCAGGCGACGAGCGGACCGAGCTCCGCGGCCTGGTCGCCCGACGGCAAAGAGCTGGTGTACTCGATGCAGGGCTCGCTGTGGCGGCAGCGAATCGGCACGACGACAGCGGTGCAGCTCACCGGTGGGCCCGGCTACGACTACCAGCCGGACTGGTCGCCCGACGGCCGCTACCTGGTCTACTCCTCCTATCAGAACGACGCGCTGGAACTCTGGATGCTGGAGCTGGCCAGCGGAACCGCGACCGCCCTGGTGGCCAACGGGGCGGTGAACCTCGAGCCACGCTGGTCGCCCGACGGCACCCGGATCGTCTACGTGTCCACCGCCCACGCGGGCCGCTGGCACCTCTATCTGCTGCCGATGCAGGGAGGACGGGCTGCCGGTGCCGCGGAGCGGATCAGCGAGGACAACGACAGCGGCCTGCCGCGCTACTACTACAGCCGGTTCGACCATTACCTCTCGCCCACCTGGTCGCCCGACGGCAAGGAGCTGATCCTGGTGGGGAACCGCGGGCACGTATGGGGCTCGGGCGGGCTCTGGCGCATGGCAGCGCACAGCGGGGCCGCGATGCGGGAAATCCACAACGAGGAAACCACCTGGAAAGCGCGACCCGACTGGTCCCGCGACGGCAAACGGGTGGTGTACAGCTCCTACCTGGGGCGCCAGCGCAACCAGCTCTGGCTCACCACCAGCGAGGGCGGCGACCCCTTCGAGCTCACCTACTGCGAATGTGATCACACCGCACCGCGCTGGTCGCCCGACGGGCGGCGGGTCGCCTTCATCAGCAACGCAGGGGGCAACACCTCGCTGGCCACCGTGAGCGTTCCAGGTGGCGCTATCGAGACGATCCGCGCCGCGACCCGCCGCTACCTGCATCCGACCGGGCGGCTTCGGCTCACGCTGGTCGACCCGGCGGATGGCCCGGTCTCCGCCCGGGTCTCGGTGACCGGGGGGGATGGACGGGGCTGGGCCCCCGACAGCGCGTGGCGGCACGCCGACGACGGATTCGATCGCCGGGACCGCCGCTTCGAGTTCACCTATTTCCACGCCGCCGGAAGCGCCGGCCTGACGCTCCCCCCCGGCGACTACACCGTCGTGGTGAGCAAGGGACTGGAGTTTGCCCGCGTGGTGCGGAAGCTGACCGTCAGCGCGGGTCATACCGCCGTCGCGCGCATCCAGCTGATCCGCCTGCTGGACCTTCCCGCGCGCGGCTGGTGGAGCGGGGATCTCCACGTGCACATGAATTACGGCGGCGCCTACCGCAACGACCCGGCGCGCTTGCGTTTCCAGGCCGAAGCCGAAGATCTCCACGTGGTGGAGAACCTGGTGGTGAACAAGGAACAGCGGATTCCCGATGTGGCGCTGTTCCGGGGGCGGCCCGATCCGGTGTCCACCGCACGCACCGTCATCAAGCACGACGAAGAGTTCCACACCTCCTACTGGGGCCATACCGGTCACTTGGGCCTGACCGAGCGGCTCATTTTGCCCAATTATGCGGGTTATGCCAACACCGCCGCGGCGAGCCTCTATCCCGACAACGCCACCATCTTCGATCTCGCGCACGCGCAACACGGGATCTCCGGCTACGTCCACCCCTATGAGGAAGTGCCTGACCCGGCGGGCCCGGCGCCACTGACCCACGCGCTGCCGGTGGATGTCGCGCTGGGCAAGGTGGACTACCTCGAGGTCGGCGGGTTCAGCGACCATCTGGCCACCGCGGAGGTCTGGTACCGACTGCTCAACGCGGGCTTCCGGTTACCGGCGGGCGCGGGCACCGATGCGATGGCCAATTTCGCCTCGTTGCACGGGCCGGTGGGGATGAACCGTGTGTTCGTCCGCTCGGGAGCGACCCTCGACTATCGTGGCTGGCTGGAGGCGCTCAAGGCCGGCCGGACCTTCGTGTCGAACGGGCCCTTGCTCTCGTTTACGCTCGATGGCCACGACGCGGGTGACGAGCTGCGCTTTCCCGCCGGGGTGCATCCGGTAACCGCCAGGGTGTCGTTGCGCTCGAGCGTGCCGGTGGAACGCCTGGAAATCGTGGCCAACGGGGTGGTGGTGGCGCCGATTCCGCTCAGCGCGGACAGCATGCGGGCCGATGCCAGCGTCCCGCTGCCGATCACCCGGAGCGGCTGGCTTACGTTGCGGGCGTATTCGCGACACTCCTCTCCCGCCGTGCTCGACGGCTACCCCTTTGCCACGACGAGCCCCATCTACGTGATTGTGGCCGGGCGGCCAATCCGCTCACCCGAAGCGGCGCGCTGGTTTGTGCGCTGGATCGAGCGGCTGGAAGCCGGCGCGGCTGCCCATACCGGCTGGAACGATGCCGCGGAGAAAGCCGAAGTCCTGGGCCGGCTGGCGCAGGCTCGGGAGCGCTTCCTGCAACTCGCCGAGCCGCCGCGGGATTAGGTGAGGAGCGCCAAGCGCCCGGCGAGGATGTCGAGCGTCAGCGCTCCAGTTCCTTCGAGTTCCTGTCCATCGGATTCCGCCCGCCAGGTTTTCTGATCGAGCGCAAGGCGGAGGGCGCCGCGCAGGGGGATCACACGGATCTCCGGCATGGCGACATGGGTCCCGCGTTGCAGACGGGACAGCGCCAGCACCGCGCGGAGCCCGCTCATCGGCCCGAGCACGACGAGCTCCAGCGTGCCATCCAGCAGGGAAGAGGTTGGTGAAATCCGCATGCCGCCGCCAAAGGATGCCCCGTTGGCGACGGTCAGATTGAGCGCCGGCCCGTCGAACAGCAGGCCGGACTCGCCGTTGAGCTGGTAGCGGGTGTTTTCCCTGGCCACTAGGGCGGCGAGCGCGCCGAGCGCGTAGCGTAAGCGACCGGGGCGGACCCAGGGAATGGCGTGCGCCAGCCGGTTGGCCCGGACGCTCACCCCGAGCGAAAGCGAGTTGAGGAAGACCCGACTCCGGGTGTTTCCGCCGGGATCCTGAAAGACGAGCCGCCCGAGGTCGCTCCGGCGAATGGTGCCGCCGGCGAGCCGGCGTGCCGCCTGCTCCGGATCGAGCGGGATCCCCGCATTGCGGGCGAAGTCGTTGCCGCTGCCCGCCGGGATCACTCCGAAGGGCCCGCTCCCCCCGCCCGTGCACATGCCGTTCACCGCTTCATGGACGGTCCCATCGCCCCCGACCGTGATCAGGGTCCCGTCGGGGTACGCGAGCGCCCAGCGCCGCGCGATCTGTTCGGCGTCGCCTGGCGCCCCGGTCAGCTGCACCGTGAGGCCGGGGAGGCTCGCGCGAACGCCCGGCTCCAGGCGTTGCCACCGCCGGGCGGCGCGGCCGCCCGCCGCCGCCGGATTGACCAGCACCAGGGCCGGTAACGCCAAAGATCCGGATACCCCTTCCGTCCAGCCGCCTTTGTGTCCATCCTAGAGGCGCGTCAGCCGCTGCCCCCAGCCTTTTTTATCGTCTCGAGGAGTCGGAATATGCGTTCGACCCGCGCCCTACGCCCGCTGTTTGCTCTGACCATGCTCCTCCTGCCACTGGGCCCCATGCAGGCCCAGCGCTACTGGCACGACGACCGGGGCGGAGACGCCTTGCGGCTCGACGTGACCTATCCGTCTCTCAAGGGCGGGAATTACCAGTTCCCGACGTTCGCCGTGATCCCCTCGGCGAGCATCCGGGCGGCGGAGGGAATCCGGATCGAGGGTGACTTTCCGCTGATGCGGGCGGGGTATGATTTCGGGGGCACGACGGGGTCGCAGACCTCGCTGCGGGTCGGCAATCCCTACATCGGCTTCCGGATCGGTGACGACGCCAAACCGATCTCGGGCACGCTTGGCGCGCGGCTCCCCCTGGGCGAGCGCCCGACGGATCTTATCGGGCAGCGCGCGATCCTGGCGGGGACCAGCTCGAGCTTCGACGACTATGAGGCCTTTGCCCCCAACACGGTGCTGGTCCGGACCGCGCTGGAAGGACGCTGGGTAAGCAGCAGCCACTTCCTGGTGGGGGCCAAGCTGGGCGGTTCCATCGTGGTGCCGACATCAGGCAACCCGCTCACCCAGACCGTCAAGTACATCGATTACGCCGGCCGGGCCGGTTTTGCGGGATCGAGCGCCCAGGCGACGATCGCTCTGACCGGGCGGCTGGTTTCCCAGGCCGTCAGCGGCAGCGGCTTCAGCGCCCGGACCCATCACGCGGTGACCGGCGCGGTCGACCTCTTCAAGGGAATGCTGCGACCCCGCGCCTCGCTGCGGATTCCGCTCGACAAGGATCTGCGTGATGTGGCGGGCGTAGTGTTCGGTCTGGGGGTGACCCTGGTTCCCTGAAGGAGAGGGGGCGCAGCCCCCTCAGGCGTCTAGCGCGAGCGTCAGTCCGGCGGCGCGCTGTTCCAGCTCGAGCAGGAACTGTTTTCTCCAGAGTCCGCCGCCGTAGCCGCGCAGCTGGCCATTCTTCTGAATGACCCGATGGCAGGGCACCACGATGGGGATGCGGTTCTTGCCGTTGGCCATTCCCACCGCGCGCTGCGCGCCGGGCCGGCCGATCCGGACCGCAAGCGCTTCGTAGGAGATCGTGCCGGCGAAAGGAATCCGGAGCAGCTCACGCCAGACCACTTCCTGGAACTCGGTTCCGCGCAGATCCAACGGCACACTGAACTCCCGGCGCTTTCCCGCGAAATACTCTTCGAGCTCGCGGATGACCTGCTCGATGTGCGGGTTGCTTCCGGGCAGCACCGGCCGCTCGAACCAGCGGGTGAGGTCGGCCGCCTGGCCGGGCAGCTTTTTCCGGTCGGCGAACTCGAGCATGCAAAGGCCTTGGTCGGTTGCCGCGGCGAGCAGGGCGCCGAGCGGGCTGGGAACCAAGGTCGCGACGATCGGCGTGGTGCCCCGAGCCGCGGCGGGCGTTACGCCGAACAAGCGCTTGAACGCGTCGCGGAAACCGCTGTCGGACTCGAACCCGCTGTCGAAGCCTGCGGGGGTGACGGGAGCGCCCTGCTGCAGGTGGTCCAGCGCCAGGCCAAGCCGCCGGGCGCGGGCGTAGGCGTGTAGAGTCATGCCGAATCTCCCCAGGAAGTAACGCCGTGCGGTGGCCGGCTGAATGTCCATCTTGCGGAGCGCCGCGTCGGTCCAGCGGCGCGCGGGAGTTGCGTTGAGCGCAGCGAGCACGCGGTGCACCCATTCGGGATGTTCGCCAGGGCGGTCCAGCGGGTGGCAGCGGCGGCAGGCCCGGTATCCGGCGCTGGTGGCCTCCGCGGGAGAAGCGAAGAACTCGCGATTCTCGCGCCGGGCGGGCTTGGACGGACAGCTGGGCCGGCAGAACACGCCCGTGGTGCGGACCCCGACCAGAAAGATTCCTTCGTAGGACGGGTCGCGCGCATCCACGGCGCGATGCAGCTCGCTGGGGCGGGGAAGCCGGCCAGTGGCGGTGGGAATGGGCAGTGCGGTCGAGGTGGCCATGCTGACAATCTAGACGGCGCCGGAACGGGCGCCACCGGAAGCTGCACACGCAATTCCGCTCCTGCTCTGGCCCCGCTTTCCCGCCGCGCGTAAGCTTCAGGCCGTTTCCCCACCTCCGGAGCCCCATGCGCGTATTGCCGCTGGACTGGCTCATCGTGATCCTCAGCATCAGCATCTCCTTCCTCCCCGCCGTCCTGCTGGCGAAGCGGGCCGGGAGCAGCACGGCGGAATTCTTCACCTCGGGACGCTCGGCGCCGTGGTGGCTCATCGGCGTTTCGATGGTGGCGACGACGTTCAGCACCGACACCCCGAACCTGGTGACCAATCTCGTGCGCGAGAAAGGCGTCGCCAACAATTGGCAGTGGTGGGCGTTTCTGCTGACCGGTATGGCGACGGTGTTTTTCTATGCCCGGCTCTGGCGGCGGTCTCGGGTGCTTACCGACCTCGAGTTTTACGAGATCCGCTATGCCGGGCAGGCCGCCACTTTCGTCCGCGGCTTCCGGGCGGTGTATCTGGGGCTGTTCTTCAACTGCGTGATCATCGCTTCGGTGAATCTCGCGGCGGCCAAGATCGCCAACGTCATGCTGGGCTGGCCGATGGGCAAGACGCTGGCGATCTGTGCGGTCTTGAACGTGGCGTTCGCCGCGACCTCGGGGCTGTGGGGCGTGCTGGTCACGGATTTCATCCAGTTCGGCATCGCCATGGCGGGGTCCTTCAGCGCGGCCTATTTCGCGCTGCAACAGCCCGAGGTGGGCGGGCTCGCCGGGCTGGTCGCCAAACTGCCTCCCAAAACCCTCGCCCTGCTTCCCGATTTCGGGGACTGGGGGATGACGCTCTCAGTCTTCGTGATCCCGCTCACGGTGCAGTGGTGGTCGGTGTGGTATCCCGGGGCTGAGCCGGGGGGCGGCAGCTACATCGCCCAGCGCATGCTCGCCGCCAAGAGCGAACGGGATGCCGTGGCCGGAACCCTGTTCTTCAACGTGGCGCATTACGCGCTGCGGTCCTGGCCCTGGATCATCGTCGCGCTGGCGTCCATTCTGGTCTACCCGAATCTCTCCGACATCGCCCGCACCTTTCCCTACGTGGACCCGCGGCTGATCGGCCACGACATGGCCTACCCCGCGATGCTGCGGTTTCTCCCGGCCGGCTTCATGGGACTGATGATCGCGGGCATGCTCGCGGCCTACGTCTCGACCATCTCGACCCAGCTCAATTGGGGCACCTCCTACCTGGTGCACGATTTCTACCGTCGCTTCCTCCGCACGGGCGCGACGGAGAAGCACTACGTGCTGATCGGCCGGCTCACCACCGTGCTGCTGATGCTCTGCGCTGCTCTGCTGACCTTCGCGCTGGAGTCCGCACGCGAAACCTTCGATCTCCTGCTCTCGGTCGGCGCGGGCACGGGGCTCCTGTACCTGTTGCGCTGGTTCTGGTGGCGGGTCAATGCCTGGAGTGAGGTTTCAGCAATGGCGAGTTCGTTCATCATCGCGTTCGGGTTTTTTGTGGCGCGCAAGGCCGGGGTCGAGATCCCCTCGCACGTTTCGCTGCTGGGGACGGTGGCCGCGACGTCGCTGGTCTGGATCTGCACCACGCTGCTCACCGCGCCCACGGACCGCGCCACCCTGGTGGGCTTCTATCGGCTGGTCCGCCCCGCGGGGCGCGGTTGGAAGCCGATCGCCAGGGAAGCGGGCGAGGGCGGCAGCCCGGACAGTCTGCCGCAGTCGCTGCTGGGGTGGGTGCTGGGCTGCTGCTTCGTTTACGCGGCGCTGTTCGGGGCCGGCAGCTTTGTCTACGGAAAGACCGCGCAGGGGCTGGTCTGGGCGGTGCTGTTTGCCATCAGCGGTATCGGGCTCATCCGCTTGATGCCGCGGCTCTGGGCTGGCGGGCAGACCGCCTGACCGACCAGGCCGTGATCCTCGCGGCCGGGCTGGGCACCCGGATGCGCCGCCCCGGGCTCCCTGCCGGGCTGAGCGCCGCGCAACAGGCCGCCGCGGAACGCGGGATCAAAGCGATGATCCCGGTGGGCCGGCCCTTCCTCGATTACATCCTGAGCGGGTTAGCGGACGCTGGTTACCAGCGGGTCTGCCTGGTGATCGGTCCCTCGCACGATGCCAGCCGCGACTATTACACCGGCGCCGGCCGGCCCCGGCGGATCCGGCTGGAGTTTGCGGTGCAGGCGCGCCCCCTGGGTACTGCGGACGCGGTCCTGGCCGCGGAAGCGTTCGCGGCGGGCAACCCGGTGCTGGTGCTCAACGGCGACAATCTCTATCCCCGCGCCGCGCTGGAAGCACTCGGAGCGCTGCCGCGCGCGGGACTGATCGGGTTTCGCCGCTCCACGCTCATTCGCCTCGGAAACATCCCGGCCGAGCGGATCAACGCCTTCGCGCTGATCGAGGCCGATGCGACGGGAAGGCTAACCCGCATCGTCGAAAAGCCGGATGCGGCGGAAACGGCCGGGTTCGGGGAGGATCCGCTGGTGAGCATGAATGCCTGGCTGCTGCCGCCCGGCATCTACGGAGCCTGCCGCGCGATCGGGCCCTCGCCCCGGGGTGAGCTCGAGCTGCAGGATGCAGTCCGCTTTTGTCTCGAGCGGCTCGGCGAGCGATTCCAGGTGATCGAGTCGGGGGAAGCGGTGCTGGACCTTTCGACGCCGGGGGACATCGCCGCTGTGGCCGCGCGGCTGAGCGCGATCGAGGCCCGGCCCTGAGCCAGGCTTTCACCGAGCGTCTCGTCGCCGAGGGGATGAGCGCGGCGGAGGCGGAGCGCAAGAGCGCGCTCTTTGCAGCCGCAGAGCGTGAGCTCCCCGGAGCGGACTCCGCCTGGTTTGTGCCCGGGCGGGTCGAGCTGCTTGGGAAGCACACCGATTACGCCGGGGGACGCAGCCTGCTCTGCGCGGTGGAGCGTGGCCTTTGCGTGCTGGCACGCGCGCGCCCGGACACGGCGGTACGCGTTGCCGACGCAATGAGCGGATCGCGCGTGGAGTTCCGGCTCGAGAATCCGTCGCCAGGCGCGGCGCAGGGATGGGAAGCCTATCCCAGGGCGGTGGTCCGGCGCCTGGTACGCGACTTCGGCATTTCACGCGGGATGGACCTGGTGTTCGGTAGCGATCTTCCCGCGGCGGCCGGGTTGTCCAGCTCGACCGCGCTTTGCCTCGGGACCTTCCTGGCGCTGAGCCGGGCCAACGATCTCGGCCCGAGCGACGCGTTCCGCAAGGCGGTTCCCGGCTTGTTCGAGCTGGCGGAATACCTGGGCGCGGTTGAGAACGGGAAGCGCTACGGCCCCTTTGCCGGCGATGCGGGAGTCGGAACGCTGGGAGGAAGCCAGGATCAGACCGCGATCCTTTGCGCGATCCCCGGAGAGGTGCTGCAGTTCCGTTTTGATCCGGTCAGCTTCGAGCGCCGGATTCCGTTTCCAGCGGGTTATATGCTGGTGATCGGGTCGAGCGGGGCCACGGCGGAAAAGAGCGGCGCGGCGCGGGCCGGCTACAACGCCGCGGCGCTCGCGGTCGCCGAAATCCTTCGCCGCTGGGTCGAGGCCACCGGGCGCAACGACCGCACGCTCGCGGCGGCGGTGGCGAGCGCGCAGACGGCGCGCGCCCGGTTGCACCTGCTCGTTGCGGGCGAGCCGGTTCTCGCCGCCCGGCTGGGACAGTTCCTCGCCGAGAGCGAGGAGATCGTTCCCGCGGCGGGGGAGGCACTCGCGTGCGGGGATCTGGAGGAATTGGGAGTGCTGGTCGATCGCTCACAGGCGGAAGCGGAGACCGGGCTGCGAAACCAGACGGCGGAAACAATGCAGCTGGCCAGGAGCGCGCGGCGCCTGGGCGCCGCGGCGGCCTCGGCGTTCGGCGCGGGATTCGGAGGCAGCGTGTGGGCGCTGGTACCCACAGATGAAGCGGAAGCTTTCCTGGAAGCCTGGGAGCGGAGCTACCTGGCCGCCTTTCCCGGTATGGCTGGTCGGGCGGCGTTCTTCCCCTCCCCCGCCGGGCCCTCCGTCGTATCGTTCTGACTTCAGGTTTTCAGCGCCACTTTTCGCGGGGGCACGAACACGGCCGGGAGGTTCAGCTCGGCGAGCAGCTTGTTGAGCGCCGCCAGGTCCGACGCTTCCAGTTGCTGCAGCCTGCGGACCTGTTCGGCGACCTTCGCCGAAAAATCCTCGAGCATCTCGCCGTGTTGCTTCGTCGGGGGATAATCACCGACCTGGACCTGTGCATTGATCGTCAACAGCTGGTTGTAGAGTTTCATCGGCTGGTCGAGCGAGCACTGATCGACGTGACAGCCGACCTCATACAGGTCGGCCCGGATGGCTTCGAATTTCTTGCGCAGCGCCGCCGCGGCCGAGTCTACGCGTACGGCGAAAGGCTGGTCCTTGGCCTGGCGGATGCGCCGGTCGAGCTGCGCCTGGATCTCCTCGATGCGGCTCGCCGACTCGGCAACCTCGCTGATCTGATCGCGCGCACGGATCACGGCATCGAATTGCCGGACCAGTTCGGCGCTGGTCGTGTGAATGCGCGGATCGGCGCTGATCTTGAAGCCCCGCACCAGGGTGTCCTTCCCGACGATGAGGCGCACACTGTAGGTGCCGGGAAGCGCCAGCGGGCCGTCGTGGGTTCCCTCGTCGACCAGAGTGTTCTTGAGACGCTTTGCCCCTGGATAGCGCAGGTTCCACACAAACCGATTCGTGCCCGCGCGCGTGGAAACCAGCGAGTCGGCCGGCTCGTAGACGACGCTGTCCTTCAGCGCCGCGCGAAGCTTCCTGCCGATCGAGTCGGCGCCGCCGCGGGACACAGAGTCGGCCGGGGCGGACGCGCTGGTGAAGCCGCGGATGAGCTTCCCGGTCTCGTCCAGAAACTCGAGGGAGAGCTTCGCCGGGGAGGAGGTCCTGAGGTAATAGTCGATGTAGGCGCCGCCCGCCGGATTCTGGCCCGCGGTAAGACTGCGCCCGCCGCCCGAGAACCAGCGCACCGCCGTCGACGGCTGGAAGAGGTACGCGCTGCGCGCGGTGACCGAGTCCGCGAGCTGCCGCAGCAGCGAGATGTCGTCGATCGCCCAGAACGAGCGCCCGTGCGTCGCCGCGAGGAGATCGTTGTCCTGCACCCGCAGGTCGCGCACACTCACGCGCGGCAGGTTGAGTTGCAGCGTTTCCCAATGCCCACCGTCGTCGAACGACACGTAGACGCCCGTTTCGGTCCCGGCATAGAGCAGGCCGCGCCGCAGCGGATCCTCCCGAATCGTCCGCGTGTATGCGCCCACCGGGATGCCCGTCGTGATGCGGGTCCAGGTTTTCCCGTAGTCGCCCGTCTTCCAGAGATACGGCCGGAAGTCGTCCTGCTGATAGCGGTTGGCCGCCAGGTACGCGACCGCGGGGTCGAAGCGCGACGGCTCGATCCCCGCGGTGCGCGTGAACTTGCCGTAGGCCGGCGGCGTGACGTTCTGCCAGCCGCCGCTACCGTCGCGCGAGACGTGCACCAGTCCGTCGTCGCTTCCCGCCCACAAGAGACCCCGGGTGAGCGGGGACTCGCTGAACGCGTAGACCGTGGCGTACCATTCGGCGCCCGTCATCTCGCCGTGGATGGGGCCGCCGGTGCGCTCGAGCGTCTTCGAGTCGTGCACCGTGAGATCGGGCGAGATTTTCTCCCAGCTCGCCCCCTCGTCGCGCGAGCGCATGACGTACTGCGACGTCACGTAGAGCGTGCTCGGGTCGTGCGGCGACAGGAAAACGGGGAACGTCCACTGGAAGCGGTAGGGAATCTCGGAGGCGGGCCACCCGTCGTAGTTGGCCAACCACACGGAGATGTCGCGTTCCTGGCGGCTGCCGCGGTCGACGCGGGAGAGGAAGCCCGTGTAGCAGCCCCCGTAGGTGATGTTCGGGTTCCGTGGGTCCACCGCGATGGTGGCGTTCTCGCACCCGGCCACCGGGAAGTAATCGCGCTCCCCGATCACCCCGTCGTCGGAGCGGGACGCGATGGATACCGTCGAGTTGTCCTGCTGGGCGCCGTAAATCCGGTACGGCCACTGGTTGTCGGTGGTGATGTGGTAGAACTGTGCCGTCGGCTGGTTGTAGATGCTCGACCAGGAGGCGCCCCCGTCGAATGAGACCGTGGCGCCGCCGTCATTGCCGTTGATCAGCCGCTTGGAATCCTTGGGATCGACCCACATGATGTGGGTATCGCCATGCGGCACGCGCACCGCCGAGAACGTCCGTCCCCCATCCACCGAGCGCCACACCTGGAGATTCATGACGTACACGGTGTTCTCGTCGGTAGGATCGGCGGTCACCGCGGAGTAGTACCAGGCCCGGACGTGGAATTTCGGGTCGTCGCTGGTGCGGTCCCAGCTGTCGCCCCCGTCGTCGGAGCGGAAGATGCCGCCGGATGAATCCGGCGCCTCGATACTCGCGTAGATGCGCCGTGGATTCGCGGGCGAGACGCCGAGCCCGATCTTGCCCAGGGGTTTTTCCGGAATCCCTGGGTTGAAGGTAAGCTCCTTCCAGGTGTCCCCGCCGTCGGTCGACTTCCACATCCCGCTGCGTCCGCCGCCCGCGATCATCGACCACGGGGTCCGCTGGAACTTCCACATCGAAGCGTACAGGATCCGCGGGTTCGACGGATCGATCGACAGATCGTTCGCCCCTGTGCTGTCGTCGATGAAGAGGACCTTCTTCCAGCTCCTGCCCCCATCGTTCGTCCGGAACACGCCGCGCTCGGCGTTCGGACCGAAGGCGTGGCCCATCGCCGCCACGTACACCCGGTCCGGGTCGCGCGGATCGATGACCACGTCGGTGATCTGCTGCGCGTCGGCCAGGCCGAGCGCGTGCCAGCTCTCCCCGCCGTCGGTCGAGCGATATACGCCGGTGCCGTAGGTGAGATCTTCACGGAGCTGTGATTCGCCGGTGCCGACATAGATGACGTTCGGGTCCGAAGGAGCGACGGCGATCGCGCCCACCGAGGAAATATCGGACTTCCCGTCGGTCAGGTTGCGCCAGGTCTGGCCCCCGTTGGTGCTCTTCCACACGCCGCCATTCACCGCGCCGAAATAGAAGACCATCGGCTTGGTGGGATGGCCGGCGACCGCATCCACGCGGCCGCCGCGAAACGGACCCACCAGCCGCCACCGCAGCGCCTTGAAGCGCGGCGAGGTCGCGGAGGGATTGGAGTAGAGCGAGGAATCGTAGGGCGCCGCGTTGAGCAGGGTTGGGTCCGTCGCGCGTTCGGTGGGCCGGGCGGGGCGCTGGGGAAAGGTCGCCCGAGGCAGGGCAAGCGCGATCAGCGCGGTCAGCGTGCTGAGTCTCATACCTCGCACAGTCTCACCGCGTCCGCCAGCGAAGTGAGCGGATCTCGCGTTGGCACGAACTCGTGGGCGACATAGCCCTGGAAGCCGAGCTCGGCGATGGCGCGACAGACCGCGCGCCAGTTGAGCTCCTGGGTGTCGTCGAGCTCGTGGCGGCCGGGTACCCCACCGGTATGGAAGTGGCCGAGATGGGCGAAATTCGCCCGGATGGTCCGGATGACGTCGCCCTCCATGATCTGCATGTGGTAGATGTCGTAGAGCAGCTTCACGCGCGGGGAGGCCACCCCCTCCATCACTTTGACGCCGAAGGCGGTGTGATCGCCCATGTAATCCTTATGATCGACCTTGCTGTTGAGCAGCTCCACGCAAATCGTGACGCCATGGCGCTCCGCCGAGGCCCTGATCCGGTTCAATCCTGTGATGCAATGCTCCGCACCTGCCTCGTCGCTCTGCCCTTTCCGGTTGCCGAACATCGCGATCAGGTTGGGCACGCCCGCGGCCGCCGCGAGCGGGAGGGTCCGCTCCAGCTCGTCGACCAGCATGTCGTGCTTGGTGGGGTCGTTAAACCCGCTGGTGAGGAAATCCTTCCGGTTGGTCGGGTAACCCATCGAGCAGACAAGGCCGGCGTCCCGCACCACGGGCCACTGCTCTGGTTGGAGCAGGTCGATCGCAACCAGGCCGAGCTTTCTTGACTCGCGCGCGAAGTCGGCCAGGGGGATTTTGGAATAGGGCCAGTAGGAGACCGACTGCTTGAGTCGGGAGGTCGGGAAGTCGGGAAGTCGGGACGGTAGGACGGTAGGTTGGCGCTCCTTGCCGAGGACTACCCCCGCTGCTCCCATGATCGTCGCGACTGCTTCTCTTCGATTCAGCTGTGTCATCGGTGACTGTGGGTCAAAAGATCAGGGACCTCAGATAGTTGTAGCTCGCTTTAGCGCTATCGAAGGGATCGCCGGGCGTCTCGTCCTGCTCGTAGAAATAGTGCTGGATGCCGGCCTGCTTCGCCCGGCGGAAGATGCGCCGGAAATCAATGGTGCCCTTGCCGAGGTCGGCGAAGAATTGCCGCGGGGTGGCGTCCATGTCCTTCACGTGCACCAGCGGGAAGCGTCCCGGCCAGCGGGCGAAGTAGGCGAGCGGATCCCTGCGGGCCTTGGTGATCCAGTAGAGATCCAATTCGAAGACCACAAACCGGGGATCGGTCTCCGCGAGGAGGAGATCGAAGGGAATTACGCCGTTGAGTGCCGCAAACTCGAAATCGTGATTGTGATAGGCGAACTGCAGGCCAGATTTGAGAGCGGCCTCACCGGCCCGGTTGAAGGTCGCGGCGATCCGGTACCAATCGTCGATCGTGCGCAGCTCGTTCTGGGGAATGGAGGCGACGACGACGAAGCGCTGTCCGATAGTGGCGGCCTGCTCCCGCGTCCGCTCCCAATCGTTGCGCAGGGACTGGAGCGGAACGTGACTCGACGGGGCGGTCAAACGGTGGCGGTCGAGCATGGCGCGGATGGCTTGCGGGCTCCCCGGTGGATAGCCCCTGAATTCCACCTCCCGATAGCCAAGCTGTGCCACGCGGGCCAGGGTGCCTTCGGGATCCCTGGCAAACTCGCGCCGCACCGTATAGAGCTGGATGCCGATGCGGTTGAGCTTTGCCGCCGCCAGCAGCGGAAGTAGCGGGGTGAGCGCGGCAGCTCCCGCGAGTTGGAAGAACTCTCTTCTAGAGCTCATTGCGCTTCAGGCTCTCCACCGCGAACTCCGCCGCTCGCGCGGTCAGCGCCATGTAGGTGATCGAAGGGTTCTGATTGGCGGACGAGGCCATGCAGGCCCCGTCGGTGAGGAAGACGTTTTTGGCGTCCCACACCTGGTTGTGGCCGTTCAGGACCGAGGTCCTGGGATCCCGCCCCATACGGGCGGTCCCCATTTCGTGAATGCAGAGGCCCGGCGCCAGATGATCGTTGTAGGTGCGAATGTCGGTCGCGCCGGCGGCCTCGAGCATCTCCACGGCGGTCTTCTGCATGTCCTCCAGGATCGCCAGCTCGTTGGGCCCCCAGGTGCACTGAACCCTGAGCGCGGGGACGCCCCACTTGTCGACCAGGGTGGGGTGCAGCGCGATGAAGTTGTCCTCGCGCGGGAGACACTCTCCCCACCCGCCGATGGAGAAGCGCCAGTGGCCCAGCTGGGGCTCCCGCAGAAGCGACTGCTTGAATTCGGGACCGAAGCCCACGCGCGGACGCGGTGCGCTGCCGCGGCTGCCGCCGCCCTGGAAGCCGTAGCCGCGGAGAAAACCGGGATGCTTGTCCTTTACGTTGCGGAAGCGGGGGATATAGACCCCGTTGGGGCGCCGGCCATAGGAGGTCCGATCCTCCATGCCCGCGATGGTGCCGCCCGCGCCGGCGCCAAACACGTGGTCCATCACGTTCTTGCCCAGCTGGCCGCTGGAATTGCCGAGCCCGGTGGAGAAGCGCGGGCTCCGGGAATTGAGGAGGATGCGGGCGGATTCGAGGGCGGAGGCGCAGAGGAAGACGAGCCGCGCGCGGAATTCCATCGGCTGCAGGGTCGTCGCATCGATGACGCGCACGCCGGCGGCGCGATCCTTCGATTCGTCGTAGATGACGCTGTGGACCACACTGTTGGGCCGTAGCGTCATCCGGCCGGTGCGCCGGGCGGCCGGCAGGGTGGAGCCGATGCTGGTGAAGTAGGAGTGGGTGATGCAGCCGCGCTCGCAGGGTCCGCAATAATGGCACGCCGCCCGCCCGTTGTGATTCTCCGTGAGGATCGCCACCCGGCCGATGGTGAGCACCCGATCCCGTCCCCATTTCTCCTGCAGCTTATCGCGTACGTGGGTTTCGACGCAGCGCAGCTGCATCGGGGGCAGGAATTGCCCGTCCGGCAACTGGGGAAGCCCTTCGGCCTGTCCGCTGATTCCGATGAAGCGCTCGACGTAGTCGTACCAGGGCGCAATGTCGGCGTAGCGGATGGGCCAATCCACCGCCACCCCATCTTTCAGGTTGGCCTCGAAATCCAGATCGCTCCAGCGATAGACCTGGCGGCCCCATATGATCGAGCGGCCACCGACGTGGCGGCCCCGGATCCAGTGGAAGGGCTTGTCCGCATCAAACTCGTAGGGGTTCTCGCGATCGTTCACGAAGAACTTCGAGCCCCACTCGTCGCAGGCATAGCAGTTTTTCTGGATGAACTGGTCACGCTCCAGCGCCTTGCGGTCGCCGCGGCCGCGGAAACGCACCTCCCAGGGCTGCACGTGCTCCACGTAGTCCGTGGCGGGGTCGATGTCACGCCCGGCCTCCAGCACCAGGGTCCGGAGCCCGCGCTCGGCCAGCTCCTTGGCGGCCCAGCCCCCGCTGATGCCGCTACCGACCACGATGGCGTCGTAGCTCTGGTCCTGGGGCGGCTTCATCGCGCGCCTCCCAGCGGAATGCAGCCGTCGAAGCGGCCGGGGATGATCGGCGTCGTGTTGACGATGGCCGCGATGGGCTTCGAGGTGAGGAAGCCGAAAATCAGCTGGTGCTTGATCCGCTGATACGAATCCCCCAGCGTCCCCGGGTCCCCGTTTTCCTGGTCCACCGTGGCCAGAAACGCCATGCGGCCCGCGGTCTCCAGCTCGGCGAAGGGCTTACCCTGGGCGTCCCGGCACTTTGCATCCAGCGCATCGAGTCCGGCGAGGAGCTGCGCTCGCTCCTCGTCGGGATACCACTCCGACAGCAGCAGGTCCACGAACTCAGGGGCGCCGACGTCAAGGGCGCCCGGAGTATCGGTGCGGGGGAGGATGGTGTCGGCCAGCGCGCGGACCTGGGCTAGCTGGGGCGCGGACAGCGCGCG
>CAZYPO010000009.1:27545-59876 GCA_964649225.1 uncultured Gemmatimonas sp. | reverse complement strand
GCTCGCGCACCAGTCCTCGGAGCGCGGCGGTCCGCCGGAGCCGGCGGGGACGGCGAACAGGGAAATCGCTCACGGAACGATGGAGAAGAGGTTGGGAAGATTCGAAACGGATGGGGTCCACTTGCCGGGCATCCGGCGGAGAGATAGACCGCCGGAAGCGTTCCCGCAAGGTTGCAGGCCCTTGGAGCGTGCTTATGAGTAGTGAGCGGCAAGCGGAACGATTTCGCTCACCGCTTACCGCTTACGTCCAAACCGCCAGGATCACTCCCATCACGATCATGTACACCAGCTGATATCCGGCATCGATTATCCAGGCCAGCAGGGGCTTATCCGAGTACAGGTTGGCCGTGAGGCCGATGGTGGCCGCGAAACCCAGCCAGGTCAGCCCGCCCAGCCTCACGCCGCCCATGAGGCTGCCGACGCCCACGCGTTCGGTCAGCACCGCCATCACCCACGCCGTCACCAGGAAGCAGACGAAGCTCATCGCGTAGGTCTTGGCCATGCCCTGCTTCATGGCCTCGAGCTTTTCAGGGGTGTACCCGTGCACGGCCGTCCACTGCCGCGCGAAGAGCGCCGGGGAATACCAGAGGGCGCCGAGCGTGAAAGCGGCGAGCGCGGACACGATCACGGCCAGGTAGTTGACAGATGGCATGCGGCCTCCGAAGGGGGAACACCGGTAGCTTCCCGCCGAATTGCCCCGGCGTCAAGCCCGGGCTCTGGCTACGGTGAGGCGAAGGTATCGCAGGCCGAGAGCCGGCCGCTGGTGATGCCCTGGCGGAACCACTGGCTGCGCTGCTGGGCGGAGCCGTGGGTAAACGCCTCCGGGCTCACCCGTCCCGTGGACATCCGCTGGATACGGTCATCGCCCACTGCCGCGGCGGCCCCGAGTCCCTCCTCCGCGTCGCCGGCATCCAGCTTGCCGCGTCGCGCCGCTGAGCTGCCCCATACGCCGGCGTAGCAGTCTGCCTGCAGCTCGAAGCGGACCGAGAGCGCATTGGCCTGGGCGGGATGGCTGCCCTGCAGTTGCCGCATCCTGGCTTCGGTGCCCAGCAACCGCTGGAGATGATGCCCGATCTCATGCGCCAGAACATAGGCCTGGGCAAAGTCTCCAGGGGCGCCAAAGCGCTCCGCGAGCTCCTGAAAGAAGCCGAGGTCGACGTAGACCTTCTGGTCCCCCGGACAGTAGAAGGGCCCGGTGGCGGACTCCGCAAAGCCGCACGCGGAGTCTATCGCGTCGCGGAACAGCACCAGGTGGGCATGCCGGTAGGAGGTTGTGGCCTGCTCCGGGAGCAGCTGGTCCCAGGTCGACTGCACGTCGTCCAGCACGAATCCGATGAACTGCTTCAACTGCTCTTCGTCGGGAGAGGACTGCACCGGCCCGGCGGGAGCCGAAGCGGAGTCAGCGCCGATGCCGATGAGCGAAAAGAAGTTCTGCTTGAAGACCAGGCTCAGGATGAGGAGTACGACCAGTCCGCCCAACCCCATGCGCCCGCCGGTGAGCCCGAATCGTCTGCCGCCCGTTTCGCCGCGCCGGTCCTCGACGTCCGGGTTGTCTTTTCCAGGTGACCAGCGCATCGCGGCGTCCTCTAAGTCGTCCTCTCAGGCTCACCTCGTCGGGGGCGGAGGCATCCGGCGGCGAAACAGGCCCATCCGGCCAGCAACGCAACCCCGCCGAGCGGAGTGATGGCGCCGGCCCATCGCTGGCCTGTCAACGCAAGGACGTACAGACTGCCGGAGAACAGCACGCTGCCGGCGCAGAAGAGCCAGTAGGTCGCTTTGAGGAATGAAGTCGTCCGGCGCGGCAGCAGCCGCGCGGTGAGGAGCAACCCGAGTGCGTGGTACATCTGATAGCGTACCCCGGTCTCGTATACCGCCAAGTCGGCCGGGCCTACTTTGTCGCGCAGCCAGTGTGCCCCGAAAGCCCCGCCGACAACGGCAAGTCCAGCCAGGACCGCCCCAGTGACCAGGGCGGTCCGCTCCCATCGGTCATTGGTCACTGACCATCCCTGGTCCTTCGACGCCCATCCCCATCGCGTGATAGCCGTTGTCGACGTAGACCACGCTGCCGGTGATGCCGGCCGCGAGCGGGCTCGCCAGGAACGCGGCGGCGTGTCCGACGTCGCTGGCGTCGAGCTCTCGGGTGAGCGGCGCGTTGGCCCTGGTGTAGGCGATCATCCGCTGGATCAGTCCGATGGCGCTCGCCGCGCGCGAGGCGAGCGGGCCCGCGGAGATGGTGTTCACCCGCACCCCGAACCGGCGTCCCGCCTCGAACGCGAGCGTGCGGGTGTCCGACTCCAGCGCGGCCTTGGCCGACGACATGCCCCCGCCATAACCCGGGATCACCCGCTCCCCCGCCATGTAGGTGAGCGACAGGAACGACCCCCCCGCGCGCATGAGCGGGCTGAGCTGGCGGACCATGGCGATGTTGCTGTAGGCGCTTACACTGACGGCTTCGAGGTAGCCCCGCCGGCTGGTGTCCAGCAGCGCGTGCTTCACCTCCGGCCCGTTGGCGAGGCTGTGCACCACGATATCCAGCGCCGCGTCGCCGAAATCCTCGCGAATGCGGCGGGCTACTCCCTCAATCGAGAAGTCGCCGCGTTCCTTGTAGCGCTTGTTGTCGCGGATCTCGGCGGGGGCCTCTTCCAGGGTATCGAATGCCGCATCCAGCGGATAGATCCGCTCAAATTCCATCGAGCCGCCGTCGGCGAGCCGCATCGACTCCGCCATTTTGCCGCGCTCCAGCAGATTCTGAAAGATGTTGAGCGCAGGGGGCCAGGTGCCCACGCAGATGCTCGCGCCCGCTTGCGCGAGCGCCTTGGCGATGGCGAACCCGAAGCCGCCGTCATCCGCGACCCCGGCGATGAACGCCCGCTTTCCCGCGAGATCAATGGCCAGCATGCCGGAGCAATCCTTGTGGAGGTCGGCGCGCGAGCGCCAAAGAAATCACTCTTCGCGGAGAACCGCCAGCGGCGCGCGCTTGAGAATCTCCGCGCTGTTCCACAGCCCAACGCCGAGCGTGAGTCCGATCAGCAGCAGCGTCAGCCCCGCCAGCTGGAGCGCAGGCAGCTGGAAAGGGGCCTCGAAGACCCACTTGGCCAGGGCCCAGCCCGCGAGGCTCGCCAGCACCACCGAGGCGAGCGCGGCCAGCATGCCGAGCGCCGTGTATTCCGCGACCAAGATGTGCAGCACCTGGCGGCGCGTCGCGCCCAGCGTCTTGAGCAACACCGCTTCCCGAATCCGTTGCAGCCGCGAGGCCGAGACCGAGCCCACCAGCACGATGGCGCCGGTGACCAGGCTGAACAGGGCCAGGAACCGTACGATCAGCGCACCGCGGTCCAGGATCGCCTCGAGCGCCTGCTGAATCTGCGAGAGATCCAGAATGGTAATGTTGGGAAACCGCTCGGCGACGCGTCGCTGCAGCAGCCCCCGCGTGGCCACACTGTCGGCTCGCACCAGCACGACCAGCATCTGGGGAGCCGTCTCGAGCACCCCCGGCTGGAAAACCACGAAGAAGTTGGGCTCGAACCGGCGCCACTCGACCTCCCGCAGGCTGGCGACCCGGGTCCGGATCTCGCTGCCCTGCACATCCCACACGATCTCGTCCCCCAGCTTGACGGCCAGCTCGCCGGCCAGGTCCTTCTCAAGGGAGATCCGCGCCGCCGAGTCGCGCGAGGCCGCGCCCCCGGGACCCCACCAGCGGCCCTCCACCACCCTCTCCGTGGCGGTGAGCGTGTCCCGGTAGGTCGAGCGGTATTCACGACGGATTGCCCAGGGCGATGGCGTTCCCGCCGGGCGGGGCCGCCGGGGGTTCTCTTGCCGGCGTCCCGACGTAGTGTCGGAGGTCGTATCCCGGGCAGGCAGCAGTTGTTCGGCGAGCACGCCGCGTATCGTCTTGATGCGCATGGTGACGATGGGCACCGCCGGCGTGCCCGTGATCCCGCTCTCCGCGAGGGTCGCGGCGACGCCTTCCTGCTGAGCGGGCTGGATGTCGTAGAGCATCAGGTTGGGGCGGGTGTGCGCGCCGCCCGGCCGGAATTGCCGCAACAGGTTGGCCTGCGCCAGAAACAGCGTGGTCAGGATGAACGCCCCGAATCCGAGCGCCAGCACGACGGTCACGGTCTGGTTTGCGGGCCGGTACAGGTTGGCCAGTCCCTGCCGCCAGAGATAAGGCCAGTGCGAGGGGAACCACCGACGCACCCCGCCGATCAGTCCGCGCGCCGCGAGCCAGAGACAGAACAGCGCGACGCCGATTGCGGCCGCGAAGACCGCTCCGTCCCGGAGCCGCCCGACCTGGATGGCCGCCAGCGCCACAACGCTGGCGGCGATCAGCAGGACGCTGAACCTCGCCAGACGGTCGCGCCCGGGCAACGGCTCGACGTCGCGCCGCAGAGTCATCAGGGGTGAGACGCGCCGTACGCTCAGCAGGGGCAGCGCCGCGAACATGCCGGCTACCCAGAGGCCCAGTCCGGTGCCGAGCAGAATCGAGCGCGGTGAGGGGACCACGCGCACATCCACGGGCAGGAGCCCGGTGAACAAAAGGGGCAGCAGTTGTTGCAGCGCGACGCCGCAGGCCGCACCGATCGCGCTGCCGATCCCGCCCATGACCAGCGCCTGCAGCAGATAGACCGTGAAGACCTCGCCGCTGGTGGCGCCCAGGCAGCGCAGCACCGCGATGGTGTCGAGCTTGCGCTTGATGAACACGTTGACCGCGCTCGCCACCCCTAACCCGCCCAGCAGCAGGGCGACCAGGGCGACCAGGCCGAGATAATTGCCCAGCCGGGAGAGCGCGTTGGTCAGGTCCTCGCGGTCCTCCTCCACCGTCCGGATGCCCACCCGAAGCTCCCGCAGCGGATTGCGGTACTGCTTCGCGATGGCCTGTGCGTCGCGACCGGGCGGCAGCTCGACGAAGGCTTCGTAGTCCGCGCGCGAGCCGAACTGCAGCAGGCCGGTGGAGCCGAGCGCGCGCGCCGGGAGAAACACCCGGGCGCCGAAGGCGCTGAACACCCCGACGTCGCCCGGGACGTTGAGCACCGTGCCGAGGATCGGGAAGCGGCCCTTGCCGAGCGCGAGGGTGTCGCCGACGCGAGCGCCGAGCCCGCTGAGCAGCACCGGATCGACCAGGACACCGTTCTCCGTGGCCAGTCGTCGCCACTGTCCGGCCGGATCGGTCCTGATCGCGCCGTAGAACGGGTACCCGCCCTCGATGGCGCGGGCCTGCACCAGCCGCACGCCCGGGGTTCGGGGCACGTAGGCCATCGCCACGAAGCTGACCTGCAAGGCGCGCCGGCCGGCGCGGCGATCCGGGCCAGCGCCGGGGGCGATCAGGCTGTCGAGCAGCGCGTCCACCCGTGGCGGAAGCGCCTTCCCGCTATGGAACGACAGATCGGCCCCCAGCAGCGCCCGCGCCTGTTCCGCGACGGAGGTGCGCAAGTTCTGGGTGAAGGAATTGATCGCGACCAGCGCGGCGACCCCCGCGGTCACCGCGCCCGTGAGCAGCCAGAGCCGGCGCCGGCCGGCGCGGCTCTCGCGCCAGGCCATGCGCAGGACGAAGCCAGGGCCGATCAGGCGGCCTCCCCGCTGTCCTCGACCACGCGGCCGTCGGAAAGGCGGATGGTGCGGCGAGCCCGCGCCGCCAGCTCGTGATCGTGGGTCACCAGGACCAGCGTGGTACCCAGCTCCTGGTTGAGCGAGACCATGAGATCGATGATGGTCGCGCCGGTCTTCGCGTCGAGGTTGCCGGTGGGCTCGTCGGCGAAGAGGATTTGAGGCCGAATGCTGAAGGCGCGCGCCAGCGCCACGCGCTGCTGCTCACCACCGGACAGCTGCGCGGGGTAGTGATGCGCACGGTCGCCCAGTCCCATGCGCTCGAGCAGCTCCTGCGCGCGCGCCTCGGCGGGCTCGTTGCGCAGCTCGAGCGGCACCTGCACGTTTTCCCGCGCGGTCAGCGTGGGAATCAGCTGGAAAGCTTGAAAGACGAACCCGACCTTCTCGGCCCGGACACGGGCGCGCTGGTCCTCGCTCAGCGCGCCGAGATCCTGCCCGTCGAGCTCGACCCGGCCGGCCTTCGGGCGGTCGAGGCCCGCCAGCAGTCCGAGCAACGTCGTCTTGCCGCTGCCACTCGGGCCCACGATCGCCAGGAAGCCGCCGCGCTCAAGCGAGAACGTGATATCGTTCAGCACCGTGAGCGGGCGCCCTCCGGAGAGGTAGGTCTGGGTCAGCGACTCGCAGCGCAGCATGGGGCTCCAGGAGTGGCGCGGGGAACGGAGAATGATAGTGCGATACGGACTCTTGGCGGCGCTGGTTGCGGCGGCGTGTAGTGGCAATCGGGAATCGGGAATCGGGAATCGGGATTCCGCCTCAATGGCAGTTGCCGACTCCCGCCCCGCCATCGTCTTCCTCGGTACCAGCCTTACCGCCGGCTACGGCCTCCGCGATCCCGCCACCCAGGCTTATCCCGTCCTGATTCAGGCCAAACTCGATTCGGTGGAGCGTCGTTTCCGCGTGGTGAACGCGGGGGTGAGCGGCGAGAGCTCCGCCGGGGCGCTCAGCCGGATCGACTGGCTGCTCAGCCGCGATAGGGTGGCGATTCTGGTGGTGGAGACCGGAGCCAATGACGGCTTGCGGGGCCAGGACCCCGACTCGGTGCGCGCCCGCATCCAGTCAATCTTTGACCGGGCCAAACAAGTCGCCCCCCCTCCTCGCCTGGTGGTGGTCGGGATGGAGGCGCTCCCGAACCTGGGCCAGGAGTACGTGAGCCGCTTCCGCGCGATCTATCCCGCCGTCGCGCGCGCGAATGGCGCGGCGCTGGTGCCGTTTCTGCTCGCTGGAGTCGCCGGCATCGATTCGCTGAACCAGGACGACGGCATCCATCCCACTGCGAGAGGACATCGGATGCTGGCCGAGAATGTGTGGAAGGTGCTGGAGCAACTCACCCGCTGATGCGTTCCGGCGACCCCTGCCCACAGCCCCTACCCCGCGAGTAGTTTCGGGCATGGCATTCTTCGATACCGACAAGGAGCGCGCAGCGCTGCTCGTTCTGCTCCTCGCCGTGGGCGTTCTCTATGCGCTCATGCCCTACGCCACTGGGCTCATCGGCGCCCCCGTGCTGTACGTCCTCTTCGCTCCCTTCCACAAATGGCTCGCGCGGAGGATCCGCCCGGCGCCGGCCGCCATCGTCGTGATCCTGAGTGCGTTCCTGCTCATCGTGGTGCCCGGAGTCTGGTTGATCGGGATGCTGGTCGGCCAGGCGGGCGATGTCGCCTCCGGCCTGGTGAAGAGCACCCTCCTCGATCGGCTGTCGATGTTGCGCGTCGGACAGTTCCAACTGGGCCCCGAACTGGCCGGCATCGGGCGATCGCTCATCCAATGGCTGGGGGAAAATGCCCTCGGATTCATCGGCTCCGCGACCCATTTCACCCTGAACCTGCTCTTTTCGTTCTTCGGCCTCTATTACCTCCTGCTGGGACCAGGCGAGGGTTGGCGGGGCATCCACTCCTACGTGCCGTTCTCGGAGAAGAACGTCTTGATCCTCCGAGACCGGTTTCGCTCGGTTACGCTGGCGACCGTCATCGGCACGGGCCTCACCGCCACCATCCAGGGAATCATGCTCGGCGTCACCTTCGCGCTGGTCGGGCTCAGCAATGCGGTGTTCTGGGGGATAGTGACGATCGTTTTCGGGATCCTCCCGGTCGTCGGCGCGGGTATCATCTGGGTTCCCGGGGCGATCTCGCTCTGGGTTAGCGGCCATCCCGTGAGCGCGATCGTTCTCGTCGTGGTGGGGCTGCTCGCCGGCCAGCTCCATGCCCTGATCAACCCCTGGGTGTTCAAGCGCTACTCCCAGATTCACCCGATGGTCACCCTCGTCGGAGCCATCGCCGGCGTGAGCTACTTCGGCCTGCTCGGCTTGCTGATCGGCCCCCTGGCCCTGTCCTATTTCTTCGAGCTCATCCGCATGTACCGGGAGGAGTACATCTCGGCGTGAGCGACCGCGCCTCTCGCGCGGCCGTGTTCTGGTCGTTCGCCGCGATCTACGTGGTCTGGGGCTCGACCTACCTGGGCATCCGTGTCATGGTCACCACCTTCCCGCCGCTGCTCGCCGCGGGGAGCCGTTTCATCGTGGCAGGGGGACTTTTGTACGGCTGGGCGCGTTGGCGCGGGGCCCCGGCTCCCGAACGGCAGCTTTGGCCCTCTGCGCTGTTGCTCGGCGCGCTTTTCTTTCTGCTTGGCAATGGCGGAGTGTCCTGGGCTGAAACGCGTTTGCCATCGGGTCTCACTGCGCTTCTCGCGGCTACCTCGCCGCTGTTTACCGCGGTATTTGAAAGTGCCCGTGGCGGCTGGCGGAGACCTCCGCTCCGCGTGCTCGCCGGCATCATCGCCGGGCTGGGCGGGGTAACCCTCCTCATCGCCCCGGGCGAATTTATTGGCGGCGCGCACGCCGATCTGGCTGGTGCGGCCGCGATCACGCTTGCAGCGCTGGCCTGGGCCGCCGGCTCGGTGGCCTCCCATGCCAAGCCGCTCCAAGCCTCGCCCGCCCTGGCCACCGGGATGAAGATGCTGAGTGGGGGAGTCCTGCTTATCCTGGCAGGGTTATTGGCAGGGGAGGCCGGCCGGATCACCCCGGCGATCTTCACCCCCAAGGTGCTTTTGGCCTGGAGCTACCTGGTCGTGTTCGGCAGTCTGATCGGCTTCAGCGCCTTCACCTATCTCCTGCGCGTCACCAGCCCGCAAAGAGTCTCGACCAGCGCGTTCGTGAATCCCCTGGTGGCGGTCGGACTCGGCTGGCTGCTGCTGAGCGAGCCGATCACGCCGCGCACGCTGCTTGCCGCGGCCATCATCATCGGGGCGGTGGTGCTGATCCGGGTACGGTCCGGGGAACCGCAGGAGCCGTGAGCTAGGGCCTAGGAAACTGCACTGATTCCCTAGCTCCCTAGCTCCCTAGCTCCCTAGCCCCTAGCTCCCTAGCCCTCCAATTACGGTTTCCGCTCCCGTCCCGCCTCCGTACAGACCGCATTGCCAGGCCCCGGCATCGTGTTGCCGAATTCCTTCAGCTCGGCGCGCCGGTTCATCGCGCGGCCTTCGTCGCTGCCGTTCGGGGCCACTGGCACGCACTCACCGAAGCTGCGCAGCACGATGGTCATCCGATCGACCGGAACGCCCTGCGAGGCGAGGTAACTCTTCAGTGAGACGGCGCGCCGCATGGCCAGGCGTTCGTTGTACTTCACCGTCCCGTCGGCATCGGCGTGTCCGTCGATGGTCAGCTTGATGTCGGGGTGGTCCTTCAGGACCTTCGCGACTTCGTTGAGCCGGCCCTGGTCCTCGGTTCGATAGATCACCGTCTTGTCGTACTCGAAGAAGGCCGAGTCCCGCACCACGATGTTGAGCTGCTGCACCTCGACGGTCGCGCTCAGCGTGGGTCCGTTCGGAATGGTTGCCGTGACGTTCTTGGTGCCGGGCGTGGCAAAGCTGACCGAGTTGGCCGTCACGGTGCCGCCCGGGCTGGACAGCGTGAACACCGAGACGACTTGGCTGGTGCCGTCGCTGTAGTAGCAGGTCACCGTGTAGGTCACCGGCTGGTCGATCCGCACCGTGGCCGCCGCAGGCGTCAGCTCACACCGCGTGAGCGTGCGCGCGGCTGCCGGGGGGGGCGGCGGAGGCGCCGGCGGGGCGATGGTGACCGTGGCCGAGGAGCAGAGATGGTTTTTCTGCCCGCAGGCCATCACCGAGGCAGTCCCGGTACCACTGGCCGTATAAACCCCGTTCGCGTCCACGCTGCCGGGGCCGCTCACGGTATACACCACCCGGTCGGGGCGGCCGCAAGTGGTCGCGGTTCCGCTGAACGCTGTGGTCTCTCCGGGCCGGACCGTGGCGGTACTGGGCGAGATCGTCGTGCCGTCCTTGCTGCGGTTGCACATGCCCAGCATGACCGACAGCCCCGCCTGCGCCCCGAGGTTGAGGTTGTGGTCGGGGGGCTCGGCCGCCGTGATCCCGGCGAACTGGTTGACCACCGCCGGCTTGCCGTTGTTGGGATCCCAGATGTAGTCGAGCGTCCCGTCCAACCGGAAGGCCAGCCAGCTCGTCAGCATCGCCCGGAATCCGGTGATGGCGCTCGCGGCCCAGTCGCTGCCGTGGAACCCGGGCTCGTTTGGCAGATCCTTGCCGTAGCGGTTATAGGCCGGGCCCGCGCCGAGGAACCAGGACAGCGGACTGCTCTCCCCGAAGCGCTGGTTGAAGACGATGCGCAAGTGAACCGGGTAGTAGGTCAGCGCGGTGCTCCCGAATCCGGTGAAGTAGCCCTTCACGTCGGTCGCGTTGCCCGACACATCCGCTTCCAGGGCCCAGTGGTTGCTGAAGAAGTAGCCCAGGCGGCCGCCCCCACCCCATTGATTGGTGCCTTTCTCCGAGGTGTTGAAGCTCTTGTCGAACCCGTTGTACCTGACGAAGCCCCCGAGCTCGATGACACCGCGTCCCTGCGCTGCGGCCTGAGTCGCGCACAATCCGAGGACTGCGGCCATCAGGAGGTTCTTACGCATACAGTCGCTCCTTGCGGTTCGGTACAGTTCGTTGCGCTGGCCTGCGTTGCACACCCGTGGTCTGCTACTTTCCAATCGTATGCCGAGCAGCCGACTGACCTTCCTGATTGCCGTCGCCGCGCTGGCGGCCGACGCGCCCTCGCCGCTCAGAGTCATCCGGGTTACCCCGGCCGATGACGCCAATCCTGCTTCGGTCATCACGGTCACCTTTGACCGCCCGGTTGCCGGGTCGCTCGACAAGTCGGTGGATCCCCGAAGCGTCCTGACGATCGAGCCTTCCCTCGCAGGCACATGGGACTGGCGCGACCCGGTGACCGTCCGCTTCCGCCCGGCCGACCCCCTCCCCGCCGGATTGGCGCTCAATGTAACCGTGCGGGCCAATTTCACTGCCATGGACGGTAGCGCCCTGGCGGAGCCTTACCGCTGGAGTGTCCGGGTTAGGGGTCCCCAGGTACTCGCCGGGCTGCCCGCCGGGCCGGGGCTCGTCGCCCGCTTCCTTCCCGCCGAGGCCCGGTTCCAGGTCGTGCTGAGCGCCCCCGCTGACCCGGCCCTTCTCGCCCGGATGGCCTATCTGGAGCTGAGCCGCTCCTGCGCGGCGCCGGGGGGTATTCCGCTGCGGCCCGGCACCCAGAACCCACTCCCCGCGGACGCCCCCTGGCAGTTCAAGGAAGCCGGCGGCTGGGAGCGCGATCGCTCCGCCGACCCGCTCCGCCGGGTGGTCACCCTCACGCCAGCCCGGCCGCTGCCCTACGGCTGCAACGGGGAGCTGATCCTCCCCTCGGCGGTCGACGCCGAGCGCCCCGGCGATCTGCAGCGCTGGCCCATCGCGACCTACGGCAGTTTCCAGCTGCTTACCGGGAGCTGCGCCGACCGTGAATTCTGCCCGACAGGCCCATTCTACCTCACCTTTTCGACGCCCGTGAGGGGGGGCGACCTGCTGCGCAGCCTCACCGTCCTGCCGAAGCTGAGCTTCTCCATCGCCGATACGAGCAACGTCAGCGAAACCTGGACGGTCTCCGCAGAGCTCAAGCCCCACACCGGCTATCTGGTGCGGGTCGACTCGAGTCTCACCGACGCCTTCGGGCAGCGGATCAGCGGCTATCCGGTCAAGGCCTTCGGCACTACGGGGTACCGCCCGAGCGTCTCGTACATCGAAGGACGCACTGTGGTGGAGCGGGTCGGCCGCCGGACGCTCGGCATCACCTACGTGAACGTGGACACCCTCGAGGTCCAGACTATTGTGGTGCCGGACAGTCTCGAGGGTCGCTTCCTCAGCCGCAGCTGGTACGCCTGGGGGGACGATTGGGCCGCGCTGGCCTCTCGGGCCACCCGGCGTCGCATTGCGGTCGGGGCACCGCGCGACCGAGTCAGCCTCTATGGACTGGAGCTGCCCGCTCCCGCCGACCGCCCGCCCAGTCTCCTCCTCGTCCGGGTAACCAGCCCGCGGCTGCGCAGCACCGATAGCATGAGCAATCGCCCGATGGAGCCACGCCAGCCGATTGCGCTGGTGCAGCTCACCGACCTCGCCGTGCATGCCAAGATCGGGGTCGAAGAGGGCGCGGTCTGGGTGGCAGGCGCGAGCGACGGGCTGGCCCGCCCGGGGGCGACGGTGGTGCTGCGCGACGCCGTCGGACGGGTGCTGGGACGCGCTCTGACCGACGCGCGGGGGATCGCGCGGCTGCGCGGCATTCGGCGCCCGGCGCCCAGGCTGAGCGCTTCGGGACAGCGCGACTGGGAAGCCGAGAGCTTCGATGGCTACGTCGAAGCTCGTCTGGGCAACGACCGGGCACTGGTCGGAGTCAACCAGTGGGATCCCGATCTCTCCCCCTGGCGGTTCAATGTGTCGGGGGCCTGGGGCGACGAACGCCTGCCCGCCGCCGCCGCCGTTTTCACCGAGCGCGGCATCTACCGGCCCGGTGATTCGGTCTTCGCCAAAGCGATCCTGCGCACCGGGCTGCTCGGCTCGCTCAAGCTGCCGGCTCGCACCGACTCGGTGAAGCTGGTTTTCAGGGACCGGGAGGGCGGCGTGCTGCGCGAAACGATCGCCGCGCCTTCGGAGTTCGGTACCATCACCCGGACCCTCCGCCTCCCCGCGACGGCGCCGCTGGGTTACTACCAGGTGACAGTCAGTTTGCGCCGGCAGGGGGAATGGAAGGAGCTCGCCTCGGCGAGGTATCGGGTCGCGGAGTACCGTCCTCCGGAATTTCTGGTGGACGTGGTCGCCGATACGGCTCCCAAGCTCACCGGCGATACCCTCACCGCCACGGTGTCCGCGCGCTATCTGTTCGGCGCCCCGATGGGACGCGCCAAGGTCACCTGGACCCTGCGGCAAACCCCGGTCGAGACCTGGGCCTTCGAGCTGCCCGGAGTCGAAGGCTTCTACGTGGGGGCGCAGGGCTGGTGGTGGGAAGAGTTCCAATCGGAAAACAAGACGACGGTGAGCGAGAGCCGGGTCGATACGCTCGATGCCGGTGGCCACCTGACGGTGCGCGTACCGCTCGAGCTGGCGCAGACCGGTAGCGCGGCGCAGGCCTCTTTCGAGGCGGTGGTCACCGACGTCAACCGCCAGACGGTCTACGCGAGTGCCTCGGTTCGGGTGCATCCCGCCGACTTTTATCTGGGAGCCAAATCGGAAGGGGAGGAGTACTTCTGGAAGGCGGGCACCCCTCGGACGGTTCGGGTGATCGCGGTGCGCCCCGACGGGCGGCGCTTGAGCGGGATCTCGAGCAGCGGTGTCCTGATCCGGCGCGAGTGGCATCAGGTGCGCCGTGAGCACGACGGCTGGGCGGAGCTCGTGGGGGAATGGGTCAGCGACACGGTGGCGCGCTGCCGGGTCGTGACGAACGCCGAGGGCGGCACCTGCAGCTTCACGCCGGCTCTCCCGGGCAGCTATTCGATCGAGCTCCGCGCCAGGGACAGCAAGGGCCGCGAGGTCGTGACCAGCTTCTTCCGCTGGGTTACTGGCCCGGGCTGGGTGCCCTGGAACGACGAATCGCAGTTCAAGATGGAGGTCATCCCGGACCAGACCCGCTATGGCGTGGGCGACACGGCCACCGTGCTCTTTGCCTCGCCGTTCACCAACGCGGAGGCTTGGATCACGGTCGAGCGCGAGGGCCTCATCGAGCAGCGCCGCATGAGGCTCAGCAACGGCGCCACCACGCTCAAGTTCCCCGTCACGGAAGCCTGGGTCCCCAACGCATATGTGTCGATCGTGGTCACGCGCGGACGGAACGCTCCGCCCGGCCCGCTCGACGATCCCGGCCGTCCCACCCTGCGGGTGGGATACGCCGAGTTGCTGGTAACGCCCGAACGCAAGCGTCTCACCGTGGCGTTGCGTCCGGACCAGAGTGAGTACCGGCCGGGCCAGCTCGCGCGGATCGAGGTGCAGGTGCAGGAGGTCGGCGGTCGCGGCGCCCGGAGCGAAGTGGCGCTCTGGGCGGTGGACGAGGGCGTGCTGGCGCTCACCGGCTACGCCACGCCCGACCCGATCGATCTGCTCTACCGCGCGCGCGGGTTAGGACTCCGGCTCGGCAGCAACCTCGTCAGCGTGGCTCCCCAGGTGCCCGCGGGCGACAAGGGCCGCAACCCCGGCGGTGGCGGCGGTGGCGGCGAGAGCGAGGTCCTGCGGTCCAGGTTCCGGACCACGGCCTTCTTCCTCGGGTCCGTGGTGACCGACTCCACCGGCACTGCCACTGCCGCTGTCACGCTCCCTGACAACCTCACCACCTTCCGCCTGATGGCCGTTGCCGTCACCGCGGGCGACCGCTACGGCAACGGCAAGACTCCGCTGCTGGTGACCCGGCCGCTGCTGGCGCGGGCGGCGCTGCCACGCTTCCTGCGTGCCGGGGATCGCTTCAGCGCGGGGGCGGTGGTAAACCACCGGTTGGGGGGAACTCCCACAGTGCGGGTGACGGCGCGGGCCAGCGGCGTGCGCCTGATCGGTGAGGCGGCCCGCACGGTGACCCTCGAGGCGGGGCGCGGCCGGGAAACCCGCTTCGATTTCACCGCCATCCCGGCGGATTCGGCGACCTTCCGCTTCGACGTGGCCGGCGCCCGGGACAGCGACGCAGTGCGGCTCCGGATTCCCGTGCTGCCGCCGAGCCGCGCCGGCTCCGTCACCGCCGCCGGGATTCTGCGGGATACCGCGACGGTCGGCTTCAGCTTGCCGGGAGGTCTCGACCTCGCGCGAAGCCGGCTCACCCTCAGCGTGGGCGCGTCGCCCCTCGCCCTGCTCCGCGCCTATGCGACGTACTTCGCGGTGTATCCCTACGAGTGCTCGGAACAAGTCGCGAGCTCGCTGGAGCCGCTCTTGGCGCTCTATCGCGCCCGCCGCACAATGGGGCCGGAGGCCGGTGATACGCTGCAGTTGCAGCGTGAGATTCGCGAAGGGATCGCCGTGCTGATCCGGCGCCAGCGGCCCAACGGCGGCATCGGGCTGTGGAGCGCCGACGACTGGACCTCGCCCTGGCTCAGCGTCCACGCCGGGAGCGCGCTGCTCGAGGCCCGCGAAGCCGGCTTCGCCGTCAGCGATTCGGTCCTGGCCCGTCTGGTTGAGTACGTTCGCGGTTCGTTGCGCCGGGATCCGGTCCTGGCGGCGAGCATCGCGGTTATGGAGAGCGACGTGCGGGCCCGGCTCACCGAGCGCGTCGCCGCGGCGGACTTCCTGAGCCGCGCCCGTCGGCGGGATCGCGCGCTGGAGAACGATCTGCTCCGGCAAGCCGCGTTACTGGCGCCCGAGAGCCGCTTGACCCTCGCTATTGTGCTGGCGCGCGGCGCGGATCTCGCCGCGGCCCAGCGGCTGCTCGATCCGGTGTGGAAGGCCGTCCGGGTCGAGGGACGCACCGTCTCAATTCCGGATTCGTTGCGCGGTGGGTTCTACTTCCGCTCGCTGGTCCGGCCGGCCGCGTTGCTGCTCCAGGCGACCCTCGCCGTCGATCCCGCGCATCCGCTGGTGGCGCCCCTCTTCGAGACGGTCGTCACTCGCGGACGGGAACAGCGCGGCTGGTGGTGGAATACCCAGGACTACTCGGCGGCCGTGCGCGCCGTGAACGCCTGGCTGCGGCAGTTCCCGCCCGCCGGCGCGCCGGAGGTGCGGGTGCGCGTGGGAACTCGCCTGCTCGCGGGACGCGACAGCAGCGTGGCCCTGAGTGGCCTGGTCAGCCGGCGCGGCGACAGCCTCGCGCTCCGCGTCTCCCTCGAGAACGGAAAGCCCGCGGCTCCCGCCTACTACTCGCTCACCGTGACCGAGATGCCCCGCGACGTCCCGGTGCGCCCCGACTACCAGGGCATCATTGTCGAGCGCTGGTACGAGAATTACGAGACCGGCAAGCCGGTGGTCGAGGTGGCGGAAGGCGAACTGGTCCGCGTGCGCATCCGGGTGACGGTTCCCGAAGACCGCGCCTTCGTCGTGGTGGACGACGCGCTGCCCGCGGGGCTCGAAGCTGTGGACTTGAGCCTGCGAACCGTCGGCGGGCTGCCGGGGCTCGCGGCCGCCGACAGCGTCGCGACGGAAGAAGACACCGGTGACGGTCGGTCAGCCCGCTGGAGCTTCGGGCGCTGGGACGGCGGCTGGTGGACGCCCTTCGATCATCGTGAGCTCCACGACGATCGCGTGGTCTACGCGGCCCGTGCGCTCTGGAAGGGAGCCTGGTCGGCGAGCTACGTCGCGCGGGCCACCACCCCCGGCGTCTTCGTGCGTCCGCCGGTGCACGCCGAGGAGCTGTACAATCCGGCCGTGTACGGCCGGAGCGACGGCGGCGTGTTCACGGTGAAGGCACGGACGCCGTGAGCTTGCGCAAGGCGGCCTGGCTCGCTCTCGCGCCGCTGCTGCTCGTCGCGCCGCTGGCGGTCTGGATTGCCCTGCCGCTCCCCGCGAATCTGCTGCGCCAGCCCCGCGCGCCCACGCTCCGCCTGCTCGATCGGACCGGGGCTGCCCTGCGGACGACCCGCACTGCCAGCGGTGCGCTGCAGCAGTGGGTGCCGTTGGCGGAGCTGGATCCCAGCCTCCTGGTGGCCTTCGTGGCGGCGGAAGATCGCCGTTTCTTCAATCATCATGGCGTCGATCCCCGCGCGCTGGGCCGTGCGTTCCTCGCGGATCTGCGCGCCGGCAGAGTGGTGTCCGGCGCCTCCACGATCTCCATGCAGCTTGCCCGTCTGCTTCGGCCCCTGCCGCGCTCAGTGCCGGCCAAGCTGGCCCAGGCTCTCTGGGCGGTGCGCCTCGACGCCCACCTTTCCAAACAGACCATTCTCGAGCAGTACCTGAATCGCGTGCCGCTGGGGCAGGGAACCATCGGTGTGGAAGAGGCCGCGGCGCTGTACTTCGGGGCGTCGGCGCGCGATCTCAGCACGGGCCAGGCGGCCCTCCTCGCGGGTCTCGCCGGCGCGCCCAGCCGGGATAACCCGCTGGTCAGCCCCCGGCGGGCGACGGCGCGCCGCGCCCTGGTGCTCTCCCGGATGCGCAAAGCCGATGCGGTGAGCGCCGAGGAGGCCCGGGCCGCGCTGCTCGAGCCCGCGATCCTCCTCGGTTCCGCGCCGGAGTTTCTCGCCCCGCATTACACCGTGGCGCTGCTTTCCCGGTTGGCGGCGGACGGACGCGAGCCCGTCGGCGAGCTGCATACCCCGCTGGACCTGCCGTTGCAGGCCTCGCTCGAGGCTGAAGTGCGCCATACGGTGGAAACTATGCGCAGCTCCGGCGTGCGCCACGCCGCGGCGGTCGTGCTCGAGAACAGCACCGGCGGCATCCTGGCCTGGGTCGGCTCCCCCGACTTCTTCGAGCCGAAGAGCGGGCAGGTAGACATGGTGATCTCGCCGCGGCAGCCGGGCTCGGCACTCAAGCCGTTCCTCTACGGCCTCGCGTTCGATCGCGGCTATACCCCGGCCTCGATCCTCCCCGATATGGCGACGGTGTACCAGACCAGCACCGGACCCTATGCGCCGCGCGACTACGACCGCCGGTTCCGCGGTCCGGTGCGCGCCCGCGAGGCCCTGGGAAGCTCGCTGAATCTTCCCGCTGTCGAGCTCAACCACCGGCTCGGCCCCGCCGAGCTGCTGTTGACGCTCCGGCATGCCGGATTCAGCTCCCTTGGCCGCGAGGCCGAGCACTACGGCCTCGGCCTGGCCCTCGGCAACGGGGATGTGACCTTGCTCGAGCTCGCCAACGGCTATCGCGCCCTCGCGAGCGGGGGAGTGTGGCGTCCGGTGCGCTGGCTCGAGGACGCGGGCCGGAGCGACACCCCGGGGCAACCCGTGATGAGCGCGGCTGCGGCCGCGCTCGTGCTCGACATCCTGGCCGATCCCGTGGCGCGGATCCCCGGCTTCGGGCCGGTGACCCCCCTCGAGTTTCCGTTCCCCGCCGCCGCCAAGACCGGGACCAGCCGCCACTTCACGGACAACTGGGCGGTCGCGGTCACGGGAGGGTTCACCGTCGCGGTATGGGTCGGCAATTTCGACGGGCGTCCCATGGAAGGGGTGAGCGGGATCACGGGAGCCGGCCCGCTGCTGCATCGGGCGGCGCTGCTCACGGCGGCGCGCCACGCCCCCGGCGCCCTCCCGGCGCTCGAGGCGCTGGGCGCACAAAGCGCTTCCATCTGCCGACTCTCGGGGATGCGCGCCGGGCCCCACTGCCCCACGGCGACCGAATGGTTTCTCCCCGGCACCTCGCCGAGCGGGGTGTGTGATTGGCACACCGAAGCTGGCCGGCTGACGCTGCCGCCCCAGTATGCGGACTGGGCTTCGCAGACGCACCTCGCCGCCGTGACCGGTTCGCGCAGCGCCGCGCTGTCCGCCACGGCCACCGACACGGCCACGAGCGCGTTCCACATCACCTCGCCCGCCAGCGGCGATGTATTCCGTTTTGTCCCCGGGGTCGATCCGCGCTACTCCACCATCGGTTTACGCTCGGCGGGCGCCCCGCCCAGCGCAAGGATCCAGTGGACTGTGGACGGGAAGCTGCTGCTCAGCACCAGGCTGCCGCTGGTGCCGGGGCGGCACGTCGTCCGTGCCGCGACCGGTGGCTTGCGCGACGAAGTCGTCATCGAAGTGAAGGGGTGAGCGTCGGCATGGCCGCTTAATGCACCAGAACCCCGTATCCCCCAGGCCCTCCCGCGGCGAAATCCTCGCCGTGCTGGCGATCTTCGCGTTGGCGCTGGTGCTGCGCGTGCCACTCCTCGGGCGCGGCTTCCAGGGCGATGAGATCCGGAGCATGATCGACTTCGTTGAGGCGCCTTCCGCCTGGGAGACGATCTCGCGGGTCGTCGATTTCAACAACCACCATTTCTATTCCCTCCTCGCCCGCGGAGCCGATGCGATGCTCGGGCGCGCCGAGTGGGTCGCGAGACTGCCGGCGCTTCTTTTTGGCATGCTGACCGTTCCGGCGCTCTGGCTCGGTTTGCGACGCGATTTCGGCCCACGGACGGCCCTGTTCACCGCGCTGCTGCTCGCGACCTCGCCGATCCACATCGGTTTTAGCGCCACCGCGCGTGGCTACACCGGGCTAGTCTTCTTCACCTGGTCCGCGACCGTCCTGTTTTTCAGTGTGCTGCGTGACGGGGGGAGCGTTCCCCGTGTGGTGGCCTACGTCGTCCTGTCGGCGCTGGGAATCTGGACGCACCTGTATGCGGCCCCCGTTCTGGCGGTCCAGGCGCTCGTGCTCGTGATACTCTTCGGGGGAGAGGCCCGCCGAAATGGGCTGGATCCCGCGCTCCGGCGCCTTCGTTTGGCGGCGGCCGGTGTGGTGGGCCCCGCGCTGCTCTCCCTGATGTTGTACGCTCCCGCCCTTCCCCGCCTCATCCACATCTTGCTCTCCGGTCAGCACGGCCCCTTCGACCGGCGCCTTCCCTTCGTTGTGCTCACGTATCTCGTGGGGTTCCCCCTCGGCTTCACCGGTCTGCTGCTCGGCGGGGTAGCCATGGCGGGACTCGTCTGGGGGTTATGGTCGCGTCGGCTGGAAGCGCTCTACGTCGCACTCGTCTTTGTCCTGCCGGTGGGCGCGACCTGGCTCGCACGGCCACAGAGTGTAATGGAGCGGTATTTCATCTTTCTGTTGCCCTTCGTGGCACTCGGCGTGGCCCTCTGCACGACGCTGGCGGGCCAAGCGGCCTGGGGCACGACCGGTGGAGCGGCAGGAGATTGGCTGAGAGCAGGAGCGCGAGCTGGCGCGGTCGTGCTGTTGGCGCTCACGACCTGGCTCTGGGCCTCCAGACCGTGGAGCAACGTGCCCACCGGTGCCTACCGTGAGGCAGTGACGGCGCTCGAAGCTCCTCCCACGCGCCCCGGTGCTTCCGTCGGGGTGTGCGTCATCGGGCGGAACACCCGCTACTATGGCTGGTACGCAAAACATCCTCCGCTGATCCCGACTTCCGTCGAGCAATTCGAAGCCTTCCGCGCCGAGCATGACGTCGTGCGCTGTGCCTGGGTTCCCACCCCATCCGAATTGCCAGCGCACACGGCCATCGGCGCGATCCTGCAGAGCCGCTGTGGTCCACCCGACCATTTCCTCGGGATTCAAGTGTATCGGTGTGAACGTCAGAGATAGAAAGATTGACAGAATACCGGCAAGGCCGGAACTTCTCCCCGCCCTGCATTTTTCCGTGACCCGCTCCGCCGAGGCTCCGATGCGCCCGCTTTTCTTCGTCCCGCTCTTGTTCGTCGCGCTGAGTCCGCTGGCCGCCCAGGACAAGCCGGCGGTGCAATGGATCGCCCCCTCCGGCCCCGCCGGCGCAAGCTTGCCCTTCTCGCCCGCCGTTCGCGTGGGCAATCTGCTCTACCTGTCGGGGCAGCTCGGCACCGACAGCTCCAACAAGCTGGTCGCGGGCGGCATCGAAGCCGAGACGCGACAGGCCCTCACCAATATCAAGAAGCTGCTGGAGGCCAACGGGTCTTCGCTGGATCACGTAGTGAAGTGCCTGGTGATGCTCGCCGATATCGGTGAATGGGCCCGGATGAACAGCGTCTACGTCACGTTTTTCCCAATGCACAAGCCGGCCCGCAGCGCTTTCGGTGCGACCGGTCTGGCGCTGGGTGGCCGGCTCGAGATCGAGTGCATCGCCACGGTGCCCTGAGCACGCGTCTGGCCGTCGCGGCGCTGGCGAGCGTCGCGGGCTGCGGGGCCGGGAAACCTTCGGCGCCGGCGCCGCAGGCGCCAGTCGTGTTCCTGGCGGCCGATCCTCGCCGCTGCCTGCCGCCCGAGGGGACGCCGCTCGGCATTCCGGCCGTCGTGCGAGCCTGCTCCGAGGCCTTTGTGCGTGCCAATGGGTACACCCCGGCTCGCGCGCCGCGGGACACCACTCTGCTGGTGCGTGAGCCCTTCGAAATCGGCAGCTGGGGTTTGCTCGCGGAAAAGCGCCGCTACACGGTCGAGCCGAAAGCGGCGCTGTCCGACTGCGACGGGAGCGGCTGCATCGTGTTCTTCCGTCGCTTTGTGCGGAGCCAGGGCTGCCTCGCGGTGAGCATGTCACGGGACTACGACCGGTTGCATTTTGGCCGGCCGGCGGAATCGGAGCTGATCCGGCGCTTCCCGCAAGGCCGCTGTTTCTAGACCGTTGCTCTCAGGGAGGTCCCGCATGGCAAGGAATGCGTTCCGCCTTGCGACCGCACTCGGCAGCATCCTCCAGGTCGGGATGGTGCTGCTGGGCCTGGCGTTTCCCGCGCTGCAGCAGGGCAATCTCTATCCGATCGGCGGGACGTTGTTTGCGCTCCTGGTGGGATTCCTGTTTGCGCGCTGGCTCTCCGGGAAGGCCCTGGCCCCCGCCCTGATGGGCGGCGCGTTCGCCGCGGGCTTCAGCAGTTTCATCGGCGCGCTGGTCGCGGCCGTCACCGGGCAGGCCGCGCCCGGTCCGTTCGTCACCGTGCTCATTGCCACGGTCACCGGCTTCGTGGCCGGCTCGGTCGGGGGCTTTTTCGGGGTCCTCTTCCGGGGTCCCCGGTTGGCGGCCTGAGGGACGCGATCGGGATCGGGCGGGCCGGGCGGCCCGCCCTTGCGCTGTCGTCGGTCATCTTGCATAATTATGCATTATGCACAAACAGCCCCTCGCCCTCGCCTTCTCCGGCGGGCTCGACACCTCCTATTGCGTGCCCCGGCTCGGCGAGCAGGGCTACGCGGTCCACACCGTCTATGTGAACACGGGGGGCAGCTCGAGCGCGGAGCGCGCCGCGATCCGGCGCCAGGCCGAGGTGGTCGGCGCGGTGCAACACCACGAGATCGACGCGCGGGCTCAGGTATTCGACCGCTTCGTCCGTTTCCTCATCCAAGGCAACGTGCTGCGCGGCGAGGTCTATCCGCTTTCCGTCGCGGCGGAGCGCACCCAGCAGGCCATCTCTGTCATCGAAGTCGCCCGCACGATCGGCGCCCAGGCGGTGGCCCACGGCTCCACCGGCGCCGGCAACGACCAGGTGCGCTTCGACATCGCCTTCCGGGTCCTGGCCCCCGAGCTGGCGATCGTGACCCCGATCCGGGATGAAGCGCTCTCCCGCGACCAGGCCATCGCGTTTCTCGAGGCGCGCAAACTCCCGGTCCCGGCGAAGGCCTCCGCCTACAGCATCAATGCCGGTCTCTGGGGCACGACGTGGGGCGGCGGCTGGACCCACGATACCTGGGCCGGTCCGCCCGTCGAGTTGCTCGACCCCCCGGCCGACGCGCCGGCGGCGGCCGAAATCGTGCTCGGCTGGGAGCGGGGCGTCCCGGTTGCGCTCGATGGCTCCCGGCTCCCGGGGCCGGAGCTGGTCGCGGAGCTCAGCGCACTCGCGGCCCGCTACGGCCTCGGCCGCAACATTCACGTCGGCGAGACGGCCCTGGGGATCAAGGGACGCATCGGCTTCGAGGCGGGCGCCGCGCTGCTGCTGATCGCCGCGCACCGCGAACTCGAGAAGCTGGTGCTCACCAAGTGGCAGGTCTTCTGGAAGGATCAGCTCGGCCGCTTTTACGGAGACCGGCTGCACGAGGGCCAGTATTTCGATCCCGCGCTGCGTGATGTCGAGGCGCTCTTCACCAGCTCGCAGCAGCGGGTGACGGGCGACACCCGCGTGCGCCTGGCGCCGGGGCGCTTCATGGTGACGGGGACGCGGAGTCCCTCCTCGATGGTGGATCGCTCCGTGGCCACCTACGGCGAGGAGAACCGGCTCTGGACCGGCGATGAGGCCAGGGCCTTCGCCCGCATCGGCGCGATTCCGTCGCTGCTGGCAGCGCGCGCCGGCCAGGACGGGGGCGCGGAGCCGTCCCCCGTACCTGGTCAGCGGTCGCTCTAATGGTCCGCACTACTCGGCTGCGCCTCGACCGCATCGCGTCCTCGACCCGCAACGCACGCCTCGCGACCGACGTGATGGTGGGCGAGGAGATCGTCGCGCGGGAGGGCTACGTGCTGGCGGTTCGGGTGCTCGAGGACAAATCCACCTATAACACCGTCGAAGATCTCTCGGGCCGAATGGTGTCGCTGCGCGGGGGCGATGTACTCGCCGGGACGCTGGGCTCGCGGCGAGCCCTGCGCGGGTACGCCGGTGAGGTTCCCTCCCAGATCGCGGTGGGCGACGTGATTAACGTGCTCAACCTAGGCGGGATTCTCGGGCGCTGTACCTCTTCCAATCCCGACATCGGTCCGCCCTTCCGCGCCGAGGTGCTGGGCGCGGTGCTGGCATTTCCGGACCTGGGCGACCGGATCGGCCGACCCGCCACGATTGCCGACGGGGCGGTGCCTCCCGCCGACGCGCTGGAGTGCACCACCCCAGTGATCTACGTAGCGGGCACCTGCATGAACGCCGGCAAGACCGTCGCGGCCACCGAGCTGGTGCGCGGACTTTCCCGGGCTGGGCTGCGGGTGGCGGCCTGCAAGCTCACCGGCGTCTCGCTGATGCGCGACACGCTCTCGATGCTGGACGCCGGCGCGGTAGCGGCGCTGACCTTTAACGACGCCGGCGCCGCCAGCACCCACGCGGGGATGACCGTGCCCGTGGCCCGGGGCCTCCTCAATCGGCTCACCAAGGAACGCACCGCGCGCCCCGAGGTCATCATCGCCGAGCTGGGCGACGGGATCCTCGGCGACTACGGCGTGCAGGACATTCTGCTCGATGATGGCCTCATGGGGCTCGCGGCGGCGCACGTTGTCGCGGCTCCCGATCCGGTGGGATGCTGGGGCGCCCAGCAGCTCTTTACCCGGCAATTTGGGCGCGCCATCACCTGTTTTACCGGACCCGCCACCGACAACCAGGTGGGCCGCGATTACATCGAGCAGCAGCTTGGGCTGCCGGCGCATAACGCCCAGCGTGACGCCCCGGGGCTGGTGGCCACGGTGCGCGAGGCGCTCGCGGCCTCGAGCGTGGGCCAGGCCTGAATGCGGGTTACCGTCGTCGGCGCCGCGGGTTACGTGGGAGGCGAGCTGCTTCGCCTGGTGCTGCAGCATCCCGAGGTCAAGCAGTGCGTGGCCACCAGCCGCAGCCAGGCCGGAAAACCGATCGGAGCCGTGCATCCCGGCGTGGCCCTGCTCACCGAGGCGCGGTTTTCCGGCGCCACCGCCGCGGAGGCGGCCCGCGGCGCCGACGTGGTGTTCCTCTCCCTCGAGCACGGTCAGTCTTCCGAGCTCATGGCGGAGGTGGTGGACGTGGGGCCGGGGCTCATCGTGGATCTCGCGGCCGATTTCCGGATTCAGGACGGCCGCCTGCACCAGCAATACTACGGGGTGCATCCGGCGCCCGCGCTGCTGCATCGCTTCCGTTACGCCCTGGCTGACGTGCTGGGGACCGGCTTGCGCGGCGCCCAGGCGCTTGCGGCGCCCGGCTGCTTCGCCACGGCGGCACAGCTGGCGCTGTACCCATTGGCCGGCCTGCACCTGCTCGGCCCGCCCGCGATCTTCGCGGTGACCGGCTCGAGCGGCGCGGGAGGGCATCCCAAACCCACCGCGCACCACCCCACGCGGGCGCACAACCTCTTCGCCTATTCGGTGATGGGCCACCGCCACGAAGGCGAGATCCTCGAGCAGTGGCGCCGCTGGACCGGCGACCCGGGTGCCACGGCGCGGCTCATGGCGCACTCCGGTCCCTTCGTGCGCGGCATCTACACCACGCTGCACGCTGCGCTGGCCGAGCCGCTCGATGCGGCCGCGCTGGCGGCGCGTTTTGCCAACGCCTACGCGGGCCGGCCCTTCGTGCGGCTATTGGATCAGCCGCCCGAGCTTACCCACGTGGTGGGCAGCAACCTCGCGCTGCTCCACGCCACCACGTCCTCCGACGGGCGCGAGGCCCAGGTCACCGTGGCCATCGACAACCTCGTCAAGGGCGCCGGCGGCCAGGCACTGCAGGCGATGAATCTCGCGCTCGGGCTGGAAGAGACCTTGGGGCTCAAGCAGGCCGGAGCGTTTCCCATATGACGCTGAACGGACCGGCCTGGCTTCCCGTCTACGCCCAGATGCCGCTCACCGCGGTGTCGGGCCACGGCTCCTGGCTGGTGGATGGCCAGGGCCAGGAGTGGCTCGATGCGTACGGCGGCCATGCGGTGGCCGCGACGGGACACTGCCACCCCCATGTCGTCGCGGCCATCCAGCGGCAGGCGGCGACGCTCGTTTTCTATTCGACCGCGGTCCCGCTGCGGCTGCGCGAGGAGCTCGCGGACCGGATCGCAGAGCGCTGCCCGGGCGATTTGTCCAGGGTGTTCTTCTGCAATTCGGGCGCGGAAGCCAATGAGAATGCGCTGGGACTCGCGCGGAAAGCCACCGGGCGCCAGCCTGTCGTTTCGGTGGGCGGAGGCTGGCACGGGCGAACCGCAGCGTGCCTGGCCGTAACCGACGGCCCCAAGTACGAGGCCAGTGCGCAACGGGCGGGCATGCCACTCTCCGTCAAAGTCCCCTTCAACGACGCAGCCGGCCTCTCGAAGGCCGTGGACGATACGGTGGCGGCGGTCATCGTCGAGCCGGTGCAAGGACTGAAGGGTGCCCGGGCTTGCTCCCATGAATTCCTCCAGGCGGCTCGTGCGGCTTGTGATCGCGCGGGAGCGGCCCTCATCTTCGACGAAATCCAGTGCGGCGTGGGCCGCTCGGGCGCGTTCACCGCGGCCGAAGTGTACGGGGTGACGCCGGACATCCTGACGCTGGCCAAGGGACTCGCGTCGGGACTTCCCATCGGCGCGATGGTCGCGACCAGCACGCTGACCAGCGGCATCAGAATCGGCGACCTCGGCAGCACTTTCGGCGGCGGACCGGTCGCCTGCGCCGCGGCCCTCGCCACGCTCGAGGTGATCGACCGGGAAAAGTTGTACGACAACGTGCAACGGGTTAGTGCGCACCTCCGCGACTGGGGCAGCCGGCACGAGCTCCACCCCCAGGGCCTCGGCTTGCTGCTCGGGTTGCGCCTGACACGGCCCGCGGCCGACGTGCAGCAGTCTCTCTTCGGGCGCCGCGTGCTGACCGGCACTGCCTCCGATCCCGCCATTCTGCGGTTGCTGCCGCCACTCACCTTCTCGATCGACGAAGCCGGCCTCCTGCTCGGCGCCCTCGATGTGGTGCTCCAATGACGAAGCGCGATTTCCTCGATACCGCCAGCTGGAAGCCGGAGGCCATCGATGCCGTGCTCGGGCTCGCCGCCCGGGTCAAACGCGGCGAGGTCCTCGGAGGACTCGAGCGCAAGGTGCTCGCGCTGGTCTTCATGGACCCTTCACTGCGCACCCGGGCCAGCTTCGAGACCGCGATGTTCCTTCACGGCGGCCACGCGTTCGTGCTCGAACCGGGCCGGGGGAGTTGGTCCTTCGAGACCGAGGTGGGCGCGGTCATGGAAGGCATCGGGGTCGAGCACATCATCGATGCGGCCCGGGTCCTCGCCCGCTACGCCGATGCGGTCGCCGTGCGGAGCTTCCCCCGGGGCATCGACTGGGCCAAGGAGCGGGAAGACGGCGTGATCCACAACTTCGCCCGCTACTCTGAGAAGCCGGTCATCAACATGGAGTCCGTGCGCCGGCATCCCTGCCAGGGACTCGCCGACGCGCTCACTCTGCGAGAACGGTTCGCCGATCCGCGCGGAAGGAAGTTCGTCCTGCAGTGGGCGTGGCACCCGAAAGCGCTGCCCACCGCCGTGCCCGCCAGCGCGGCGCTCGCCGCCGCGCACCTCGGCATGGCGGTCACCATCGCTCACCCCGAAGGCTTCGACCTCGACGCTGAGGATGTCGCGGCGATCGACGCGCTGGCGCACGCCCAGGGCGGCTCGCTCAACGTGACCCACGATCGGGAAGCCGCGCTCGCCGGGGCGGATGCGGTGTACGTCAAGGCCTGGGGTTCGCTCGCGTACCATTCGCGGCCCGATCAGGAGCGGCAGCTGCGGCTGCCGCACCGGGAATGGCGGATGACCAGCGAGGCGCTCGCGCGTACGCGCGACGGCAAGGGCATCGTGCTTCACTGCCTGCCGGTTCGCCGCAACGTGGAGATCGACGACGCGGTGCTCGACGGACCGAACAGCGCGGTGTATGACCAGGCGGAAAATCGGCTGCATGTTCAACGTGCCTTACTCCTCGATTTGCTATCCGTGGACGGCTGAGCCCCATGACCATCGACTCCACCAAAGGCATCGCTGGCCTCAAGGGCGCCCTGCGCTACGTCCGCGCCTATCGCGACCAGGTGTTCGTGGTCAAGCTGGGTGGAGAGGTGTTGAGCGATGCCGAAGCGCTCGATCACGTGGCGGGGCAGCTCGCCCTGCTGCACTCGCTCGGCATTCGCATCGTCGTGGTGCACGGCGGCGGGCCGCAGGCCTCCGACCTGCTGCGCCGCCTCGGGCAGGAGCCGCAGTTGGTGGCCGGACGGCGCGTGACGGATGACGCGGCGCTCGAGGTGGCAAAACTGGTCTACCCGGGCTTGCTCTCCACTGAGCTGCTCTCGGCGCTGCGCTCCCACCAGGTGCAGGGCGTGGGTGTCTCGGGCGTTGATGCCGATCTGATCACGGCGCACCGGCGACCGCCAGTGAGCGTCACGGCGGATGACGGCACGACGCGCGTGGTGGATTACGGGCACGTCGGCGACATCGATCGCGTCGACCCCCGCGTCCTGCTGACCCTGCTGGAATCCCGCTTTGTCCCGGTGGTGGCTTCGCTGGCGGGCGACAGCGATGGCAACGTCTACAACGTCAATGCCGACACGGTGGCGGAGACCCTGGCCATCGCGCTGAAGGCGGAGAAGCTGATTTTCCTCACCGGTGCGCCCGGCGTGCTCCGTGACCGCGCCGATCCGTCCAGCCTCGTGGCCTTCGCGGATCCCGACGATCTCGCCGAGCTGCTCAAATCCGGATGCATCGCCGGGGGAATGCGGCCCAAGGTCGAGGCCTGCATCCGGGCGGCCACGAGCGGGGTCGAGCGCACCCACATCATCAGCGGCCGGCTGCATGACTCCCTGCTGCTCGAAGTGTTCACCGGGTCCGGCGCGGGCACCATGATCGTCGGACGCAAAGAAAAGGCGACCTATCTCGGAGTGGACCTTGCCGACGGAGATCGGGCTTCTTAAGGAGTTGGTCGCGATTCCCTCGGTGAGCGGCGCCGAGCAGGAGGTCGCGCGCTTCCTCGAGGAGGTGGCGCGTCGCGCCGCGCTGCCCGTGGTGCGCGACGATGCATCCGTCACCATCGCCCTCGAGAGCGGCCGCCCCGGCCCCACCCTCGCCTTCATCTCGCACCTCGACGTGGTGCCTCCGGGCGAAGGCTGGACCCGCGATCCCTTCACGCCCGCCGTCGAGGGCGACCGCCTCTATGGCCGGGGTTCGGGCGATGCCAAGGCTTCGGTTGCCGCCATGACGCTGGCCGCGGTGGATCTGGCCGGAACGTTCTCCACCGGGCGCCTGCTGGTCATCCATGGATACGGCGAGGAGACCAAAGCGACCACGATGGCCACCGCGGTGTCGCGGGTGGGGAGGATCGATGCCGCGATCGTGGGCGAGCCGACCAACCTCGCCGCGGCGGTGGCCCAGCGCGGCTTGATGATGGCGGACCTGGTGGCGCAAGGCGATCAGCGCCACGCCGGCTACGCGGCGAGCGATGGTGCCTTCAGCAACGCGATTATCGCCCTGGCCAGGGACCTCTCCCGCCTGGAGGGCATCGTCGCGGAGCGCCTGCACCCGGTGCTCGGGCCGACCACGGTGACTCCGACCATGCTGCAAGGCGGCGTGAGCCGCAACGTGACGCCACCGGTCGCGAAGGCCGTGCTCGACATCCGCAGTACCCCCGCCTGGCCGCACGCGGAGCTCGCCGCCGCGCTCAAAATGCGGCTCGAATGCGAACTGATCATCACCTCCGACCGGCTGGTCCCTTGCGAGACGCCCGCGGATTCTCGCCTGCTCGCGTCGGCTCGGCGGGTTAGGCCTGCGCTCACAACGTTCGGCAGTCCCACCTGCTCGGATTGGGTGTTTGTGCGCGACTGCGATGCGCTCAAGTGCGGGCCTGGCACCAGCCGGCGCTCGCATACCGCCGATGAATACGTGGATCTTCCCGAGGTCACGGCCGCTCGGGCCTTCTATGCCCGCGTCGCGCAGGAGTATCTCCAGTGAATAGACGCACCGGCGGTCGCCCCACCACGCTCTGGTCGCCCGACCCGGGGCTCGATCCTCGCGTGCTCGCCCTCACCGTCGGCGACGATCGCTATTGGGACAGCTATCTGATCCGCTTTGACGTGCTCGGCAGCCTGGGCCACATCGAAGGGCTGCGCGCCTCGGGTCTGCTCAGCGTCCGGGAACACCGCACCCTCCGCGCGGGACTGCGCTCCGCGCTGGCCGCCGTCGAGCGTGGACGTTTGCGGATCGGACCGGAACACGAGGACGCCCACTCCGCAGTCGAGGGCTGGCTGACCGCGCGGCTCGGAACCACAGGAGAGCGCCTGCATACCGGCCGCTCGCGCAACGACCAGATCGCCTGCGATCTCCGCTTGTTCCTCAAGGACCGCCTGGGCGCGCTCGGCTATGGCGCGCTCGCCGTCTCGAGCGCGTTGCTCGACTTCGCCGCCCGGTACCGCACCGTGCTCTGGCCGGGGTACACCCACACCCGGCGCGCCATGCCATCGTCGGCCGGCTTGTGGGCCGCGGCGTTCGCCGAAGGGCTGCTCGACACCCTGGAGACACTGCCCGCGCTCTGGGCCCAGGTCGACCGCTCTCCGCTCGGCAGCGCCGCGGGTTATGGCGTCCCGCTTCCGCTCGACCGCGCGGCGGCGGCACGCGCCCTCGGTTTTGCGGGGGTCGAGCACAATGTCGCTGCCATCCAGAACGGGCGCGGCAAACTGGAAGCCTCCGCGCTCTTCTGGTGCGTCCAGCTGGGCCACGAGCTGTCGCGCTGCGCGAGCGATGCCATCCTGTTCAGCGCCGAGGAATACGGCTGGCTGGTACTGCCGGCGTCGCTCGCCACGGGCTCCAGTATCATGCCGCACAAGCGCAATCCGGATCTGCTCGAGCTCGCTCGTGCCCGGGCGGCCGCTCTCGAGGGCGACCTCGCCGCGGTCCTGGCGCTCCGCGCCAAGCTTCCCAGCGGCTACCACCGGGATTTCCAGCTGCTCAAGGAGCCGTTGATCCGGGGGCTGGGCCGGACGCTCGAGCTGCTCGGGATCATCGGGCACGTGCTGCCCCGACTCACGGTCGATCGCAAGCGCGGGCTCGCGGCGCTCTCGGGCGGCGCCCTGGCCACCGATGAAGTGATGCGCCGGGTCGAGCTGGGCGCGCCGTTTCGCCGAGCCTACCGCGAAGTCGCCGCGGCGATCAAACGCGGCGAGCGCTTCCCGGCGCCCTCTCCCACGCGCCTCCTCGCGCGCCGGGGCTCCGAGGGAGGACTCGGCCGCCTCGGGCTTGAGCAGGCCTGGCGCCGCTGGCGGGTGATCGAACGCTGGTGCGAGCGCGAGCGCACCCGCTTCGACGGCGCGATGGCCAGGCTGGCGGGGCGCAGACGCGCATGAAGGAGGATCGGCGGCAGCGGCAGCTCAAGATCCTGGAGCTGATCTCGACCCACGCGATCAGCACCCAGGAGGAGCTCGCCGATGCGTTGGCGCGGGAAGGCTGGGAGGTGACGCAGTCCTCGGTGAGCCGGGACATCGCGGCGCTGCATTTGGTGAAGGCGAACGGAGTGTATCAGCGCGCGGCCGCCGCCCAGCGCGCCCGCCACGATCCGGACGAGCAACGTATCGCCGAAGGCGTGCTGACCATCGACTCGGCGGGCGACGCGCTCCTGGTGCTGCACACCCCCCCCGGAGAAGCCAACCGGGTCGGTGCCGCGCTCGATCGGCTCGCCTGGCCCGAGGTGCTGGGAAACATCAGCGGCGACGACACCATCTTCGTCGCGCTGCGCAACGCCGCGGGCCAGCGCAACGTGCTGGCGACGATTCGCCGGTTGGTGCGATGAGATCCCCCCGTCGCCCCCACGAGTCATCCCCGGCCTGGCGATTGTGCGGCGGGCTCCGAGTCCCTTACTTCTTTAACGCCGTATCCCCACACCGCTGACCACAGGAACCTCGCATGCCGATCGCACAAATGATGCTGCCCGAATTCGACCAGGAAATGGCCACGACCCGCAAGATGCTCGAGTGCGTGCCGGAAGGCGCCGGCGACTGGCGCCCGCACGCCAAGTCCATGAGCTTGGCCCGCCTCGCGGGACACGTAGCAGAACTGCCGGGTTGGGGGGTCGTGACCCTGGAGCAAACCGAGCTGGATTTTGCTCCGCCCGGCAAGCCTGCGTACCAGCCGACGCTGTTCACGACCCGAGCCGAGATCCTCAAACTCTTCGACGACGGAGTCAAAGCCTGTCGTGCCGCGATCGCCAAGGCCAGCGATGCCGACCTGCAGGTGCCATGGACCCTCAAGCGCACCGGGAAGACCCTGATGAGCATGCCGCGCCTGGCCGTGCTCCGCAGCATGGTCTTGAATCACATCATTCACCACCGCGCGCAGCTCGGCGTCTTTCTCCGGCTCAATGACGTGGCCATTCCGGGATCATACGGTCCCAGTGCGGACGAGCAGGCGGTAGCCCGTGATCGGTGACTGGTCACCGATTAGCGGCCCACTTGCCTAACCCGCGCAGGGCTTCCCGTTCCTCCGCTACCAGCGCGGTTACTCTCTCCTTGAGCTCCCGGCGGAGCTCCGCGCTCTGCGCCGCGTCGAGTGGAAACTCCTTTTTCATGCGCGCGATCCAGTCGCCCATCCGTTGCGCGCAGCTGTCCATCGCGGGTTCCGCCGAATTCGCCTCGCTGTGCAGCAGCTCGGCCTTCTGGCCGAGCAGCTCCTTGGTTTCCCGGAACGCGGGCACGCTGTCGGGGAGCGCCGCGTCTGCCAGCGCGCTCCAGTTCTCCCCGAGCCGTGCGTACCGCTCGCCGAGTCGCCGCAGCTCGTGATCGTCCAGGCTATCCGCCGCTTCCTCCAGGAAATCGGCGAAGATCGGCCGGCACAGGCCGCCTCCCGTGCCTGCGTGTTCGATGGAGTCGTTGATCGACCGGAGCCCGATGTAGAGATGGGGCCCCGGAGGGAAGCTCTTCTCCCATGCGTCCGCGGCTTTGCTCCCCTCCAGCCGGTCTGCCCAGGTCGCGAAGGCCTCGAGGGTGAAGTTCTTCATTTTCCCTTTGCTGAGGCCTTCGACGCAGGCGGTGATTCCCGCGCGCACCAGCCCGGCGAGATCGGGACTCCTCTGGGCGGGCTCGATCGCCAACAGCCGATTCTTGTAGCTCTTGATTCTCTGGCGCGTAGCGGCGAGCTCGGACAAGGGCATCGCCTTCGGCTGGTCGGCCCCGTCGCCCACCAGTGCGGTGCCGGCGGTGGCGTCGATCGCGTGCACGGCGATGATCCGATATCCCTCCACCCAGGCCATCACGGGACGCCCGCCCGCGAGCAG
>CAZYPO010000009.1:16324-27445 GCA_964649225.1 uncultured Gemmatimonas sp. | reverse complement strand
CGATGATCCGATATCCCTCCACCCAGGCCATCACGGGACGCCCGCCCGCGAGCAGTTCGCGGAGCTGTCGCTCTCCCGGCTTCACGCCCGAAGATTCTTTGACCACCGCCTCGAGGCCCAGCCGTCGCAGCGCCCCCTGCGCCCAGGCAAGATGATCCTGCCAGAGATGCCGGCCGGCGAGGTAAAAGCTGGAGGAATCTCCCTTGGCGTAATGAAAGGCGAACATTCCGGCGCCGATGCCCCCCGCGATGCCGAAGCTCATCGCTTCGCTGAAGGGAGCCTTGCTGCGCGGATTGGTCGCCCCTGCCTGAGCGAGCAGCGCCCGCAAGACCGACGCGGCCGGGACACTGCCGGGGAAATGAGACGGGCTCAGCTTGGACGGGATGGGAACAGCCGCCTGACGAAGCAATTGCCGGCGGGCCGTGGAATAGCTCTCGCCGGTCTTGGCCATGCGGGCGCGGACCAGCAGCTTGAAGTGTTTGTGGGTCGTCATCGTCCACACTCCCTCTCGAGCCGGAGACCGGACCCCACGCATCCAGGCTCCCCGGCGGTCGAGAAGCGAGGTAGACTGGTGACGCGCACTGCCTCGAGGACAGCGATCCCCTTTGCCTCCGCGGCCGCCGGACGGCGTGAGCGTCCGGTCAGGAGGTCGGGCGCGAGGGCGCGCCGCCGATCACCATAGCAGCAAACCAACGCGTACGAAAGAGGAGGGGGTTCCGGCCATTCGATGTACTGAGAGCGTGACGCTCGCGGTGCTGCTCCTGCTGGGGTGCCAGGAGCCAGCGCCGGCGCCGCCCGACCCTTCCCTCCGGGTCGAGTGGCCGGTCTATGGCGGCGATCCGGGCTCGCAGCACTTTTCGCCGCTCGAGGCTATCGCGCCCGATAACGTTGCCCGGCTTCGGCCGGTGTGGCGCTGGCAAACGGGAGAGCGCAAGCGGCGGAGCGCCAGCGGAACGGAGCTGCTGCCGGATCGCTTCGAAGCAACCCCCGTGATGCTGGCGGATACCCTCTATCTCAGTACTCCCTTCAACCGCGCCGTCGCGCTGGACGCCGGCACCGGCCGTATGCTCTGGCAATTCGATCCCGACGCGACCCGGTTAGGCGCGATCGGCGGCGATCATGCCGGCTTCGTGCATCGTGGCGTTGCGGTCTGGACGGGGCCACGCGAGCGCCGGGTGTTTCTCAATTCACGCTGGCAGCTCTTTGCGCTGGATGCGCGCACTGGGCGTCCGATTCCGTCGTTCGGGGACGGCGGAGCAGTCGATCTTACGCGCGAGCTTCGCTGGGAAGTGAAGCGGAACGAGTACGGCAATACTTCGCCGCCGGTCATCTGGAGAAACCTGGTGATTGTCGGCAGCTCGATTTCGGATGAGCTCGTGTACGATCGCGATCCTCCCGGCGACGTACAGGCCTTCGATGTCCTCACCGGAAAGCGGGTCTGGCGGTGGGACCCCATCGCGCGTCCCGGGGAGGCAGGGAGTGAATCGTGGGAGGAGGGTGCCAACGAACGGGTGGGCCATGCGAATGTCTGGTCGCCGTTCAGCGTGGATACCAGCCGCGGCTTGCTGTACCTGCCGGTGAGCACGCCGAGCAACGACTGGTATGGCGGCCGCAGAAAAGGGGCGGGCCTGTTCGGCGAATCCCTGGTGTGCCTCGACGCGCGGACCGGAAAGGTCGTCTGGTACTATCAGCTGGTTCACCACGGTTTGTGGGACTACGATCTCTCCGCACCCCCCCTGTTGGTCTCCCTCACGATCGAGGGGCGGCCTGTCGAGGCGGTGGCTCAGGCCGGCAAAACGGGATTCCTCTACCTCTTCGACCGCATCACCGGTAGGCCCCTCTGGCCCCTTGAAGAACGGCCGGTGCCGTCGAGCGACGTGCCCGGCGAAATGGCCGCCGCAACCCAGCCTTTCCCGACCCGGCCTCCTCCCTTCGCACGCCAGGGCATCGCCGATAGCGATCTGGTGGACTTTACCCCGGAGCTTCGGGAGCGGGCGCGTGCCTTCCTCCGGAGGCGTCGCCTCGGGCCCCTTTTCACACCGCCTTCCCTCGAGGGAACGATCGTCCTGCCCGGATGGATCGGAGGTGCCGGTTGGGGCGGGGGGGCCTTCGATCCCGTGAGTCAGACCCTGTACCTCAAGGCAACCAACCAGCCGACGCTGGCGCGTCTCACTCACCCGGACTCAGCGGGTCCGAGCGCGGGGGCGGAGTTCATTCGCGACGAGGATGAAGCACGGGATGATTATCTCTTCCTCTCACTGGTGTCGGGCGGTGGATGGCTGACCCCCCGTGCGGGGGCTGCGGTCCCAGTCATTCGCCCCCCGTATGGGACGCTGACGGCGATCGACCTCCGGCAAGGAGTATTTCGCTGGCAGGTCACCCTTGGAGACATGCCTGAGGTACGGTCGCATCCGCTGCTTCGCGGGCTGAAGCTCCCACCCCTCGGGATAGCCGGCGCGCCGGGGCCACTCCTGACCCGGAGCGGACTCCTTTTCCTGAGCGGGGGAGGCCGAGTATTGTATGGCCTCGACGCCCGAACCGGGGCGTCGCTTTGGAGCTGGGAGCTCGGCGCGATTGGGTATGCCAATCCCATGACCTACCGCACCGCGGCGGGGCGCCAATTCGTCGTCATCGCCACGGGGCGTGAGGAGCGCGCGACCCTGATGGCCTTCGCGCTGCCCGATTAGCCGAGGAGCAGAACGGGTCCATGACCTCCCCCGTGCGACGCCGACCACTGCTGCTGCTGGGCCTCCTCGGGCTGGGCGGCCTTGGTGCGGCGTTCGGGTCTGGCTTCTGGGCCGGACGCCGGCTTCCGCGGGGGCTCCTCGCCCGATTGCATAGGCAGGCACCGGTGCTCAGCGCGTGGGACCCGCATCCTCCGGCTCCCTTCAACGTGTTCGAATCACCGGTGGCGATCCTCGATGGCCGACTCTACGTCTTCGGTGGATTTCACAACGCGAAGACCCAGGCCTCGCCGCAGGTGTGGACCTTCGATCCCGCCACGGGAGTCTGGACGCGGAAGCGGGACATGCCGAGTGCGCGGACCCACGTCAACCCGGCGCGCCTTGGTGATGCGCTCTGGTTCGCCGGTGGGTTCGTGGGCGACAACCCCGGACCAACTACCGACGAAGTGTGGCGCTACGAGTGGCGCACGGACCGCTGGAGCCCGGGGCCCCCCCTGCCCGAGCCGATCGGCGGAGGAGCGCTGCTCAGTGTCGGCAACCGGCTCCACTATTTCGGTGGCTATCGGAAAGATCGCAATACGAACTCAGCGGCTCATTGGGTGCTCGCCCCGCTCGATTCTGCATCTCCTTCCACCTGGGTACCCGCTGCGCCGATGCCCCAGCCGCGGGGGCAATTCGGTGGTGTCGAGCTGAACGGAGCGCTCTACGCCATAGGCGGAAACGTCGGACACGACCCCACCCCGGTAGACGTTCCCTGGGTCCATCGCTATGACCCCGCGACGGACCGCTGGACCGAGGTTGCTCCGTTGCCCTTCCCGCGATCCCATTTCGAGCCTGCGGTCCTGGTGCGCGACGGTCGCATCATCATCGTGGGTGGCAGGAGCCGGCCGCGCGGCGAGGAGACCCTCGCCGATGTCACCGAATATGATCCGGTCGCGAACCGATGGATGGCGTTGCCACCGCTCCCGGAGCCGCGGCTTTCCCCGATCGCCGTCCTGCTCGGCGATCGCATCTTGGCCGGACTCGGTGGACGTGTCACCAGCAATCCCGATACTCGCACCCTCTGGATCGAGCGCCGCGATTCTCCCTGGGTACCGGGTCCGGCGCTACCGGTTGCTTTGGCCGAAGTCTCCGCCGGGGTGGTAGGCAGTCGCCTCTTTCTGTTGGGCCAAGGCAACAACTCGACGCTCGGTCTGGATCTCGCCGACGGCCGCTGGGACCCGGTCGGGTCGCATGCGGTGCGGCCCGCGCCGGGCAATCATCACGCCCTGGAGGTGTGGGGAGGCCGGCTCTACCTCTTCGGAGGTCTGCAGTACGGTCAGGGTCACGTGCAGATCTACGATCCCGCGCTCGAAACCTGGCGTTTGGGGCCTCCCATGCCTTTCGCGGCGGGCTCCAGTGCCAGCGCGACGATCGGCGGGCAGATCTACGTCGCCGGGGGCATCGTGCGCGGCACGACTACCCGGCAGGCCGCACGCTTCGATCCCGCGACGGAAACCTGGACCGCCGTCGCTCCGATGCCGCGTGCGCGCAATCACGCGGCTGCGGCCACGGACGGCCGCCGGCTCTTCGTCTTTGGAGGGAGAGGTCCGGGCAGTGGCGACGGGAGTATCCTCGCCAATGGATTTGCGGATGTGCAGATCTACGACCCGGCCAGCGACTCGTGGACCACGAGCGGCGAAGGTTCAGCCGCACCGGCAGCCCTTCCCCAGGGTCGCGGAGGCATGGGGAAAGCCATATACGCCGGCGGAGAGTTCTGGGTGTTCGGAGGCGAGACGCTGAATGGTCCCGGCGCGACCTCTCTCGGCGTCTACCAGCGCGTCGATATCTACGACTCCGTCCACAACCGCTGGCGTGCCGGGCCACCTTTGCCGACCGCCCGGCACGGGATTTTCCCCGTGCTGGTCGGTGATCGCATCTTCGTGCTGGGCGGCGGGGATCACTCGGGCGAATCTGCCTCCACCGTGTCCGAAGTCCTCGACCTCCGGCGGAGTGGAGCCGCCCACGGGCCATGAGGTGGACGGGTTCCCGCACGATCCCCATCACGTTGGCCGCGGTCCTTGTCCTTGGGGTGCTCCTCCGCCTCAATGAATACTTCGCCAATCGGCCATTGTGGTTCGACGAGCTCGTGCTCGCCTTAAACATCGGCGGGCGCTCCTTCGCCAGGCTGCTGTCCAGTCTCGACTATGATCAGGCCGCTCCGATCTTGTTTCTCTGGTCCGTCAAGGCGACCACTCTGCTGGGCGGGATGGCGGAATACGCCCTTCGACTCGTTCCATTGCTCGGGGGGTTGCTCCTGCCCTGGGTGGGCTGGCGTCTGGGCCGCGCGCTTGGCGGCCCCGCTGCCGGCTTGATCACGGCGACGCTGGTCGTGGTCTCGATTCCACTCATCGACTATTCCGCCGAGGTGAAGCCATATGGGACCGACGCACTCGTCAGTGCGACTCTGCTTTGGTTGACACTGCGCGTTAGCGCGGCGCCGGACCGCTTGGCCCGGTGGTGGCAGCTTGGAATCGCCGGATGGTTGGGCTTCCTCGCCTCCCTTCCGGCCCCCTTCGTGCTTGCCGGCGCAGTCGCCTTCTTGTTCGCGGAGCCGAGGGTCCGCGCCGCTGCGTCCGCCCGAAAGCGGATGGCGGTCCTCGTCATCGCTTGGGCGCTCGGCATCCTGCTGGTGTATGGAACCGTCTATCGAGCGGGCGCTGCCAATCCCTACCTGCATCGCTACTGGTCGGGCACCTTCCTGACTCCAGTGGCCGCGGACTTGTTAGACCGGCTCGACGGATTTCGTGTTGCGCTGACTTTTCCGCTGATCTCGTCTCTCCGTGGGCTCCGTATGCGCTGGCTGCTGGCGGTGTTTGCCGGGGGGCTGTTCCTGGTCGTTCGTCGGGGGGGCGCTTCGGTGGCCTTGCTTCTCGGGGTGCCATTTGTGGCGGTCACGGGTGCAGCGGTGCTCGGCCGTTATCCCATCGGGGATCGGCTCCTGCTCTTTCTGGCACCCTGCCTCTTCCTTTTCCTCGGAGTGGGTCTTGCGGAGCTGATCCGCCTGGCCCGCTTAAACGAAGAGCAGGCGGGTGCCGCGGGCGTACTTCTGGTCCTCGCGTTCGCCCTTCGGACGATCATCCCGAACGGACTCGATACCCACGCCAGAGAGGGTGGTCGGGAGCCCGCGCGACTCATCCTGCGCGGGACGGACCCGGTGTACGTTTCCTCTTCGGCGCTTCCCGCGTGGGCCTATTACTCCACCGACTGGCACCGCCCCAACCGTGCGCGCTTGGAACGTTATGCTTTCCTTGCTCGACGATCCGGCCCCTCGGCATCGAACGAACTGTTCCCGTTGGTCATCACCGCGTCCGACACGGCGGCGGCTCCGGCTACCGGGATGGGGCGCGTCGAGGTCATCGGTTTTCGCTCGGGGGTGAGCTATCGCGAAAGGTTCAGCTTCGGTCAAATAGCGCCGTCCCCCGGATGGGCCGCCAAAGAGGTCGACCGGATCGAGGAAGTGGCCCGGCCCTATGCCTGGATCTTGGGGGCCCACTGGTCGGTGCGGGAACTTCCCGCGTTACGCGCGGAGCTCTATCGGCGCGGCTTCAGGGTGGTGGAATCAGAGGAGGAGTTGGACGGAGTCGCCCTGCGGATTCGCCGCGCCCGTAGCGGACCGCGGTGATCTCCGCCAGGATCGCGAGCGCGATTTCGGCCGGAGTGCGGCCGCCGAGCTCGAGGCCGATCGGCCCGTGCAGCCGGGCGATTTCGACGTCGCTGAATCCGGCGGAGCGCAGCCGCTCGCGCCGGTGCGCTTGGGTCTTCTTCGACCCGATGGCCCCGATGTAGCACGCGGGGGAGCGCAGCGCGAGCTCGAGCGCCGGCTCGTCGAACTTGGGATCGTGGGTCAGCAGGCAGACGCAGGTGGCGGCGTCGAGCCCGACCTTCTGGAAGGCCTCCTGGGGCCAGCCCAGCAGCAGCTCGTCGGCATCGGGAAAGCGATCGCGGGTTAGGAACGCTTCCCGCCCGTCGGCCACCACGGTCCGGAACCCGAGCGGACGGGCCAGCCGCACCAGCGCCATCGCGATGTGGACGCCCCCGAAGATCAGCAGGGTGGGGCGGCGCGGAAACACCTCGAGAAACACCTCGACTTCGCCGGCTTCGCCGAGAACCTTGTCCACCCGGCTGGTGAGCCCCGCGAGGGCAGCGGTGGCGCGTTCGGCGATGGGCGCTTGCAGCGCCACCGGCAAGTCCCCCAGCCGAATCGGCTCTCCGCTCTCCTCCAGCAGCAGCCCGCTCCCCAGTGGGGCCGGGCCTCCGATCACCGTCGCCACGACCGAACCGGATTCGCGCCGAGCCGCAGCGAGAATTTCGGGGCGCACGCGCGGCTCGACGAACACCTCGATGGTCCCGCCGCAGGACAGGCCCATTTCCCAGGCGCGCTCGTGGGTCACCCCCCAGCTCGCCTTCGCCGGCGTGCCGCGCACGATCGCCTCCCGGATCGCTTCAGCGGCGGCGCTCTCCACGCATCCCCCCGAGACCGAGCCGGCCATCCGGCCGGCGGCATCGGCGAGCAGCGAGGCACCTTCGGGCCGCGGCGCGGAGCCCCACACCTGGGTCACCACGGCGCGCCCCACCGGGCCGCTGGAGGCGAGCACGTCGTACTCGGAGAGCAAATCACGCATCGGGTGGACCGGTGACCTGGTGAGTGCCGGTTGCGAACTCCTCGAGAGTGCCCAAGTCGTCCGGCGTATCGACGTCGGGGTTACGGCCCCCCACGGAGATGGTTCGAACGCCGATGCCGCGGCGCTCCAGCACCGGGCCGAAACCACTCTCGCCGCGCATCTCGGCAGCGTAACCCCACAGGCTGCGATCCACCAGCAAGGGATGGCCCGGCTCTCCCGGCGAATCACGATAGGCGGGCCGAACGGCCTGCAAGCCACTCCCGCGCCATCCTTCGATCAGCGCGCGGATGACCTCCAGCCGGAGCAGCGGCTGATCGCCCAGGCAAATCAGGAGCGCCGTCGCGTCATGGCTCGATTCCCGGTTGGCGATCACCTCGATGCCGGTGCGCAGACTGTCGGACAGCTCGCCCTCCGAGCTGCGGGTCGCCACGGGGTACGCCCGGTACTCCGCGGCGAGCGCGCGCACCACTTCGTCCTCCGGGCGATGCACCACGATGGTATGAACCAGCAGGCCTGCGGCGCGCGCCCCGCCGAGTTTGAGGAGCACGTGGCCCAGGATTTCGCGGTCGCGCCACTTGGCCAGAAGTTTCGCGCCGCCGAACCGTTCGCCCCGCCCGGCGGCGGGAACGAGAGCATAAACTCGCAGGAAACCCTGCCGAAAAGGGGAGGAGGTGGAGCGAGACGCTACTCGGTTCTGCCGGAGGGGTCAAGCCATGTGCTTCGCCAGCCGGTGTCCTTGTTCGTGCCCGTGCTGCTTCCGGCACCGGCGCCGGCCGGGGTGCTCGAGGAGTGCTCGCGGCGGTTGTGGCCATCGAGCTGCTCCTTGCTGTCGAACGTCGCACCGCACGGCTTGCACTCGTAGGTATTCGGATTTGGCATGATCTCCCTGCCTCCATTGCGGCCTTGGGGGGGGATCCGCGTAAGGAGCCGCGGGCCTCGTCCATGCGAGGATGACGACTGACTTCCATCCTTCGCTCTCCCAGCCCCATTCCGATTGGCGCCTGGCGCATTCTGATTCGGTCTAGTCCTGCCGGAGCAGCGCGACCGGCTCGAGTTTGTCCAAGACTCGGGTGCAAAGCCACGCGGAAACGGCGACAAAGAGGGCCAGTACCACCCCTGTCGTTACCAGACTGAGGATGAAATGAGGTTCGGCCCCGTAAAGGATCCCATCGGGATAGTGTTTCGTCGCCCCATAAAACACTCGGGCCAGAGGATGTTTGAGAAGCGTGGCGGCACCCCCCGTCACCGCCAGAGCGGCCGCTGTGAGAACGAGGGCGTCTCTACTGGCGGCGCGCCGGAGCCCGGACGGAGTGGCACCGACCGCGAGCCGAATGGCGAACTCCTTCGTGCGTGTGCGAATCGCCTCGGCAACGAGTGCGGCTATGCTGACCAGTGTCAGTATCAGGGCAAGGCCGCAGAGGACCGATGCAGCGAGAGCACCGAGCCGGATCTGCTGAAAAAGACCATTCTCCAACTGGATGTCCGCCAGACTGGCAATCCGCCCACTGGGAATGGTGGGGGCCAAGCGCTGAAGAATGGCGCGGATTGGGGTCGTTGGACCGGGTAACGTCGCGGAATGGCGGACGCCGACCAGCAAGGACGACGTCCACATCGGTCTGCCCTTCGGGCCGAGCTCCACCTGGGCCAAAGGCTGAAAGATTAGGGGGTAGAACTGACCAGGGTGTTCTGCACCATGGAGAATTCCCCACTCATCGATCGGCTGCGTATTGGCGGCGACTCCCACGACCGTGAGCCAAGGATACGGTGAATTTGGGGGGCCGATCTTGAAGCGGCGCCCCAGCGGGCTTTTGTCAGGCCACCAATGGAGGGCAGCCTGCTTCGAAATGATTGCTACCGGCGCTGTCCCACGGCGGTCTGCGCTGGTGAAGGGTCGCCCTGCGACGATGGGTATCCCCACTGTCCGAAAGAATGTCTCGGTTACCGCGTACCGAAGCATTGGAAATGAACAATCCGAAGGGTGCCTGCAGTAATAGCGGAGTTCTTTGATCCCGCCTTCGATGGTCGCAAACGGCTCTTGCGGCTTCACCATCATACTGGGGGACGTGACGGTCCAAGCGGCGGCCGTCACTATGCCTGGTGTGGCGCTAAGAGTGCCGACGACCTCGATCGCGAAGGCCTGGCCCGCTGATGTTTCCTCCAGCGGAGAGTCTCGAAGGTCAAGCGGGGCAACGAGCAGGCCGTTGCGATCGTAGCCGAGATCCGTCCTCTGGAGGTGAATGATTGCTCTGCCAAGCGTCGTCGCGGCGGTGAGAAAGATGAGGCCCAAGCCGAGTTGTGTGGCCACGGCAAACTTCCGAAGAGCGACAGCTTGGATCGGCGGCGATCCAACCCCGGACGTGCTTTGAAGGATCGTGGAGCGGATCTTCCGAAGGGTAAGGGCTACAGGGGGGAGCAAGGCACCGGCGGCAAAACCCGCGACGGTGAGAATCAAGAGGGCGATCGTGGAAGGGCGAAGCTCCAATTGTAGGTTCAGCCCGAGGACGGGGAGCCAACGATCGCTGGACCCAACAACAAATGCGAAGAGAGTCAGGGCAACCGTGATGGCGATGCAGCCGAGAATCGCTGCGTCGGTGGCTGCCATGCTGAGCACGTGCCACCGTGCTGCCCCGAGCGCGGTGCGCACCGCCATGGCCTGGCGCTGCTCCAGAGAGCGCACGATCCCGAGCGTTTGTAGAGCGGCGAATGCCATCAGCAGGAGGAGCGCAGAGATCCCGAGCACCAGCTCCAGGTTCGGCGCGTCTGGGCGCGGTTCATCAATGAGACGTTGAACGCTCAGACTTCGTCGAGAGAACGGCGTCCCCGAGGTTCCCGGAGGCGAGCGACGGGCGATTACCCGCAATTCTGAGCGGGCCTGCTCCAGCGAAATAGCGGGTCGAAGCCGGGCAAGCACGACTCCGGGAGCGAGGCCGTCCTTTGACCCGCTCGGCAGCCCAACGGGGGTAATCCACAGATCGGAACCGGCGGGGTAGTCGAACTCGGGCGGCATGATGCCGACAATCGTGAAGAGTCGCCCGCCGAGCGGCATACTCTGCCCCACCACGCTGGATCCGCTTCCAAATGCCCGGCGCCATAGGCGATCCGCCAGGACTACTGCGGGAGGGGAGTCGGGATCATCGTCACCTGGCGTTAGGGTTCGGCCTAGCCGGGCCGGAACTCTCAGGACTTGAAAGAGGCGAGACTCCGCTAGCGTACCTTGGGCCTCATAGCTGTCCGTCACGCCACCGACAAGAAAGCCCCGCGTTCGAACGAGCACCGGACCGTTCAGCGTGCGTGTTTGGTCGAGCAGGACCCGAAACTGAACAGCGTCGACGAGGTCAGGGCAGTCTACATCGCAACTCTCGCTCGTCGCAGCCATCACGGACACGATTTCAGCGGAATTCGGATAGGGAGGCGAGCGCCTCGAGGCGCCTCTCGCAACGGTAAGGGCCAGGCCGGTCGCCAGCGCAGAAATCGTGAGTAGAATAACGGCAGCGGAAGCGAAGATCGGGGCACTTCTGAGTCGACGGGCAGCGAGCCTCATGGTAACATCCGGGCGAGACTTGTGAGGTTACAGGGAGACTCGTCCATTGTGCCAGGCGATTCGGAGTTTCATGCTTACTTCCGTTCCCCCTGTCAGCCGTCAGCCGTCAGCTGTTAGCCGTTGGCTGTTAACTCTATTCCCAATACCACCAACAGGTCCGCGGGTGTCTCCAGCCAATGGTCCGGCCGGGTGCCCGCCAGGTGGTCCCGATCGAACGGCCCCCAGAGCACCG
>CAZYPO010000009.1:0-16224 GCA_964649225.1 uncultured Gemmatimonas sp. | reverse complement strand
TGGTCCGGCCGGGTGCCCGCCAGGTGGTCCCGATCGAACGGCCCCCAGAGCACCGCCCCGGTGCGCACTCCTGCCGCCCGGCCCGACTCCATGTCGTGGATGCTGTCTCCTACATATATGGTCCGCTCGGGCGTCTCCCCCAGCCGGCGGAGCGCCAGCTGGATCGGTTCGGGATGGGGTTTGGGATTCTCGACTTCGTCGGCGCCGACGATCAGCTCCATGGACTCCTCGAGGCCCACATGTCGCAACCCGCGTAACGCCCCCGTGCGATTCTTGCTGGTCACCAGCCCAGTACGGAACCCCGCTCGACGAATCGCCTGCACCATCTCGACGACGCCCGGATAAGCCGCGACCATCGCGTCGTGGTGCGAGAGGTTGTATTCCCGGTAGGTCGCGACCATCGCCTCAAGCTGCACGGGGTCGTCGCTCCAGTCGCGGAACTGCACCAGGAGCGGGGTGCCGAGTCCTTCCAGCCAGTGTGCGTCACTGCGGGCCGGAAGCTCGTGGACGGCCAGGGTGTGGTGATAGCTGTCGAGGATGAGTCTGATCGAATCGATCAGCGTGCCGTCGAGATCGAACAACACGGTGGTGAGTGGGGCCATGCGCGGAAGCTAGCGAACTCGCGGTCCACCCTCCACCAGCAGTACCCCGATGAGCTCGACCCGCGCCAGTTCTGTCCTGGGAGGCTCTGGCGGCAGTCGCCCAAAGCTCGCCAGCAACCCGTTGACGGGAAGCCCGCTCCAGCGCTCCATCAGACCCGCCTCGCCCGCGGTTTGGCCGCGGCGAAGTACGCCGAGCCCTCGTTCCAAGGCGAGGAGCTGCTCGTAATTCCGTCCCCGCGCCGCTTCCCGTGCCAGCAAGACGACGCGCCGCAGCGCGCGACGCTGTGCCGCCGGGCGCGTGCCCGGAAGCAGGTCCTGGCCGTGGCTGCTCCGGAGCGCCTTCCGCACCAGGCCGGCAACCGACCGTGTGGCGGCGCCGACCACTCGTGAAGCAGGACTCTGCACGCGCTTATCTCCGTAGGCCAGCTCGAGCAGACGGGCGATGACGGCAGGGTCATCCGTCCACTCTGTGGCGACGCGAGCGCGCACGACTTCCCGCGCGCTGCCGTCGGCCATGACGAGGCGGAAGCCGGCTACTATGGCCGGGCTCTCACCGTGGATTGCCGCGATTCCTTGTGCGCCTCGGAGGTGGAGCCACCGGGTGGCGATCTGCGCGCGGAGCCGCCAGGACGCAGCGGGGGCCGCCCCAAGGCCAACTCGCTCCGGCAGCCGATTCTTTTGCTCAAGAACCACTTCCTGATGGAGCACTGCTTCGAGTACCGGCGGCGGCAGGAACCGGATCACCTCGACGTCGGCATGCCTCGACCCCAGTCGCAGGGCCCGGCCGCTGCGCTGATCCAGCCGGACCGCGGTCCAGGGGAGATCGTAGTGCACGACCCGCTGAACCAGCGGAAGGTCGAGTCCTTCCGCGGCGACATCGGTTGCGACCAGCAGCTTGGGGCGCGGCACGACCTGGTCGGCGAAGAGCGCCGGCTTGCGGAACCAGTCCAGCACGGCATCACGGGACGCCGGCAGGGCATCGAGACCTGAGGCTTGCCCCGTACACCAGGCGACGCCCCGGCCAAGGTGCTGACGCAGGTATTTCACCGTCGCGGTGGCCTGGGTGAACACCAGCGTTGGCTTCCGGTCCGCGATGGACTCGCGGAGCGCCCGCACCTTCGCGTCGGGCCGGGCACTCCAATCTCGCGCCGCGGTCTCCAGCCCGCAGACCGCCTCGAGGTCGTCGAGCGCCAACTCCGGAGCCTCCACCGCTTCCGCGACCAGCGGCCACAAGACGAGCTGATCCGCCTCGGCTCCGACGATGCGGCGGATGGCCTGGCGGGACACCACCCGCCCGGTAGCCGCCGCATCGCGCGCGTGGCGCAGCAGCGAGCCGTAGCGCCCCAGTACTTCAGCGAGTGCCAAGGGACTCGACGCCAGCGCCGCGTACAGCACGCCACGCAGTAACCCGGCGATCGCGCGGTCTTTCGAAAGCGAGAGGCCCAGGATGCCCGCCCGCATGCTTTCGAAACAAGAGCCCTCCATTTCCTCGGGCCGCAGGTCCCGCTGTGTCGGCTTGGGTAAGTGCTGGGATCGGTCTTCCCCGGTGACCACGAGCTCGGCGAGCGCGCCGGTCGGTGCACCGAAGGAAAGCGTTCGCAGCGACGCCACGCCCGCCCAGCGAAGTGCATCGTCCCGTACCAGCAGCCGCAATTGGTGACTCAAGTCCTCCAGCCGGTTGACGACCGGGGTGGCGCTGAGGAGCAGCCCACGCCGTCCCACGCACCAGGGGGCGAGCGTTTGGTATCGCCTGGTCGACTGCGTGCGAAAGCGATGGCTCTCGTCGATTAGGGCCGGCCCAGCCTCGTTTCCAGGAGGCCGGCCCCGACTCAGCGTCTCGTGTGAGTGCAGCGTGATTGCGACGCCGAGCCGGGCGGCGACCTCGCGCCACTGCGCCAGCAGCGAGGCAGGGGCCAGCACGTGAACGGCCCGCCCGGGTTCGAGTGCCGCGGCGACCGCGAGCCCGATGAACGTCTTTCCGGTGCCGACACCATCCGCGAGTAATCCCCCGCCATAGCGCCGCACCGCCGCGAGCGCGCGGGCAAACGACAGCCGCTGGTCGGTGCGCAGCCAGGACGGCGGGTCATCCTGGGCGGCCGGAGGCAGCAAGGCTCTGGCGAGCGCCGCTGCAACCGCTTCGGGCGCCGCCGGTCCTGGTCGCAGCCACGCCGGGAGCGGATCCGGCACAGCGGTAAGCGCTTCAGCGACCAGGCACGGTGCGGCCGCGAGCCAGCTCGGCCAGCGACACCCGCTGCTCGGGGGCAAGCCCGAGCAGCTCGGCACAACGGTCATCCAGATCTTCCTGTGCAAGGCAACCCGCTATCCCGGCGCGCGCCAGCTCGAGCAGTCTCTCGTCGGCGAGCAGGGCGAGAGGGCAGGGCAGCGCGGACACCACGCGGGCGTTGAACCGCGCGAAGCCGCTCGAGGCGGGATCGGCCGTGGAGGCGGCCGCTGCGCGGCACCAGGTTGAGTTGAGCCACGCCGTGATTCGGAGCGCAGTCGCGGCGTTGTCGACCGGGAGGACGTAACAAGTGTTAAGCGGGATGAGCGCGCGATGTCCCGCCCCGCTGAGCGCGGCGGCCTCGAGCCGTCGCGCCACGTCCGCCCAGATCACTCGATGGGACGCGGAAGCGGGCCGCGTGCGGAATAGCATCCACGGGCGCCCACCGTGATGATCGGCCCGGCGGCGCAGCTCGGCCGCGTGCGCGGCGAGATGTTGCGCGGCCCGGGGCGGCAGCGTATCGAGCGGACGGCCGGCGGAATCGCAGGGCCAGAGCAACCGCCGCGCCGGCCTAACCCGGAACGCGCGCACGTCACGCCCCCGCACGGCCCAGCGGACCAGCTCGGCCTCCACGTCGTCCGGAGGATCCAGGAACACCCGGTTAAGCCCCGTCTTCACGCCCAGGTGGCAGCTGAAGAACTCGGAGAGTGTGGGGAACTCCCGGGTCAATCGCTGCAGGGCGCGCCGAGCAGACTCCGGCAACAGCGCCCAGGGCCCGCCGTCCAGTTCCCGCTGCGGCACGCGAGCCGACTCGGGCGCGAGGCCGAGTCTCAGCTGATGACCCTCCGGAGGCGGGGCGCGGCGCAAAACCAGCGCCATCGGGTACACCGTAGCGTCGAACTCGGAGCCCCGCTCGGTACGCAGATCGGCCGCCAGCGCGATGGTGGTACGCCGGGCCAGTTCTTCGCGCGCGGGCGCTGCGTATCCCGTGGTCGCGAGCTTGGCAGGAACCAGCAGCGCAACGACTCCTTCTGGAGCGGTGAGCTCCAGCGCGCGCTCCAGGAAAGCAACCGCCAGGTCGGGCAGATGGGTGTAGCCGCGCGCGCCCGTTCGCGCGCCGCGAAACCAGCGGAACCGCTCGGCGAGGTACCTGCGCATCGCGGGCTCGAGCGACTCGGCGCGCACCCAGGGCGGATTCCCCACTACGAGATCGAACCCTCCGCGCGCGAGTACGTCCGCGAAGTGGGTGGGGTAGTGAAACCAGGGGAGCTCGCCGGCGCGCAGCACGGCGCGCAGCCGTTCGCGGGCCCGCTGCCGGATGGCCCGCAGGCCGCCCAGCCGGGCACGGTCTTGGGGCGTGAGGCCGCGGCGTTCTCCGAAGAGCGTCATGCTCCTGCCGGCGTCGAGCAGCTCCACGATCGCGCTGTCCGCGGACTCGAGCGCGCCCTGCAGCGCCGCACCAGCCAGCGCGCGCTCGGCCCGCTGCAGGGCCGCAATCGCCGCGCGCTTCTCGGCTCCGGTCGCCCGCACCAGTGCAGCGCGCAGCCGGGCCAGCTCCGCTGCGCGTGACCTGCCCGGCGGTTTCAGGGGCAGCCCGGCTGCGGGGTCCACCAGGCTGTCTCCCTGGCGCACCACAGCATCGAGGTTGGGAAGCGGGGAGACGGCCGCCGGGCGCTCGCTCGGATCCGCGGCGACGACCTCCAGCCACAGACGGAGTTCCGCCAGCCGCACCGCAGCCGCATTGCGGTCGACCCCGAACAGGCACGCCCCGAGAATCGCGCGCAGTCTCGCGGTACGGCGGATGCCCGGCGCCTTGTCCGGCCCCGCCATCAGCTGGAGCGCGCCGAGCAGAAACGCCCCGCTCCCGACCGCGGGATCGAGCAGCCTGATCTCGCGGAAGGCCTGCCGCGTCTCGAGATCCGGATCGTCGATCCGTCGCCGCGCTTCCGGACCTGTCAACCGGGCGCGCCGTTCCAGCCAGAGGGCGAGCGCTTCACGTAAAATCGCCTCCACCAGTGCCGCCGGCGTGTAGTAGCTCCCGGTGGCATGGCGCTCCTCGGGCTCCATGACGCCTTCGAACACCCGGCCCAGCATGTCCGGCGCGATGGACTCTCCTGATGGCGTTCCGAGCGTGAAATGAAAGCGCTCGAAGAGCGCGTCGAACGCGTCGCGCAGCACCGGGGTGGGAAGTGTCGGCGCCCAGCGCCGCTCCAGCGGATGCGGCTCGAAGAGGCCGCCGTTCAGAAACGGAAGGGGGCCGAAGCGGCGTGCCAGCCTGCTCCGCGTGGCATAAGGACGATTCAGCGTCCCGAAAAAGAGCGGGTTGAGCAGGTCGCGATGCAGCGAACGCCCCTCGCTCAGGCAGCGATCCACCGCTTCGCGCAGAAAGCGCGGACGCCCGAGCCACCCCTTTGCTTCGATGAAGTAGAGGAAGAGAATCCGGGTGAGCTGCAACAGCCCGAGAGCATGGCGATCGGCGAGCGGCATCCGCGGCGGCAGCGCCCCCATGACGGCGTGCAGGGTGCGCCGGAATCCCGTGAAGAACCGGTCGTCAAGGCCTCGCCCCGACAGCGCTTCGGCAATCCGGAACGCCGCGGCCAGCGCCAGCTCGCCGGGCCGCGCCGAACAACGCATCAGGCGGGCCAGGTCGAGCTGATCGGGCAGATCGAGCGAGAGCTCGAGCGGTGGCGCGTCGGCCGTGGCAACGACCAGCCTGCGCCGCTCGGCTTCGAGCCCGAGAACAGCGGCCGGGATTCCTCGAGCGGTCAGGGCCCGCGCCACGCGGAGGGCCGCACCCGCGTCGCAGCTGCCGATCCCGTACCACTCGAATTCCCCTTGGCGGGCCACTACTGCCGCGGCCGGCACCCCGCGGAAGCAGTTATCCGGAAGCTCGCGCCAAGCCGGTGCATAGCCCAGCGCTGCGGCCAGACGCGGCAGGTCTTCCAGCCGTTGAATCGAGCGGAGCACGTCGCCGGGCGCCATCGCGAATCCATCTTCGCGAAGCGAGCGCTGCGGATGGGAACCGATCGAGCGCAGCGGGTGATGGAATCACCCGCGCGCGCCGGCTTGGGCTAGGATATCGCGGGAGTGGGCACGGCGATGGTGCGGACCAGCTCCGCCCGCAGCGCGTCCAGCGAGAGCGTGAGCTCGGCGGGATCCGGAGTGCGGCGCCCCGGGGTGCCGTCTTCTGAGACGGCGACGAGACTTGCCGCGAGCTCGTCGGTGTAACCCACGACCGCCATGGTGACGCCACGGTCGACCAGGCGGTTGAGCCGGAGCAGCAATGCCATGCCCTGCCGGGGCCGCAGGGCCGCAATCGCGGGAGCGAGAAACCGGATCAACAGCTCGCGGAGGTATTGCATCTCTTCCACCACCTCGCCCGCGGCAAGCCCCCGGATAGCGGCGTGGCGTCCGTATGCTTCCGACACCCGGCCCCAGATGGCCTTGGTCTCCCGCCGCAGCGGGCCCACCATGGTAGCGAAGACATCGATCAGGAGAGAGAGCTCGCGGATGACCAGTGCTGGCGGGACGGCACTCGTGGCCGTCAATCGGTCACCCAGCCAGGCGATCCACTGTTGCACCATCGCATCGCGCTGTGTTGCGATGGAGCGGCTTGCTGCGACCAGGGTCGGATTCGAAGTTCGCAGAGCTAGGGCTCCGACAAAAAGACGACTACTATAATATCCATGCGTCGCAAGATTGGCTTAACCGTCCTGATCGTTGGGGCTGCCGTCGCGGGCGCCGGTGCGTACTTCCGGGTCCAGGGCGCCGCCCTCCCCGGGTTGCCTCTCCCGCAAGTTCCCGGCCTGAGTGGCGTCATTGCCACCCGAGACTCTGTGGCGGCCGCAAATCTAGCCGCCGAGCGGTGCCGCCTGCTCTGGAGCAAGAGCCGGCGGGCCTGTTATGAAGACTTCCTCCTGGATCTGGTACGCAAGGATCAGGTGCGGCTGGCCATGGGCGCGCTCGCGTTGCTGGGTCAGCGTGACCCGCAGGTCCGCCGATACGGTCACGACTTCAGCCACGTCATTGGCATCAACGCCTGGACGCCGGAGAAAGCTATCGGTGCCGTCTACCTCCAGTGCAATGAGCTTTTCCAATCGGGCTGCTACCACGGCGTGATCCAGGCGTTCTTCGCCTACCGCGGCACCGACAGCGCCAGCGTGGCCAGCCTCTGTCGCGAGACGCCGGGGATCCGTAGCAATGCCTGGTTGCGCTTCCAGTGCGTGCACGGCATCGGTCACGGGCTGGTGCAGACCTACACCATGAATCTGCCCCATGCCCTCGCCGGTTGCGACATGCTGGGGGATCCCTGGGACAGCGAATCCTGTTACGGCGGCGCCTTCATGGAATTCATCGTCGGGGGACGGGGACAGTCGCACCATCCGCAGGTGCCCGTAAAGGCGGGTGACTCGATGCCTGGAATGGATCACGGTGCAATGGACCACGCCGCCATGACCGCCGATACCTGGCCTGCCTTCAAGGCGCGCAACCGGAGTGATTTGCTGTATCCGTGCTCGGTCCTTGGTGATCGTTACCAGCGGTCCTGCTACCAGATGCAGGCGGGTCTCATCGCCGAGGTGACGGGGCTGGACTTTGCCAAGGTGGCGTCCGTCTGCGACGCTGCCCCGGACCGCTACCGGCAAGCGTGTTACCAGGGCATCGGAACCTACGTGAGTGGGGTGACCGCGCGCGATCCGGCCGAAGGGATCCGCATGTGCTCGCTCGGCGCGCCGCGCTATCAGCCGTGGTGTTTCGTCGGCCTGGTCAAGAATTTCATCGACGTGACGGCGAATACCGACGACGGCATCGCCTTGTGCAAGCGGCTCGGCCCCCGGGATATCGCGACCAGTTGCTACGTTGCGGTCGGCGAGGAAGCAGCGGTGCTGTACCTGGCCATGGAGCGGCGAGCCGCGGCGTGTGCCAAGGCTGAATCGCAGTATCAGGAGGCCTGCCGCTTCGGCGCTGGACTCAGCACCCAGCGCCCCGAAGGGCTTCCCGGCGGATGAAACACAGCCTGCCGGGCCGGGTCGGAGATATTCTCATCGATGTCCGCGCTCCTCCGCACCATCCAGCGGGCCCGGCGGTCGTTGTCCTGCACGGTTTCAAGGGCTTCAAGGACTGGGGGATGTTCCCTGCCTTCGCCAACCGGCTGGTGGAGGCCGGCTTCACCGCGATCTCCTTCAACACCAGCGGCAGTGGGGTGGATGACGCTGGGCAGTTCACTCGGCTCGACCGGTTTCGCCGCAACAGTTTTTCCGCGGAGATCGCCGACCTGCTTACCGTGATCGCTGGCCTCGAAGCCGGAAAGCTGGGCCTGCCGAAACCCACCGCGATCGGCGTGGTCGGCCACAGCAGGGGAGGGGGCATTGCGATTCTCGCGGCGCGAGAGTCACCGCGCATCCGGGCCCTGGTGACCTGGTCGGCGATTGCGACCGTGCGCCGCTGGACCCAGGGTGAGCTCGCTCGCTGGCGGCGGGACGGCTTTCTTGCCGTCCTCAATACCCGCACCGGAGATCAGCTCCCGCTGGGCCCCGACACTCTGCACGACATCGAGAAACACGCCGACGGCCGCTTGAATATCGAGCGCGCAGCGGCCGCGCTTCGCATTCCCTGGCTGGTGATCCATGGCTCAGCCGACGAGTCGGTGCCGCCCGGCGAAGCCGAAACCCTCGCGGCGGTCGCCCCACCGAGCACCCAAGCGCTCTTCATCGAGGGAGCCGGACACACGTTCGGCGCCTCACATCCCTTCGCGGGTATGACTCCGGAGCTCGAGCGTCTTTTCGCCGAGAGCATCGGCTGGCTGCGTGCCAAGCTCTCAGCCCCCGCCACCCGTTAACCGCCGGTCTGGCGCCGCCTCTGAGTCGAATCCCCGCCCTCCAGGCCCGGCTCGCCGGGCGAATTGCTCGAAGCCAGACTGAGCCTGAGCGGCCACGCGCTGCGGTGGCGATCGTGCTCGCGCCCGGTCCCGATCGGGTGCTCCTCATCCAGCGCGCGGAGCGCGCGGGAGACCGCTGGTCGGGACAGCTCGCCTTTCCCGGTGGCCGCTGGAGTCCCGGCGATCGCGATCTGGCCGCAACCGCGCGGCGAGAAACCCGGGAAGAGGTCGGGGTGGACCTCACCTCCGTGCCCCTGCTCGGCGTGCTGGATGATCTGGAGCCCCGGACACCCGTGCTGCCCCCGATCGTGGTGCGGCCGTTCGTCTTCTCGATCCCTGCCGTCACAGACCTGACCTTGAACCAGGAAGTTGCCGGCGCCTGGTGGGTTTCCCTCGAGGAGTTCTGGCGCCCAGGGGTGTACGGCCCCGCCGAGTACCAGCGTTACGGGACCCTGGTTCGGACCGCCGGTTATCACCTCGAAATGGGTGTGCTCTGGGGGATGACCGAACGGATTCTGACTCCCCTGCTCGAGCTGCTCCGCTAGCCGGACCGCGCATCCTGCCCTGCCACGTCACAACTCAAGCACACCATAACTATCATTATTTCAGTCAGTTATAACACTGCGCAGTGTCGATTTTGTCTCTATTGACAAAAAAATTAGGACACACTAATTTGGTGCGATCAGACGATCTGTTTTCATTCAACTGGAAGTCCGTCCTTGATGACCGCTGCGCTCCTCGCTGAGCCCCTCACCCGCTCGGTCGAAGACTATCTGAAGGCCATCTATCACCTCTCGCAGGGTACGCAGCCCGCGTCCACCAGCGAGATCGCCGAGCTGCTGGGCCTCTCGGCACCTTCGGTGAGTGGGATGGTGCGGCGATTGTCGGAACAGGGGCTGCTGGAGCACGTGCCTTACCGGGGAGTCCTGCTCACGGCCTCCGGGCGGCGAATCGCCCTGCGGATGGTGCGCCGCCATCGCCTGATCGAGGCCTACCTGGTTGGCTTTCTCGGTTATTCCTGGGATACGGTGCACGACGAGGCGGAGCGGCTGGAGCATGCCGTGTCCGACGTCCTGATCGAGCGCATGGCGCTCTCGCTCGGGCATCCGAGGTTCGATCCGCACGGAGATCCCATCCCATCCTCCGACGGAACCGTCGACGAGCTGGTGTACACTCCGCTGGCCGATATCCCCGTAGCAGAAACCGCCGAGATCCGGCGCGTCGACACCAGCCAGGCCGAGCGGTTGCGGTATCTGGAGCACGCCGGGCTGAAGCCCGGGACCCGCGTCACCGTTTTGCAGCGCCACCCGTTTCGCGGCCCGATCACCCTGCGGATCGGCGCCGAAGAGCAGATCATCGGATACGAGCTCGCGCAGCAGGTGCTGTGCGTGCGCCCGGAGCCGCGATGAACGCCGCGCCGAGCGCGCCCCTCGAGGAGCTCACCGGCTGGCGCCGGCCGCGCCTGCGTCCTTCGCTCCCCGAGTCTTTCCAGACGATTGGAGTGCCGAGGGGCGTGGGCTTCTGGCGCAAGGCACTGGCCTTCGCCGGTCCCGGCTACATGGTGGCCGTTGGCTACATGGACCCGGGCAACTGGGCGACGGACCTCGCCGGCGGCGCCCGCTTCGGCTACACGCTGCTCAGCGTCATCCTGTTGTCCAATCTGATGGCGATCCTGTTGCAGTCCCTGGCCCTCAAGCTCGGGATCGTCACGGGACGGGATTTGGCACAGGCGTGCCGGGATCACTATTCCAAGCCGGTGAGCTTTGCCTTGTGGGTTGGCTGTGAAATAGCCATTTCCGCCTGCGATCTGGCGGAGGTAATCGGCTCCGCCATCGCGCTCAACCTGCTCTTCGGGATCCCGCTCATCTGGGGCGTCTGTCTCACCGCCGCCGATGTGCTGCTGATTCTTCTGCTGCAGCAGAAGGGCTTCCGCTATCTCGAGGCCTTCATCATCGCACTGATCGTCACGATCGGCGTCTGCTTCGCCGTGGAGCTCCTCCTCGCGCGGCCGTCACTTGGCGCGATCGGCCTGGGGCTCATCCCTCGCGGCGAGATCATCGCGAACCCGGCCATGCTTTACATCGCCATCGGGATCCTGGGCGCCACCGTCATGCCCCACAATCTCTACCTGCACAGCTCGATCGTGCAGACGCGGCACGTGCTGCCGGATGTGGCGTCCAAGCGCGAGGCGATTCGTTTCGCGACGCTCGATTCGACGCTCGCGCTCTTCTTCGCGTTCTTCATCAACGCCGCGATTCTCATTCTTGCCGCGGCCACGTTTCATCCCACGGGCCACCAGGAGGTCGCCCAGATCGGCGATGCCTACCGGCTGCTTTCGCCGTTGCTCGGCGCCGGAATTGCGAGCGTCCTCTTCGCGGTGGCGCTGCTGGCCTCCGGACAGAATTCCACCATCACCGGGACGCTAGCCGGCCAGATCGTGATGGAAGGATTCCTGAACATCCGTCTCCCCGCCTGGCTGCGGCGCCTGATCACCCGCCTGATCGCCATCATCCCCGCCGTGATCGTCACGGCGCTCTATGGAGAAAAGGGCACCGGCACGCTGCTCATTCTGAGCCAGGTCATCCTCAGCCTGCAGCTCTCCTTTGCGGTGGTCCCGCTGGTACTTTTTACCGGACAGCGCGCCAAGATGGGCCAGTTTGCCAATGGCCGGCCGCTCAAGGCGCTCGCATGGACGGTCGCCGTCACCATCATCGGACTCAATGCCTGGCTGCTCGTCGGGGTGTTCCGCGGGTGGCTGGCATGAACCGCTTGAGAGCCCTCGCCCTGCTCGCGATGACGGGCGTGGCTGCGTGTGACGCCGTGCTTCCCAACGCGCCAAACCCTGACGTCGTCCTCGACGGCCCGCTCGAGGGGCTGACCGCCCAGCAGCGGGCGGTGTTTTTCGCGGGAGACGAGCAGTTCGGCCGGATCTTCTCGGCGGCCAACGGCCTGGGGCCGATCTTCGTCGCGGCCTCGTGTGCGAGCTGCCACGCCGGTGACGGCAAGGGCCACCCGGGTTTCAATCTCTCCCGCTTCGGTCGGATGCAAGGCGGAGTGTTCGACCCCATGCGGCAGGACGGCGGCCCCCAGGTGCAGAACCGGGCCATCCTCAACTACATGGCCGAGGTGGTGCCACCCGGCGTCACCGGCGTGGCGCAGTTCACCGCGCCCAGCATCACCGGTCTGGGCTTCCTGGAGGCGGTGGAGGATGCGGCCCTCCTCGCGCTGGCCGACCCCGACGACGCCGACGACGACGGAATCTCGGGGCGCCCGCAGCTGATCGCCGAATCCGAATTCATCGCGGAGCTGGCCCGGTTGGAACTGCTCTTCGATGCCGGGGAACCGCAGCGCCACCTCCCGATCAACGGCCGTTTCATCGGGCGGTTCGGCAAGAAGGGCTCCGCGATCAACCTGCTGCATCAGACGGTGACAGCCTACCGCGAGGATATGGGGCTCACCACGGACCTGATCATGGAGGATCCCGTCAACCCGCAGGTCGGCAACTTTGCGGGCGACGACGTTGCGGATCCCGAGGTTCCGTCGAACACGGTGAGCAACGTGGTCTTCTACCTCAAGACACTACGCCCGCCGCCGCGGCGGAACCAGGAAAGCCCCGACGTCAAGGCGGGGGAGACGCTGTTCGCCCGGAGCAAGTGCTCCCGCTGCCACCTGCCGTCGCTCGCCACCGGCGCTTCGCGGATCGCGGCGCTCGATCGCAAGGTCTTCCACCCCTATACCGATCTCCTGTTGCACGATATGGGGCCCGGGCTGGACGACGGCTACACCGAGGGGATCGCCCTGACCTCGGAGTGGCGCACGCCGGCGCTCTGGGGGATCGGCGTCTCCGAGCGCGCCCAGGGAGGACGGGGATTCTTCTTGCACGACGGGCGCGCCCGTTCGCTCCGCGAGGCGATCGAGCTGCACGGCGGCGAGGCCGCCACGAGCCGGGACGCGTTCCGGCGGCTCACCCCGGCCGAGCAGGAGCTTCTGCTGGCCTTCCTGCGCTCGCTATGAAGCGGCGTGAGTTCCTCGAGCACGCCGAGCGGCTCGCCGCCGGCGTGCTGGTCTGCGGCACGGGGCTCTCCCTTGGCGGTTGCATCGGGTTTCACTACGTCAATACCACCGTCTCCGGTAACCGGCTCCTCATCCGCCGAGCCGACTTCGGATCCGGCCGTTTTGCCCTGGTCGACGCGCCAGGGCTCCAGTTGCCACTCTACCTGTATCGTTTGGACGACGGCGGGTTCTCGGCGGTCTCGACGCGCTGCATGCACCGGGGCTGCCAGGTCGAGCCCGCGGCGGAGCACCTGGTGTGTCCCTGCCACGGCAGTGAGTACAGCAACACCGGCGAAGTTCTGAAGGGACCCACGCAACAGCCGCTCCGGCGGCTGCCCGTGCTGGTGGAAGGGGAGACCCTCGTGATCGAGCTCCCCGCGGCGGCGAGCGGGTGGTAAAACCTGCCTGGGCGGCCCTGGCGTTGCTCACCGCGGCGCCTGCCGCGTCCGCGCAGGACACCTCGATGGTGCAGGGCGGGATCTACCAGAGGCCCTTTTTGGTCACCGCGGGCCGGACCGCCGTCGGCGGGTATGCCGAAGGGAACGCAAATTATTTCCGGACGGACGGGGTCGGCGAAGGGTTCTCGATGGAGCTCCGCCGCTTCAACATCTTCCTCTTTTCCTCGGTCGGCCGGCGGCTGCGCTTCATCTCGGAGCTGGAGTTCGAGCACGGCGTCGAGGAAATCGCGCTGGAAACCGCGCTGGTGGATTTCACCGTCAACCCCTCGTTCGTCCTCCGCGCCGGGATTCTGCTGCCTCCGATCGGGGCCTTCAACGTCAACCACGATAGTCCGCGCTACGACTTCGTGGAGCGGCCGCTGGTCGCCACGCGGATTATCCCCTCCACCCTCTCCGAAGTGGGCTTCGGCGCGCACGGTCGGCTGGCCCCACCGGGCTTCGCGCTTTCCTACGACGCCTATCTGACCAACGGGCTGGGAGACGGCGTACTCCTCAACGAGACGGGACGCACCGATCTACCCAGCGGGAAAAGCGCCAGCCGCTTCGAGGAGGATAACAACGGATCCCCGGCGTTCTCCGGCCGGGTCGCCGCACAGTCGCGCCGCTGGGGAGAGCTCGGACTCTCGTATTACGGAGGGATTTATAACACCTTTCGGGTCGAAGGCGAGACGGTGGATGAGAAGCGCAGGCTCTCGATCCTTGCCCTTGATTTCAATACTGAGATTCGGAGCTTGAACCTTCGGGGCGAGGTTGCCTGGGCGGCGGTGAATATCCCCGATGACCTCGCGGAGCTGATGGGAGAGCGTCAGTGGGGCGTGTACCTGGATGCCGTGTTGCCGGTTTGGCGGCCGAGGATTCGCGGGTTGCAAAGCCCGGTCATCGAGCTGGGACTGCGGCTGGAGCGGGTCGACTTCAATCGGGGAACCTTCGCCTCGACGGATCTCAAGATCTTCGACGAGCTCAACGCGCTGACGGCGAGCCTGAGCTTCCGGCCGGTAGCCGGCACGGTCTTCCGGGCGAACTACCGGCGAGAATCGTTTCGCGATCCTCAGGGCAATCCGCCCTCGCGGACCGGCGGGTTTCAGGTCGGCTTCGCGACGTATTTCTGAGTGAGCCGTACCGGCTCACGATGCAGCCCAGATCTCAAAGCACCACCAACCTTGAGCACCGCCATGACCGATGACCTTCAGACTCTTCCAAGCATTGGACCCAGCCTCGCGCAGGACCTTCGCGCTCTAGGGGTGCGCAGCAAGGCGGCCCTCAAGCGCCGAAACCCCGAGCGGCTCTACGCCCAGCTCAACCAGCTCCGCGGGGAGCGCCAAGATCCCTGTGTGCTCTACTCTTTTCGTTGCGCCGTCTACGCTGCCCGAACTCCGAAACCCAAGGCCGAACTCTTGCAATGGTGGCACTGGAAGGACCGCCATTTGTCACCTTCCTAACCATCCTCGCCTTCTCTGAGCATTGATGACCGCACGCGACAATTGGGTCTCCCTACGGTCTTTTGACACGGGCCTCGAGGCCGACATGGCGCGCCTGCGACTGCAAGCAGCGGGCATTCCGGTCCTCCTCCGCAGTAACCGCGCCGGGGTGTTCGGACTGACATTCCAAGGCTCCGTCCCAGGCGGTATTTTGCTCGTCGTTCCCATGGCGGAGGTGGTTCGAGCTCGGGAACTCTTGGAAGAGGATGGTGTCTGACCCAACGCGCACCGTGCCAATGTCAGCGCTCGGCTGCCACCAGGATCATCGCCCGTCGTGGCGAGGTATGCGCAGGGATTCGAAGGGGGTCAGAGTGGCCTCCGCCGCTCACCTGCTCCTCCGTCGAACATCCCCCGCGGGGTCTTGAGGCGCTCGGGCAAGTAGTTCCACTGTTCGGCCGAGAGCAACGCCTTCGCCGCATCCAGCGCCGCTTGCAGATTCTTCTGCGCCTGTTCCAGCCGCGGCCGGATCACCGCCAGCATCCTGCCGCCATCCGGATTCGCTCCCAGCTTGGCCATCGCGGCCTGCAGGGCCTTGGCGAGCGCGGTGTTCTGGGCGGTCAGGGTGTCGGAGATCGTCTTCAGCTGGGTTTCTTGTGCATCGCTCAGGCGCAGCCCAACCCGAAGGTCGAGCATTTCCTTGATCGGATTGGGCGCCAGGCTGGCAAAGCGATTGCTGAAGTCGCTTCCCGCAGCGCCCGGGGCCCCGGTTCCGGCGCGTGGGCCCCCACGCTCTCGGCCTGCCCCCGGACCTGCGCCTCCTCCACCGCCGCCAAAGGTCGGGAATCCCGCGAACGGCGATCCCAGCGTATAGCGGAGCTGGAAGCCGATCTGGAACGGGTTCCGAATGGCCGTGGCGCCCGCCGAGGTCGCTCCGAAGCGCTCGTTCACGGTATAGAAATAGCGCCCGCTCGCGGCATCGAAGCCTCGCACCGAGAACAGACTGCTCGAGGGTCTCGCCACCTGTCCCCAGCCATGCAGGTTGTCGGCGCCGTGCACCAGCTGATCCACGCCGGCCAGCAGGCTTTGGGTAACCACCGAAATGGTCAGCCGCCGATTGAGTCCGAGCCACATCGGCCGGTAGTTGAGCTGCAGATCGAGGGAGGGCTGCCAGGGACCGGTGCAGCTGTTCCGCGCGGCGATGGTTCCCAGCTGGCCCAGCAGGCAGTGCTTTGCTCCCGCCGAAAGGGTGGCCAGCAGCCGCTGCATGCCGTTGCCGATCGCGGTATCCGGTGCGCTGGCCGGGGAGTAGATGAAGGCGCGGTCGTTGCGCGAGCCGTCGCCGTTGATATCGCCGCTCACCAGCGGCGTATAGGGCCCCCCCGAGGTAAGCCGGCCGATCGCCGTAAGCTCGAGCGCCGCGCTCGCCGGCCAGGTCATGACCGTGAGGAACGAATGCCTGCGCTCGAAATCGCTCCGCGCCCATTCTCTGTCATTCGGATTGAGCCCGGCCGTTTGCCCGGCAAAGCCCCGCTGTCCACCGCCCTCGGAAGCAGAGGATTGATCGCGCGAGCGGTTCCAAGTGTAGCTCGCCTGCAGC
>CAZYPO010000008.1:41999-63456 GCA_964649225.1 uncultured Gemmatimonas sp. | reverse complement strand
CTCCCACACCGGCCGCACGATGTGCACCATCTTCCAGTGCGCCACCCACTTGCCGCTCGCGCCCTCGCGTTGCTCACGCTCCGCCCCGGCAATCGCCCGCTGCATCCCATGCTTGACCCCGGCCTCGGACCCGACCGGGATGTTGGGCTCCATCCCGCCCTGCCAGAGCGCAAACTGCCCCCGCTGGTCCGCCGTATTCACCGCGCGCCGCACCCGGTCCTCGTAGTGGCGCATGTACCCGTACGTCATCGTGATCGCGTCGATGTTCGGATTCACGAACTCCGGATCCCACGCCAGCGCATCCGACACGCTGTTGATGTAGTCCCAGCGCCCGGTGTTGAATCCGACGAAGCGCGGCCCCAGTGCCGCACGAATCTCCATCAGTTGGAAGCACGCCTCCAGCTGCTCTACCAGCACGTACACTTTGACCGTACCCGGTGGCAGCCCGAGCAGCCCTTCCAGCGCGCCGAGGATGTCGTGCCATAGCGCCGCTTCTTCGGCGGTCTGGATCTTGGGGAGATAGAGCACCAGCGAGGCGCCCGCTTCGGCCAGCCGCAGGTGATTGTTGACCAGGTAGAGCGTCGCGTCCACTATCGAGGCCGAGAAGCCGCGGCCGTCAGCATGCCGCACCTGCCGGTCGTCGAGATGCAGCCCGCGCGGCCGGAACAGCTTCGTGGTGAAGCCGAGCTGCTTGATCCAGTCGTCAATGATCGGCCGCCCCAGAAACCCCCGCGCCCATCGATTCATTTCCTGCGCGACCTGCTCGGCCACTCGCAGAAACACCGCGTCCCGCTCGATGGCCAGCGTGAGACTCCGCTGATTGTCCAGCGACATCGCCCCCAGCTGCCCCAACGCGTCCTCTCCGTCGAACATCCAGCCGTCCGCGCCGGAGAGCAGCGCGTACGCCACGTTGCGGAGACTCTGTTCCAGGCCGACGCCGGGCCGCGCCGCCGGACCGGTGCCCTGAATCCACTGCCTCGTGAGGTCGGGGGGAATGCTGCTGCCGATGAACTTGCCGTCCCGGGCCTCCTGCACCCGGAGGTCGGTACGCGGGATCCGTTGCTTCGGGTCGAGAAACTCGATCCGTCGTTTGTTTCGAAACCGCGCCGCCCGCCGCTCGATCCGGGCCGCCATCACCGCCTTGCGCTCGGCATCGAGCCCGGCCAGGGCCTCGAGCACCCGCAGCGCCCCGGGCGTGAGCACGTCCGGATACTCGCGCGCCAGGTCGCCTCGGATCTCGAGCCTCGGCCAGCCCATGGCTCGGCTCAGGAGGTGGTGTGCAGCGTGAGGTCCGCCACGTCCAGCCCGTCCATGACGGCCGTCCAGGTTTCCCCCGGCGCGATGAACTGATTGTCCGTCAGTGCCCCCGAGGCGATCAGCTCGCCAGCGGCAAGCGGCTCCGCGCCGGCCTGCCGCGCGATTCCCGCGGCCAGCTCCCCCAGAGACAGCGCCGGGTTCTTGAGCACATTGTGGCCGGATCCCTCCGCGACGACCTGTCCGTCCTTCAGCAACCGGACCCTCACCGCCGCCAGCTGCTTGGCGAGCGCGGGGATCATGTCAGCGCTAACCCGCAACGGTTTCCCCACGATCAGCCCGGCGTGGAGGCCGAAGGACGCCACGAAGTCGGCGGGCGTGAATTTCCAGTCACGGAAGACGCAATCGACGATCTCGAATCCCGGCGCGAGCCATTCCACCGCTCCCAGCACCCTTGCCGGATCGCCGAGCGCGCCGCTGGGAACCTGCCTGAGCTTGAACACGATCTCCGGCTCGATTTTGGGGGCGACCATGCTTCCGATCCCGAGTGAGGCCGCTCCGTTCGTGGCGTAGTGCACCGTGTCGTCATACAGGTGCGCCCAGGCCACCGTGTCCAGCTTGAACACCCGCCACAATGCCCGGTTCGCGTAGCCCACTTTCCGCCCCACTGCCTGTCTACCGCGCGCCCGTCGTATCCGCGCCAATTCCGCTTCGACCCGGTATCCTGCCGCAAGATCGAACCCCGTCTCGCGCTCCGATGGCAGCACCATACGCTGCCGGCCGGCATACGCGACCATCAATTCCTGAGCGAGCATGCGAGAATCTGGCGTCGTGTGGTCGACCATTAGGCAGAGCCCTGACTCTCGAAGAAATCCTATTTCGCTGTGGCCGGGACGGGGACGGGGGCGTGTCTCTTCGGGCTGGACGCCCGCAGTCGCAGCGCGAGGCATGCGGCCGCCAGCGCCATCAGCGCGCTGCCGAAGAAGCCCATGGACCAGCTGCCGGTCCGCTCGAACAGGAAGGCCCCGAACCAGCCGCCGATGATCGACGCCACGCCCTTGGCGGTGTACAGCACGCTGTAATTGGAAGTGGCATGCCGCGAGCCGAAGTAGTCGCCGGTCGCGGAGGGGAAGAGCGCATAGATCTCGCCCCACGTGAAGTAGACCAGCACCAGTGTAAGGGCAAACCAGCCGCCCGACCGCTGTCCCAGCAGCACCACGAGGCAGAGGCAGACGGCCTGCAACAGGAAGGCGACCACCATCGCCGTTTCCCGCCCGATGCGATCCGACACCCAGCCCCAGAAGATCCGGCTGGTCCCGTTGGCCACCGGGCCGAGCGTGGTGGCCAGGGTCAATGCCACGGCGCTGAGGCCCCACGATCGCGCCATGGGCCCCGCGCTCGCAGTGACCAGCAGCCCGCCCGTGGCCATCAACACGAACATCGCGTACATCGCGTAAAACCTCGGCGTGCGCAGCATCTCCGGCGTGGTCAGCTGAGGTCCGCCAGGGGCAGCGGCAGTCTCTGGCATCCGGCCTCTGACCTCGGCAGCTGGATGCCTCAGAAACTGCGCCACCAGCAGGATCACCAGGCCCTGCACCAGTCCCGTTGCGATGAACGTCGCCTGATATCCTCGCGCGGCGATCAGCGAAGAGATGATCGGAATGAACAGTGCGGTGCCGCCGCCGAACCCGGCCGCCATGAGGCCAGTCGCTAACCCGCGGCGGTCCTTGAACCACTTGAGCGCCGACCCCATGGACGCGCTGTACACGAAGGCCGCGCCCACTCCGGCTACGCAGTAGAGGCCGTAGAGCACCGGCAAAGAGGTGGCATAACCCATCCCCGCCCAGCCCAGGCCGCACATGAGCCCCGCGGCGCTGATGAATCCCCGCGGGCCCAGCCGGTCGATCAGCCAGCCGTCAAATGGCTGCACCCAGGTCTGGAACAGGATGAACAGCGTGAACGCGAACTGGATGTCGGAGAGCTTCCACCCCGTGCCCGCCTGCAGCGGCTTGACGAAGAGCGTCCAGGCGTACTGCAGGTTCGCGATCATGATCATCACGATCAGCGACGCGACCAGCTGGAACCATTTGTGGTGGAGTTTCACTGCCCGCCTCCAGGTCCGCCCGCCCGGCTATCGAGGAGCTTCGCGAGCCCGTAGACTGCATTCGTCACCGGCATCGCCACGCCGAGCCGCTCCCCCAGCTCGACCACCGCGCCCACCACCGCCTCGATCTCCATCGGCCGGCCTGCTTCGAGATCCTGCAGCATGGAGGTCTTGTGCGCGCCCACCTTCTCCGCTCCCGCCATCCGCTGCTCGATCGAGATCGGCAGCTCGATCCCCAGCTTCGCGGCCACCGCCTCCGCCTCGCGCATCACATCGCGCACCACCTTGGATACCTCCGGATGACGCACCAGCTGTTCCAGCGTGCCGCCGGTGAGCGCGCTGATCGGATTGAAGGCAACGTTGCCCAACAGCTTCACCCAGATCTCGTGCCGGATTCGCGTCGTGGCGGGGGCGCGCAAGCCCGCCGCGATCAGCGCTTCGGCAATGCGCCTGACCCGCTCCGAGCGTTCCCCGCTCGGCTCTCCGAAGCTGATCCGGTTGCCTTCCGTGTGGTGAATGACGCCGGGTTCGGCCAAGTCCGTCGAGAAGTACGCCAGCGACCCCACGATCCGTTGCGGCTCGATGGCCTTGGCGATCACTCCACCGGGATCGACTCGCTCCAGCGAGAGCCCGTCGAGCTCGCCGCCCGCGCCCTGGAAGTACCACCAGGGAATCCCGTTCTGGGTGCCGACCACCACCGTGTCCTGGTGGAAAAGCTGGGGCAACGATGGAGCCAGCGCGGTGAGGCTGTGGGCTTTGACGCCGAGGAACACCACGTCGGCCTGACCAATCGTGGCCAGCTCGCCGGTCACCGCCGGCCTCACCTCGAAGTCCCCGTCCGGGCTGTGCACCAGTAACCCGCGCTCCTGCATCGCGCGGAGGTGCGGGCCCCTCGCGAAGAGCACGACGTCCGCCCCGGCGCGCGTCAGCATCGCACCGAGATAGCCGCCGATCGCGCCGGCGCCCGCGATCACGATTTTCACGAAGCCTTCGGTGCGAACGCCTCCGCCACCACCCGCCGCTGAATCTTGCCTGTCGCCGTGCGGGGAATCGCGTCCGCGATGTGGATCTGTTTCGGACGCTTGTAGTCGGCCAGCCGCTCCCGGCAGTACCCCATGAGGTCCGCCTCACTCGCGGCCGCGCGCAGCACCACCACCGCCGCGACTTCCTCACCCCAGGTCGCATGGGGAACTCCAAAGCACACGGCCTCGGCGATCGCGGGGTGCCCAAGTAAGACTTCGTCGATCTCCCGCGGCGAGATCTTCTCGCCGCCCCGGTTGATCAGCTCTTTGAGCCGGCCCACCAGGGTGAGATAGCCGTTCGGGTCGAGGAAACCCTGATCGCCCGTGCGGAACCACCCGCCCACAAACGAGGCCGCGTTGGCCTCGGGGTTGCTCTCGTAGCCCGCGGTGACGTTCGGACCGTTGATCACCACCTCGCCCCGCTCGCCGACGCCAAGGTGGCGGCCGTTCTCGTCCATGATGCTGATGCCCACCTCCGTCCCCGGCCCCACCGATCCCGGCAGCCGCACGCCGGGGGGCAGCGGATTGGAAGCCATCTGATGGGCCGCCTCGGTCATCCCGTACGCCTCCAGCACCGGCGCACCGAATCTGGCTTCCAGCTCGCTCATCACTTGCGGGGGCAGCGCCGCGCTGCACGATCGGATAAATCGCAGCTTCTCCGCACCCGCCGGCCGCGCCGCTTCCGGGCCGGCGCGCGCCAGCAGCAATTGGTGCAGCGTCGGCACCGCGGAATACCAGGTGACGCCGTGTTCCCGCACCACCCGCCAGAACGAGAGCGGATTGAACTTCGCCGGCACCACCACCGTGCCCCCCGTGGCGAGCGTCGCCAGTGTCGACGCAACCAGCCCGTGCACGTGGAACAGCGGCATCACGCACAGCGAGACATCTGCTGCGGTGAGCCCGTAGCTCTTGGCCACGTTGCGCGCGGAGATCGAAAGGTTGGCGTGGCTGAGCGGCACCCGCTTGGGGCGGCCGGTGCTGCCGCTGGTGTGCAGGATCAGCGCGACGTCGTCGAGCCCGGGTGCTTGGAGGCCGTGCCCCCCCGTCGCTCCGGAAAGCGTCACCTCGCCGGCGTCATCCATCGCGAGCGTAAGCACGCGCACCCGCTCGCCGGCCGCGCGTCGAGCCGCTTCCCCGCCTCCGGGTGGGAGCAGCAGCACCCGCGCGCTGGTGTCCTCCAGGAAAAAGCGGAACTCTTCTTCTTTGTACCCGGGATTGAGCGGCGCCGCCGTCCCCGCCATCGAGGCGGCCAGAAAGGCGACGATCTGTGGCAACCCGTTCGGGAGCGCCATGCCGACCCGGTCCCCCCGCCCAATGCCCGCCGCCGCGAGTGCCCCGGCCAGGGATTCCACCTGGCGCCGCAGCGCGCCGTAGCTGACCAGGATATCCTGCTCCGGAACGATGACCGCGATCTGTTCGGCGGGAATCGGCTGCAGCAGGTCGAGCAGCGTGGCCGGTGCGCGGGCGGAGTCAGTCATAATCGAGAATCTCGCCCGCCCCCCCGGGATCGTCAACCGCTCAAACACGGCGCTCCTCGGGGCGCACGAACAGGATCAAGTTGTCCCCCCAACCGCCCTTCGGAGCGAGCAGGTGAAGCAGGCGCATGCCGCAGACATTCACGACATTCAGCCCGATTCTGAGGACGCTGCGCAAACGATGGACCTTCCAATCCATGTCATGAACCGGCACGCCGTAGTATTGCGAGTCGCTGAATTGCCCGAAACGCGCGACCACCGCAAAACCGGCGCGATCCATCAGCCGAGTCAGGCTCTTCCGGTTGAAGGCATGCAGGTGCCGCGGCGGGTCACAACACAGCCACGGCGTGCGCAGGAAGTGGGCGAAGGCGACGGGGAGCTGCCAGGCAGACTTTGCGGTCCTCCGCAGGTAGTACAAGAGCCATTGTTGCCGAAAGAGCCACTCCTTGCACTGCTGGTTCGGCGTGGTGATGATAGCAAGCCCGCCGGGCCGTACCGCCCGCCGGATCGCATCGAGCACGCCGACCAGGTCGGGGCAATGCTCGATGACTTGGTTACAGAAGACCAAATCATACCGTTCCGACAGTCGGTGGATCACGGGATCGGCGTTGACGACCTCAACCGCGTCTCCGAAGGTCTCCCGGACATACTGGCACGCCTTCGCATCGATGTCGATCATGGTACATGCGCACCCAGCATTCGCGAACGCACTCGCGTAATAGCCAGCACCTCCACCCCAATCGAGCACCGTCAACGGCACAGCCAGGCCTCCCAAGCTGCGACAATCGTGGAGGATTCTCCTGACATTCTGCTGGATGCCGAGTCGCTTCCGCTCATGCTCTCCGGGGTCGGGAACCCCGAAGCGGAATCCATCATAATAGGACGTGAGTTCCCCAGCCGTCGGCGTCGGTAGGCTGGTCACCATGCTGCAGTCGGCGCACCGATAGTAGGCGTAGCGATCGACGCGTCTTCTGAGGAGTGCAAGTGGCCCGCGACAGACCGGGCACCGCGACAAGCTCATCGCGTTGGGCTCTATTGCTTCAGTATTTCCAAGGCAAATGCCGCCACGCGATCGGCCGACCGGCCGTCGAGTGCCCCCAGCAACGCGAGCGCGGCCCGCGATGCGTTGTCAGGGCCGCCTCGACCATCGATCGCGTCCAGACACCGCTGCACCAGCTCCTCGGTACTGCCGGCGCGCTGCGCGACCCCACAGGTGGACAGATCGAGCGTGACCGGCGCCGGCGAGGGGTGAAAACTGATTACGGGAATTCCGCGCGCGGCCGCCTCGGCCAACATCGTCGAATACTGTCCGACCACGACCGTTGCCTGCTCCAGGGCCTGCATGGCGGGAGTCCTCGAGTCAATGAACCATCGAGCTGAGGACCGGGCACGGGGCGGCAGGCACGCCGACAACCTTACAACGCTCGATGGATGGGGGCGAACGATAACGCTGACCGGGCGCAGGTCGGCTACCAGGGCGATGGCGTGCACGAGCTCCCGAACGAACGACACGTCATGCTTGTCCTGGAGTGCGACCAGCACGACGGGGACAGACGCCTTCTCGGGCTGCCGTTGTCCCAGCCGGGGATCCGGGCTGGACCGGAGCGGGCCATAGCGGGGCTGGCCGGTGATGCGGATGCGGTCCTCGGGCGCGCCTCGTGACACCAGCAGGTCCCGGAGTTGCGTCCCGTTACTGGCGGTCCACTCCGCGTGCCTGATCCACCAGAGCGGCTCGTCCGCCGCCACTCCATCCTGGACCGACAGAGTGCGAATCCCGAGTTCGCGGGCCGCGCACACCAGAGCCGCACTGGGTCCCACTCGATCGTTCCCGACGATGATGAGGGCCGGTGGGCTTTGGCGCAGCCAGTCCTTGACCGCAACCACCCGGTCTCTCATCCCGTTGCCGCTCCGCAGGAGTTCTCTGCCCGCTGCGAGCGCCGTTCGAGCCATCAGCCGCCTGGTTGCGGGCCAACCACCCGGCTCGCCCACGATCGGCATTTCCTGCGGTGGTGGACTGCTGGGGCTACCCTGGGGCAATTGGTCGGTGGACAATCGATGAATTGGGTACGCTGATAGTTCGCCCAGGCGGGCCGCAACGGGATCGAGCGACCCCGCCATGGCATTCGATCCCGCAACCACGAGGATGCTTCCGGCCAAGTCGGAGGGCAGCTGCACGGGCTCGCGGTGAGAGTCGCGCCGTCTCGGCGGTTGTCCCAAGGGTCCCACCACCGTCACGTCGGACGGGGTCCCGTCGATGGCCTCGCGCATCATCCGCCCCCGCACCCCGGTCCCGGTAAGGATCCCCGCACGCCGCCGCAGGGCGGCGGAACGCTCAGCGACCAGGAGGGGAACCCCAAGGGACATCGAAGCCTCGGTCAGGGAGGCCTCGTCCGCGGTCGAGAGGGATGGGACGGCCTCAATGGCCCAGCGCACCGCCTCGGGGACCGCGCCTCGTGCCCCGTCGTGAGCCTCCTCGATGATGGTCCGTAACTCCGGCGTCCAGCCCTCCCCGCGCGGACGATAGCCGGATTCGCAGGGCGTCAACGGCACCACCAGGAGACCGAGGCCTTTCTGGGCGGTTCGCAGCCGATCGACGGCCCACAACAGGGCCGAGGCACCGCGTCCGTTCTCCATCGCATCCACGATGAGCAGGCGAGTCATCGGTATCGTTCGCGCGGTTACGCGGAATCCACGACGTCGTCGAACTGCTTTTGGGCGGAGACCGCCCAGAACTGCTCCGATTGGAGAACCGCGAGGAAGCGCATTGCGCTCCGCCCATCGCCGAAGTGGTGACTCGCTCCGTAGCGCTTCCCCATGCCGGCCAATGCCGCGGCCAGGCTCGGATCGGACTCGTCGAGATCGAGGATGGAGGAATGATTGAACCGATTCTGTTGCCGCGTACCAAGGTTGATCGTCTGGATCCCGTAGACGGGAGCCTCCCGGATCCCGGCGGAGGAGTTGCCGACGATCGCCTGGGCGTCCCTCAGCAGGACCAGAAACGCTTCGAAGCGAAGGCTCGGCAGATGCCGGAAGCGCGCGCCATCGTCGAGCCGGCGCAGCGCCCTCTCGATATCAGCGGCGCCATGGTCGTTGTTGGGCGCAATGACCACGAAATGCCTTCCGGAGGCAAGCACGGCATCGACGACCCGATTCGCCCGGGTCTGAACGTCGCCGAGATTCGTCGTGACGGGATGATAGAGCAGGATCCCATAGTCCGTGAAGGGAATCTCGTAGTGCTCCAGCACGTCGCGGAGGGGGGGGAGGTCGGGGGACAGCATGACGTCGATGTCGGGCGACCCAATGACGTGCACGCAGTCGGCCCGCTCACCCATCCGGCGCAGTCGACGGCACGCTTCCTCGTTGGCGACGAAGTGAACGTGGGACATCTTGCTGACGGCATGGCGAATCAATTCGTCCACCGTGCCGGACAATTCGCCTCCCTCCACGTGCGCGACGAGCACATTGTTGAGGGCACCCACAATCGCGCCCGCGAGCGCCTCGACCCGGTCCCCATGCACCACGAGAAGCTCCGGCGCACGCTCGTGCACGAACTGCGAGAGTCCCTTGACGGTGGCGGCCAGCGCCCCTTCCATCGTGGTCCCGGCGGCCCCGCCCTGGTTATCGAAAGGGAATACCTCCGCCAATCCCGACTTGATCACCTCATTGACGGTCAGACCATGGCGGGCGAGCAAGTGCATGCCGGTCGTGAACGCCGTCAGCTCGAAGCCGCCGCTTTCGCCGAGCACCCGCATGAGGGGTTTCAGCTTCCCAAAATCGGCGCGAGTGCCGGTGACGAATACCACCCGACGCTGGTTCATCCTGGGCGCAGATCCGCCGTCTCGATCTGCTTGTCCCCCGGCAGGTCGCGGGCGGCTCGGCGGCCGAGAATGCGCTCGTAATCTCGCGCGAAGAACTCGCCGGTTCCTGGCCGCTTGACCCACAGGTTGTCCCGGGTAAACGCCTCCCCCGCGGCCACGGGACGCGTTGTCACCACGCAGGCATAGGCGAAGGCGATGGTCGGTTGTTCCTCGGGCAGGACGTCCTTGGTCCCTCCCAGCGCCAGGTGAATCGCCCGGCTCCCGCGCACCAGGTCTGCCAGGGCGGTGGGGTCGAGCGAAATGGGAATGTCCGGCCCCGGCCAGCTGGTATCCGACGTGAAATGCTTCTCGAGAATGCGGGCTCCCAGGGCAATGGCGGCGAAGCTGGTGTAGTTGCCCAGCGAGTGGTCACTGAGCCCCAGAATGGCGTCCGGAAAGGCCCGGGCGAGGGCGGCGAGCCCGCCCAGCCGGACCTTGGCATAGGGCGTGGGGTACATGCTGGTGCAGTGCAGCAGGGCGAAGGGGACCCTGGCCGTGCGGAGGATTTCGACACTGGGTGCGATGCTCGCGAGATCATTCATCCCGGTGCTCAGAATCACCGGCTTGCCGAACGCCGCGACATGACGGATCAGCGGATAGTTATTGCACTCTCCTGACCCGATCTTGAATGCAGGGACCCCCAGGCGAGCCAGGCGATCGGCGGCCGCACGAGAAAATGGTGTGGACAGGAAGAGCAGTCCCTTGGACGCGGCGTGGCCCATGAGTCGAGCCTCATCCGCCTCGCTCAGGGCGCAGCGCGACATGATGTCCCAGATGCTTTCCGAGGCGTTGCCCGGCACGACCTGGTTGGGGATCATTTCGTCGGCGATGACATGGGACTGGATCTTGATACACTCGCACCCGGCCGCGGCGGCGTCGTCGATCATTCGCACCGCCTTCGCGACGCTCCCCTCGTGGTTGATCCCGATTTCCGCGATCACCAGCGGCGCGAATGCCGGCCCGATCTGCCGGCCGGAGACTTCGAAGGACGGAAGCGCGCTCACGCCAGTTTCCACCTCACCCGGGGGAGGATATCCGGAAGACCGCTCGAACCTGGTCGATCACCTCTGCCGGTGCGAGGATGACATCCGGAACATACAACTGCTCCCGGTACCGATTCAGGACCTGCTCGTCCGAGAGGCACAGCGAAAGCGGCGCGGCTCCCAGGCACCGCCAAACGCTCAGGACGGGCGCGGCGACACTGCCCGGGACCGGGCCGGCCGTCCCCTCGATCACCACCGCCGGCGACCGCTCGGGGGCACGCGCAACCCAGTGCGTAGGACCCTCGTCATCGCTCAGCCACGCCGCGCCGGCGCCTGCGCTGAGGTCGCGGGCCTCTTGCACCGAGCCGATGGCTTCGACCCGGGGCATCCGACCTGCTCCCGATCGCGCCATCGCGTTGGCCAGCACGAGATCACCCTCTTCATCGACGTCGATCGCGGTCGCGCGGGGGGTCACGACGCCATGGGTGGCGCCGGCGACCACGAAGGTCTGGTGCCCACGGAGAAATGATACCTGTGTGAGGTACACGCCGCCGTTGGGGTAGTACGTCACCGGAAAGTCCTGCCGCCGCGCATTCGCTGGAGGAACCTCGCCATCCCACACCAGAGTGCCCGATGCTTCCCGTCGCATCGCCAGTCGAGGCGACTTCGCGGCCTCGCTCACCGAGACGACCGAAGCGACGCCCGGCGGATTGTAGTGCTCCCAACAGCGGCACACGTCCACGATGGAGCGGAGCGGGGAGGTGGGCTGCAGCAGAAGGAGCGTCTCCGCCTCGAACCCGTCCCGCTGGAGCCGCTCAAGAAAATAGGCGGTTGAGGCATAGGTCGATACGTCATGTCCCGCGAGTTCAGCCGGCCGCTGGTACGGCGCTTCGGCACCCCAGCGCCGCCCTTCGTCCAGAATGGCGACCTCATCCGAGTCGACCATGGTCCGGACCTGCAGATGAGGGTGCAACGCGGCAAAACGGCGGCCGATGAGCGCCGCGTGCCCTACCAGGGAGATCCCTCCCACCTGGGCCAGGTTCTTGTGCCGAATGCCCTGCGATCCCCCGCGCGCCGGGATCAGCGCGAGCACTCGCGCTCCTTCCGTCATCGCCGGCGCTCCTCGCCCCAACCGCTCCGGAGGGTGCCGGTCACGTTACCGCCACCTGCGACCGCCGTCGCATTACGGAGCGCGCCAGCTCGCGTACTCGGGCCCGATCCGATTCAGCCACCACCTTCGAGATCCACAGCCAGGCGACAAAGCCGGCATAAATGAGCGCGTGAAGGAGCACTGACAGCACGCGCGACGGGGTGTGCACCAGGGCCCCGAGCACCACGGCAACCGTACTGGCCACGGCCATCCGTCCTACCGGGCTCCACTCATACCGGATCGGCGTCAAGCGCTGGGCGCTCCAGTACACCGTCAGAAAGCGTACCCCGAAGGCAAGCAGCAGCGTGACCGCCGCCCCGAGTGTTTTCCACGCCGGCACCAGAGTAACGAAGCCGATCAGTGAGACCAGCGCGGCGATCCAGTTGCTTCGCGCGATGGCGGCGGTCTTGTCCGCCAGCATGATGCCGGTATCGACGATCATCGTCCAGCACTGCAGGAGATAGGCGGAAAGGGTCAGGGGAACCAGCTGGGCGACGGGCCCGTACCCGGGAGAGGCGGCGATCGCGAGGTAGTCGTGCACGAAGATGGCGATGGCGGTCGCCACGAGAAAGAGCGAAACGTTCAGCAGGACGAACGCCCGGGCGTAGAGCGCGTCACGATCCGGTCGGAGGGCGATCCGGAAGCGGGCCGCCTCCCAGACCTGCATGAATGGGGCATTGCCAAGATTCACCAGCACGATGCCAAACGTGGTCGCGAGCGCGAACAACCCCACGTCCGTGAGGGTACTGAATTGCTCGAGGGCGTACCGCCCCCCCGTCGTCATGAGCAACACCGCGCCGGACGTGGCGACCAGGGGCAGCCCGAATTCCAGCAGTTCGCGGGCGGCGGAGCGGGAATAGCGGTAGCCCACCTGACTGAGGAGCACTCCCCCGGCGGCAGTGCCGAAGGCCGCGAACGCGAGCAACCCGCTGAGGAAGACTCCGCGCACACCCATGCCCAGGAAACCCACGAAGAGGATGTTGAGCACTGCTTGCAGCGCCTGCACGCCGACGGTCGTGGCGACGTAGCGCCAGGGCTGCTCGCGCAGCTTGTTGAAGACGGTCGGCACGATGACGGCACCCTGGAATATGAACGCGCCGGCGGCAAGCCTGACGAGGTGTGCGTAGCTGTCCGATCCGAGGGCCAGTCGCGCGAACAGGCCGGCGAATAGCAGGACAATGAGTCCTAGAATGACGTAGGATCCGTTGACCAGAATGAACGCGGTGGAAAGCAGCGAGTGACGCTTATTTTCCTCCGGTTCGCGGTAGTAAAGGCGAAACACTCCGGCGGCGATCCGGCTGCCCGCAACGAGGGCCACTACCTCAAAGATCAACATCACCAGCTGCAAGGTGCCGTAATCAGCCGGCGTGAGCTTGCGCGTGTAGAGCGGGAGCAACAGGAAGGAAAGCAGGCGGCTGAGGAACTGGCCCGCGCCATACACCACCATTTGCGATCCGACCCGGGCACTCTCCGCCGGCGGCGGCGCCTCGACCGGTGGGAGGGGATTAGCCACCCGCCGCAGTCCCTTCCCACCCCAGCCGCGCGGAGCGGCTGGGCGACAAGCCTCCTGCATCGCTGGATGGCATGGCACCGGTCCAAAACATCACCATGGAATTCGCTTCACTCGATGCGGTAAGATAATTGGCGTGGCTTCGACTGCCCGGAGAAAGCCGGCTTACCCCGAATCGCGCCGACCCCATCACCTCGGGCAGCTACACGATGTGCGCTCGGGAAGGCAAGTTTCAGGCCGTGTACCGTGTGCCCAGTCACGATGTAGGCCAATGCCCGGACCGTGAATACATTCCCACTCGCAATGCCAGTTCGCAGAGGTGACTCGCCCAGGAAATCCCATTCGCGTCCGGGGCCGCAGCGCAGTGCTTCTCATCAAAGCTCGGCAGGGGGCTGTCGAATCCGCGGGCAAACCAGAACGCATTTTCCCGTTGTAGTCCTCGGACCGGCGGCCGACAACTCTGACTGACGCTTCCGAACGCGCCTGGCCTCTCTACGCCGTCCTCTTCGCGTCCGTCGCTATCGTCGTCGGCCTCATCTGGGACATCTCCTGGCACCGCTCCATCGGGCGCGACACCTTCTGGTCGCCGCCCCACGTGCTCGAGCAGCTCGCCGCCCTCGTCGCCGGCCTGAGCTGCGGCTGGCTCGTGCTGCGCATGACCTTCGGCGCCGACCAGGCGGCGCGCGGCGTCCGCTTCTGGGGCCTTCGCGGCCCGTTGGGCGCCTGGCTCTGCATCTGGGGCGCCTTGATGATGCTCGCCTCCGCCCCCTTCGATAACTGGTGGCACAACGCCTACGGTCTCGACGTCAAGATCATGAGCCCGCCCCACGCGGTGCTCGCCTGGGGCATGCTCGCGATCCAGATCGGCGCCATGCTCATGGCGCTCGCGCGCCAGAACCGCGCCCCGCCGAAAGAGCAGCGCAGCCTCAGCCTGCTCTACGCCGCCTCGGCCGCCATCTTCCTGACCATGCATGCCACCGTGCTCATGGAGTACGCCGCCTTCCCCAATCACATGCACGGCGCCCTCTTTTATCGCCTCACCGCGCTCGGCATGCCGCTGATCCTGGTCGCGAGCGCCCGGCCCTCCCGGCTGCGCTGGCCCGCCACCACCACGGCGGGACTCTACATGTTCATCGTGCTGCTCCTCCTGTGGGCCCTGCAGCTCTCCCCGGCCACACCCCGGCTCGCGCCGATTTACCATCCAGTAACCCGCATGGTGCCGCCGCCCTTCCCCCTGCTCCTCATTGTGCCGGCGCTAGCCATCGACCTCCTCATGCGCCGCTTCCGCGATCGCGATTGGCTACTGGCGGGCGGCATCGGCGTCGCGTTTGTGCTGCTCATGCTCGCCACCCACTGGTGGTGGGCCGAATTCCTGCTCACGCCGCACGCCCGCAACTTCCTCTTTGGCGCCGATCAGTGGGACTACTCCGCCCGCCTCGGCGACTGGCGCTACCAGTTCTGGAACCTCCAAGCCGGTACCGGCGCCTTCCTGCGCGGCATCGCGATCGCGCTCCTCAGCGCGGTCCTCACCTCCCGCCTCGGGCTCTGGATCGGTTTGGGGATGGCGCGCGTGCAGCGATGAGCCGCCCCCTCCGCCGCGCGGGATTGCTCACGGCGATCGTGCTGCTCTGCTCGGCGCACGTCGGCAGCCCCGACGCCTGGTATCAAGGCCCCGCGGGCCCGTACACGGTGCTGGTGCACGTGCAGGCTCCGCCGGTCATCCCGGGCATCGCTGTCGTCAACGTCAAACCTGATCAGGCCGGCATCACCCGGGTCACCGCCGTCGTCAATCGCTTCGATGCGAAGGGCAGCCCGCCGCCGCCCGATGTCGCGCAGCCTGTGGCCGGCAGTCCCGGCTGGTTTCGCACCCGTTTGTGGGTAATGACCGCGGGCTCCAATAGCGTCACCGTTGCCCTTGAGGGCCCGGAGGGAGAAGGCTCCGTCGTGGTCCCGCTCGCCGCTGTGGCCGCGCGCCGGCTCGCGTTCTCTCCCTTCCTGGCCGCGCTCCTCCTCGCGCTGGGCGTGGTGCTCGCTTCGGGTCTCTTCACCATCGTCGGCGCCGCCGTGCGCGAGGGCGTTTTGCCGCCCGGCGTGGAGCCCGATGCGGAGCGCCGCCGCCGCGCCCGCTTTGCCGTGGCGCGCGCCATGGTGGTTGTCGTCCTCGCGCTCACGGTGTGGATCATCTGGTGGCAGGCCGACGATCGGCGCTTTGTCCGCAATCTTTTTCGGCCGCTCGCCATTGTCACTCGCCTCGACACCGCCGCGCGTCCCCCCCGGCTCATCCTCAGCATCACCGATTCCGCCTGGATCCACCGCCACAACGGCGCCTGGCTCCGCGCGCGCCACCTGCCGGAGCAGAGCGAGCTCATCGAGGATCATGGCAAGCTCGTCCACCTCTTTCTCCTCACGGCTGGTGGACGCACCGCCTTCGCCCACCTGCACCCGTTCTCCTCTGACATGGTCAGCTTCGTAACCAGGCTGCCGCCGCTCCCGCCCGGAACCTATTCCGTCTTCGCGGACGTCGTGCACGCGAGTGGCTTCACCGAGACCCTCACCTCGACTCTCGCGCTCCCGCCGAATCCCTCGCGCCTGGACCTGGGAGGCGCTGAGGATCCCGACGATTCCTGGGCGCTCGGCAGCACCGTGGCGCAAGCCAACCGCGCCGGGTTCGAAGCCGGCACCACGCTCACCTGGCTCCACTCCGCGGAACCGCTCAGGGCGGGCAACGAGGCGGACCTCCGCTTTGTCGTGGCCACCCCGTCCGGCAAGCCGGCGCCGCCCGAGCCCTACCTGGGGATGGCCGGACACGCCGCGGTCATGCGGGACGACGGCAGTGTTTTCATTCACCTTCACCCGCTCGGTACCATCTCGCTCGCCGCCCAGTCGCGGCTACGTGGTCGCGTTCCGCTGCTCCCCGGACCAACCATGAGCCACCCCCAAGCGCCGGGGGACACGCTGTACTTCCCCTATGCGTTTCCTAGGGAGGGGAACTACACCGTGTGGGTGCAGTTCAAGCGCGGTGGCCGTGTGCTGACCGGTTCGTTTGCCGTGACGGTCTTGCCCGCGCCGCATTGACCGCGAACGATTCCCGAGCCCCAGAGTGGGCGGGGATGGAGAGCCTAACCCGGTGAGTTGATCCTCGATGCGGGAGGCGACCGCGGCCGGCGAGCGGCTGCGGGGCCCGAGCGAGCGCGTCAGTGACGCCCCCGAAACCTGACGCGTATCCCCGCGCCACTGCAGCGCCGCGAGGGTCAGCCGCGCCGCTCGCCGATCCAGGTCGCGAGATAGCCTTTCGTGCGCTAGAATCTCCCCGAGGCCGGTGCTGATTCTCCATTCGGATGAGAAGGACGAGGTCCATGCACACCAGATCGTCGATGTCCGGCGCAGTGATGCTGCTGCTGATCACCACCCGCCCAGCCCACGTCCAGGCCCCCGTTGGCCCACCGCTCAGCGCCAAGGTGCAGGAGACGCTGATGGGCCCCCGCGTCCCGGGCGGCCGCGGCCCCTTGGCCTACATGAGCGAGGATGGGGACCACCTGGCGATCGTCGCGGCGAAGGGGAGCCGCCAGGTCGTCCTGCTCGATGGGGTGGAAGGGCCGGTGTTCGATGAGATCCCCCTGAATTTCACCATGGGCAGTTACCGCAACAGCGCCGCGTCGATCGTGTTCAGCCCCACCGGCGGCCGCAGTGCCTATGTCGCCCGCCGCGCCGGCGATTTCATTGCCGTGGTGGATGGCAAGGAAGCCGTCACGCTGAGCACCCCGGCGACCCAGCGGGCTTTGGCGGGCACCGATCCGTTTGGCTGGACCTTCAAATTCAACCACGACGGATCCCGTCTGGCCTATGCGGCGCACGATGCGGCGGGTGGCTGGGTGATGATCACCGATGGCGTGAAGGGCCCCGCCTACCGGGCATTCGACCTGCAGCAGGCGGCGCTTCTAGGCAAACGGCTCATCTACGTGGCGCAGACCGCCGACCAGAAGTGGCACGCCGTGGTGGAAGGGAAGCCGGGCCCCGCCTACGACAAAATCAGCGGACTCAAAGTGACCCCCGACGGCGCCCACTACGCCTTCATCGTCAACCGGTTCTCCGGCGGGGCGGGGGCGGCGGGGAGGCCGGCGGCCCTCGTGGTGGTCGATGGCGTCGAGGGCCCCTGGGAACAGGATATCTCCGACCTCGAGCAGGCGCCTGACGGACGGGTCGCCTACATGGCCATGAAGCCGCAGACCGGCCCCGGCGGGAATCCCCCGCACCTCATCGCGACTGGGCTGGACATTCCCTGGACCACCACCTTCGGGGCCGGGAACCGCATCGGGTTCAACTCGCCCCAGTACCACGTCGCCTGGAGCCCGGACGGCAAGCGCTTCGCGTGCGTCCAGCAGAACAACCCCAATCCGGGCGTCACCGTCCTGGTCAACGGGAAGCCGATGGGCCCCGCGTATCGATCGGCGAGCGAGCTGGCCTGGAGCCCCGACGGCAGTCGCCTGGCCTATCAGGGGGTGAGCCCGAGCAGCGGCACCTTCCTCGTGCTGGACGGAGAGGAGAGCTCCGGATACAACTGGATCAAGGAGTTCCAATGGAGCCCCGACGGGAAGCGGTATGCCTACTACGCGGGCACCAGCAGCACCATCACGACGATCGTGGACGGCAAGGAACAGCCCAAGTCGCTCGGCAGTTCCGCCGGCTCGTTGCGGTTCAGTCCCGACGGCAAGCACTTCGCCTATGGGGCGCAGACCACCGTCGCCAACTATCAGCCGATGGTGGATGGCGTGCTCAAGCCCCACTACCTGGGAAATTTTGCCACCAGAGTTCAGGGCAATCTGCCGGTCTCCATCCCGCAGCTCTTTTTCAGCCCGGATGGAAACCACCTGGCATACGTCGGCGGCAGGACGGACGGCGCCGGAAAGATCGCGGTGTGGGTGGACGGCGTGGCCCAGCAGGGCCCGGTGCCCGGCTATTTCCATCCCGCCTGGAGCGCGGACGGAAAACACTTCGCCGCGGTGGGGTCGAGTCCCAGCGGCCAGGGGTGGGCGATCATGCTGGATGGGAAATTCGGCCCCAATTTCGAGGACATTCTCGTGCTAAACGAGGCCAGTGCCCGCTTCGTGACCCCCCACACCTTCCGGTACTACGCCTTCAAAGGCACCGACATCTACCGGGTGACCCTCGACATCGGAAGCTGACGCGCAATACCCGTTGCGACCGTAGCGCTCGCGTTCGTTCCGCACCAGCGACGGGGTACGCTAGGTTAGGTCCCATCCCGATGGCTTCACCAGGACAACCAATATGACTCGCCGTTCGCTTCCTTGGTTCCTGTCTCTCGCCTGTGCCGCTCCCGCCCTCGGCCAGGGCGCCCCTACGGCGGGGGGGTATTGCTACTCGGATGTGCTCGGGCCGGTGGTCTACTTCAGCGCGGTCTTCGATACCAAGCTGAACCCGAACGTCGCCAACAATGCCCACCCGATGGTGCGCGAGTTCCTCGGGTACCTGAAAGCGAGATACGGCTTCACCACCAACTCCAACTATCCGGTGAGCTGTGGGTTTCCCAATTCGGTCGCCGTGGCCGAAGCCGACCGGGCAGTGACTGAAGGCCGCATGCGGCAGGAGCGGAGACAGGTGGTGGAGGTGGACTGGACATACCTGCGCGACGAGGCCGCGGCGGCGGTCTCCTTTAACCGGACGGGAGATACGAGGAACCCGCCCCCACCACCACCAGCCGATCACGGTTTCTGCGTCGCCGGGGTATTCCCGGGCCCCGTCTATCTGAGCGTCACTTTCGACGCGGCTCCCCCCGTCAACATCGGGCAATGGAGCATGATGTGGTTCCGATTTCTCGGCGGGAAGTACGGCTACAAGGGCACCATTCAGTGCGAAAACGGGACGCTCGACGGGGCCCGGCGGATTCTGAAGGCCTGGAGCGACGGCGCGCGGGCCGCGGGCCGAAACATTGTGGAGACCGGCTGGAAGTACGACGCCGCGGCGAACACCGCCTCGGCGCCCCGAGTCGATGAGGATCGCGAGCCGCCCCGCCCCGCAGCGGGCGCGGCATCTCCCACGACGGACGCGCGGAAGCTGGCCGGCAAGGAGGCGCCGGCGGCCCTGGCCTACTGCCAGAAGGATCGTCTCCTCTCGGTGGTGTTCGACTGTCTCCGGGTCCAGCATGCGGTGATCGCCTATCGCACTGCCCACTCGGCCGGAACTCCCGAGCCTCTCGCCAGCCTCTTCACCGGGGACAAGCTGGACTGCACCCAGTGCCTGGACAACTACAAGCAGGCGGCCTGGGCTAAACGCCAGGCGCTGGCCCAGCGGATGAAGGCGCCGGCCGCCACCTGCGTGTCCAAGGAATTCGTCGCCAAGCTCAAGGCCAAACCCTATCCCAATCGGGTCCAGGAGCATTTCGACGCCGCGGTTGCCGCCTGCAAGTGACGGAGAACAGCATGCACCACTACCAGCAGATTTCCGCAGCGCTCTTCGCCTTGATGGCGGGAGCCCAGTCGACGGGGTCAACCCAGGCTCCCGTCGGCCCACCGCTCAACGCCAAGGTGCAGGAGACCCTGATGGGTCCCACTTCCCAGCGCCTGGTCCTGAGCGAGGAGGGCGACCACCTGGCCATCGTGACGGCCAAAGGCAGTCGGGCAGTGGTCCTGCTGGATGGCGTGGAGGGCCCGGTGTTCGATGAGATTCCCCTGAACTTCACCTGGAGCAGTTACCGGGGGAGCGGCGGGCCGATGGTGTTCAGTTCCACCGGTGGGCACAGCGCCTATGTCGGCCGGCGCGGCGGCGATTTCATCGCCGTGGTGGACGGCAAGGAGGCACTCACGCTGCTGACTGCGGCCGCGGTCCAGAGCGGGGTGGGCCGAAATGCACCCGGCTGGGGCTTCCTGTTCAACCGTGACGGAACCCACCTGGCCTACGGCGCCCTGGACGGACCGGGAAGCTGGGTGATGGTGGCCGACGGCGTGAAGGGCACGCCGTACAAGGCGTTCGACCTGACGCAGTCCGCGCTCAACGGCAAGCGGCTGGTCTACGTGGCCCAGACCGCGGACGACAAATGGCACGCGGTGGTGGACGGCAAGCCGGGCCCCGGCTTCGGCATGGTCTCATCGCTCAAACTGACTCCCGACGGCGCCCACTATGCCTACGTCGGCAACCGGTCAGGTGTGGGAGCGAAGCAGGCGGTGGCGGTGGTGGACGGGGTCGAGAGCCCGGCCAACTACGGAATCAGCGACCTCGAGCAGGCTCCGGACGGACGGGTTGCCTACGAGGCCGTCACCACACCGGGGGACCCGGGTGGCCACGGCGGGGGCTTGGCGGAGCTGGTCGTGGGGACCCTGCGCGCCCCGAACACGATCACCTTCACCGTCTCCACCTATGACCCGAACCGGGTCGGCTCCCGCCTCGGGTACAAGCGCCAGCGCGTCGCCTTCAGCCCCGATGGGAAGCGTGTCGCCTACGTCCAGCAGAACAGGCCTAACCCGGGCGTCACGGTCATGGTGAACGGAAAGCCGATGGGCCCGACCTACCTCACCGCCGACGAACTGCTGTGGAGCCCGGATGGCGCCCACCTGACCTATCAGGGGAACAGCCCCGCCGGCACCTTCCCGGTGGTGGACGGACAGGAGCTCTCGGGAGGCACCTGGGTCAAGGAGTTCCAGTGGAGCCTCGACGGAAAGCGGTACGCGTTTCAGATTGCCTCCAGCACCGGCCTCTGGATGGTGGTGGACGGCAAGGAACAACCCAAGTCGCATGGCTATGTCGATGGGGCCGTGCAGTTCAGCTCCGACGGCAAGCATCTGGCCTATGGGGCCAAGCCTGGCATGAGCGTCTTTCAGCCGGTGGTGGACGGCGTGGTCAAGCCCCACAACCTGCAGGAGTTCGGCACCCAGAACAATCCGCCGATCCTGTTTCCGGTGTTCTCCTTCAGCCCGGATGGCAACCACCTGGCCTACGTGGGCTTCACGATGGATCCGATACCCAAGGGAGGGGTGGTCATAGACGGTACCATGTACCAGGGGCCGAGCGCCGGGTTCGAGTTCCCTTCCTGGAGCCCCAACAGCAAACACTTCGCCACGGCCGTGTGGACCGGCAGAGGCTGGACCATG
>CAZYPO010000008.1:33454-41899 GCA_964649225.1 uncultured Gemmatimonas sp. | reverse complement strand
CCCCAACAGCAAACACTTCGCCACGGCCGTGTGGACCGGCAGAGGCTGGACCATGATGGTGGACGGGAAGCTGAGCCCGTCCTGGGAGGACATTCTGGTTTTGAGTAGCGCTGCCTGTCGCTTTGTCGATGACCACACCTTCCGCTTCTACGGCATCAAGGCCGGCCAGATCTATCGGGTCACCCTCGACCTCGGCCCCTGAGGCCACCGCGGCTGTCCATTACCTTTCCGCTCCCAAACCGTCGCTTCGTCCGTACCACCGAGGAACCTCGCTATGCGCCGCCCCTTGCTCCCCACCTTCGCGCTCCTGCTCCTCGCCGGCCCGCTGCAGGCGCAGACCGCCGATGAGATCGTCTCCCGCTACCTCCAGCGCGTCGGTGGCGCCGAGCGCGTCCAGGCCATCCAGACCCTCCGCCGCACCGGCAAATTCTACGGCGGCGGCGGCTTCGAGGCGCGGGTCCGCTCCGAGAACAAGCGCCCCAACCTGGTGCGCCTGGAGTTCTCCTTCGGCGGCATGACCGGCGTCAATGCCTACGACGGCAAGAGCGGCTGGAAGATCGAGCCCTGGCAAGGCAAGAAGGACGCGGAGCCCTTAGGTGAGGAAGAGCTCAAGGGCATCGTCGAGGAAGCCGAGTTCGACGACCCGCTCTTCGACTACCAGCGCAAGGGCAACCAGGTCGAGCTGGTCGGCACCGACCAGATCGAGGGCACCCAGGTCTACAAGCTCAAGGTCACCCTCGCGAGCAACGGCGATGTCCGCACCTATTATATGGACTCCGACTCCTACGTCCCCCTCAAGATCCAGGTCAAGCGCATGGTGCGCGGGGCCGAGCGCGAGTTCGAGGTCGAGCTCGGCGACTACAAGGAGGTGAGCGGCGGCTGGTACCTGCCTTTCGCCTCTGCCATCGGCGCCAAGGGTAGCTCCAGCGCCAACAAGGCCCAGTACATCTGGGAGCGCATCGAGGCCAACGTCCCGCTTGACGATCGCCTTTTCGCCAAGCCGGCGGCCGGCGCCCCGCCCCGCCCCGGCGAGGAGCCCAAAGACACCCCGGCTAACCCGCAGGCGGCCCGGCCCGCCGCGAGCCCGAAGCCGCCGGCAGCCGCCGCCGGATCCTCCGCGCCTGTGGATTCCGAAACCACCTCCGGCCTCGGCGCGCGCAATATCGGCTCCGCCGCGATGAGCGGGCGCGTGGCCGCCGTCACCGCCGTGCACGAGGGCGACCGCCTCACCGTCTACGTCGGCGCGGCCAGCGGCGGCGTCTGGAAGTCCACCAACGGCGGCACCACTTTCAAGCCGGTCTTCGACCAGCAGCCGGTGCAGTCCATCGGCGCAGTCAGCATCGACCCCACCAATCCGAAGGTGATCTGGGTCGGCACCGGCGAAGCCTGGACCCGCAACAGCGTTTCCGTCGGCGACGGGGTCTATCGCTCCACCGACGGTGGCGACAACTGGACCAACCTGGGCCTCAAGGAGTCCGAGCGGATCGCCAAGATCCTCATTGATCCGAGCGACCCCGGCACGGTCTACGTCTGCGCCACCGGCAAGCTCTGGAGCGACAGCGACGAGCGCGGTGTTTACAAGACCACCGACGCCGGAAAGTCCTGGTCCAAGGTGCTCGCCGGCGCCAACCCCTCCACCGGCTGCTCCATGCTGTCCATGGATGCCCAGAACTCCAGGACGCTCTATGCCGGCATGTGGGATTTCCGCCGCAAGGGCTGGACCTTCCGCTCCGGCGGCGATGGCCCCGAAGCGCCCAGCGCCAGCGGGTTATTCAAGAGCACCGACGGCGGGGCTACCTGGACCCAGCTCGACGAGAAGAGCGCCAGGGGCCTTCCGCCCAAACCCTGGGGCCGCGTTGCGGTGAGCGTCGCACCTTCCAAGTCCAGCGTCGTGTACGCCTTTATCGAAGCCGTGCCACCGCTCAACGCGCTTTATCGCTCGGACGATGGCGGGATGACGTGGCAAATGAAGGACCGGAGCCAGAACATGATCTGGCGCCCCTTCTACTTCGCCAATCTCATCGTGGACCCCAAAAACGAGAACCGCGTCTACAAGCCCGACGGCCCGCTGATCATGAGCACCGATGGCGGCGCCAGCTTCAGCAACATCAGCGGCGGCACCCACGGAGATCACCACGACGTTTGGGTGGATCCCGCCAATACCGATCACGTGCTGACCGGTGACGACGGCGGCCTCTGGTATTCCTACGACGGCGGCGACCGCTGGTGGAAGGCCAACAACCTCCCGATCTCCCAGTTCTACCATGTGAGCGTGGACCTGGACCGGCCCTACAAGGTGTACGGCGGGCTGCAGGACAACAGCTCCTGGGTGGGCGAGTCGCAGTACCCCGGCGGGATCACCAACGGTCGCTGGGAAAACATGTACGGCGGCGACGGCTTCTGGATGTTCCCCGACCCCACCGACAACAACTACCTCTACGCCGAGGCGCAGGGTGGCTACATCGGGCGCGTCAATCGCAAAACCCACGAGTCCCGCGATATCAAGCCGCTGCCCAACTACAAAGAGGCCAAGCTCCGCTTCAACTGGAACACGCCCATTCACCTCAGCCCGACCCGGAACGGAACCATCTACCTCGGCGGGCAATACCTCTTCCGTTCGCGGGATTTCGGCCAGACCTGGGATCGCATTTCGCCCGACCTCACCAGCAACGATCCCGAGAAGCAGAAGCAAGAGGAGTCCGGCGGTGTGACGGTGGACAATTCTTCCGCCGAGACCCACACCACCATCTACGCCATCGCCGAGTCGCCCCGGAATCCGCTGCTGGTCTGGGCCGGCACCGACGACGGCAACCTCCAAGTAACCCGCGATGGCGGCGCCACCTGGAGCAACGTCGTCGGCAATATCCAGGGCCTCCCGAAGCACGCCTGGGTTTCCTCGGTCGACGCCGGTCACTTCGCGCCCGGCACCATCTACGCCACCTTCGACCTGCACACCTTCGGCGACCTGCGGCCCTACGCCTACAAGTCGCTCGACTATGGGAAAACCTGGACCGCGCTGGTCGCCTCCGGCTCGCCGGTGCGGGGCTACGCCCACGTGATCAAGGAAGACCTCGTCAATCCGAAGCTGCTCTTCCTGGGCACCGAGTTCGGGCTGTGGATTTCGGTGGACGGCGGCCAGCAGTGGTCCCGCTACAAGGGCGGCGATTTCCCTGCCGTCGCCGTGCGCGATCTGGCGATTCATCCCCGTGATCACGACCTCGTCGTCGCGACCCACGGACGCGGCATCTGGATCATCGACGACATCACCCCGCTCCGTGCCCTCACGCCCGAGACGCTGGCCAAAAGCGCCGCGTTCCTGCAGGGCAAGCCCATCGTCCAGGTGCTCTCCGCGGGCGGCGGCTGGGCCAATGGCGACGCGGAGTTCGTCGGTCCCAATCCCCCCGGCGATGCGATCATCACCTACTTCCTGCAGAAGCGCCACATCTTCGGCGATATGAAGCTCGAGGTGCGCGATTCGGCTGGGAAGCTGCTCACCACCCTTCCCACCAGCAAGCGCCGTGGCCTGAGCCGGGTGGCTTGGCCCATGCGCATGGCCCCGCCGCGAATTCCACCGGCCGCCACCGCAGCCTTCGCCACCGGACCCCGCTTTTTGCCCGGCCGCTACACCGTGAAACTGCTCGAGGGCGACAACGAGTACTCCGCGGTGCTTCGCGTGGTGCCGGACCCCCGGCTTACCCACAGCGCCCTGGACCGCAAGGCGCAATATGATCTCGCCCTCAAGCTGTACGCCATGCTGGGCGAGATGACCTCGCTGGTGGATCGCATGAATGGCGTGCGCGCCGAGTTGGAGGCCCGCGCCGCCGCCTCGAGCGCCGACGCGTCGCTCGTCGGGAAGCTGCGCGCCGCATCGGGCGCGGCGGACCAGCTGCGCAAGAAGATCGTCGCGACCAAGGAAGGCGGCATGATCACCGGCGAGGAGCGCCTGCGCGAAAACCTCGCCGAGCTGTACAGCAGCGTGAACGGTTACGAGGGACGCCCGTCGGCCGTCCAGGTGGCCCGCACCGCGGCGATCGGCCGTGAGCTCGGCGAGATCTCCCGGCAGTTCGATGCCTGGCTCGCCAAGGAGAGCGCGCTGCTCAAAGCCCCGTGAGACTCCTCGTCGCCTTCGCCGGCAGCGCGCTCTTGCTCATCGTCCTGCGCGATGCCTTCGAAACCGTCATCCTCCCGCGCCGGGTGCAGCGGCCCTTTGGCCTCACCACGCTCTTCTATCGCACCTCCTGGCATCTCTGGAGTGGCATCGCCACCCGCTTCAAAGGCAGCCTGCGCGAAATCTCCCTGAGCTGGTTCGGCCCCTTTTCCCTCTTGCTGCTGCTCATCCTCTGGGCCGTCGGCATCATCCTCGCCTTCGGCGCGCTCCACTGGGCCGCCGGTTCGGGCATCGTCATACAGGGCCACACCCCCGGCTTCCTCGACGATCTCTATCTGAGCGGCACCACCTTCTTCACTCTCGGTCTGGGTGACGTGGTGCCCCGCGTTACGCTCGCCAAGGTCCTCACCGTCACCGAATCAGGACTCGGCTTCGCCTTTCTCGCCATCACCATCGGTTACCTGCCCGTCATCTATCAGGCCTTCTCGCGCCGGGAGATCGCGATCTCCCTGCTGGACGCTCGCGCCGGATCGCCGCCGGCTGCGGGTGAGCTGCTGCGCCGGCACCCCATTGACGCCGACCCGGACGGCCTGACCCGGCTCCTCGCCGGGTGGGAGCGCTGGTCCGCCGAAACACTGGAGAGCCACCTCTCCTATCCCGTGCTGGCCTACTACCGCTCCCAGCACGGCAATCAATCCTGGCTGGCCGCGCTCACCACCGTGCTCGACACCAGCGCCCTCCTCGTGGTCGGCTGCGAGGGCCACTGCGCGCGGCAGGCCCAGCTCACCTTCGCGATGGCGCGCCATGCCGTGGTGGATCTTGCTCAGGTGTTCAGCGCGCATCAGCCCCAGAAGCTGGGGGATCGCCTTACCGAAGCCGACTTGTCGCAGCTCATGCACCACCTCGGCCCGGCCGGCACCCGGTTCGGCGCGGTGGATTCCCGCGCCCGCTTCTCCGAGCTTCGCCTGATGTACGAGCCCTACCTGACCGCCCTCTCCGAGCATCTCGCCCTGCCCCTGCCGGGATGGTCGCGGAGCTCCGAACGCCCCGACAATTGGGAAGCAGCCCCCTGGAAGAACCTCTCAAGCGGACCGGAGCCACCGGAGCACTTCTAGCCCGGCCCTAAGGGTGGATAAACCGGAGGAGTTCACTAGGTTGTTGGATGACCACGCGCACCCTAACCGCCCTCGCCCTGCTGCTCGGCTCCTGCGCCGATTCCTCGCTCCTGCCACCCTCCGATCAGAAGTTGTCGCTGGGTACCTGGGGCGGAGAGAACGCGGGCGTCATCGTCACCGACTCCGCGGTTCACGTCCACCTCGGCTGCACCTTCGGAGACCTGCCCGCCAACATCCCCCTCGACGGCAGCGGCCGCTTCACCAGGGACGGCAGTTATGTGCTGCGCGCCTACCCGGTCCTGGTGGGCCCACCGCTCCCGGCGCAGTTCAGTGGCCGCGTCATCCGCGGGATATTGACTTTGGCCGTGGCCGTCAACGACACCGTCGAGAAGCGCGTGGTGGCGCTCGGTCCCGTCACCGTGTACTACGGGCGCCCACCCCAGCTGGGCCCCTGCCCCATCTGCCGGGCGCCGCGCCGCTGGCCCTAACTAGCGCTTCGGATTTGCCAGCTCTCTGACCACCCCTGCCAGTGCGCGCACCCGGGTTGCGTCGCCGGCGCCCTGCGCGTCCCGCTCGAGTTGCGCCGCCAGCTTGGTCAGCGCCGCTTGGCGCGCTGCCCCCGACAGCCGTTCCGACCGGTTGAGCTCCCGGCTCACTGGGGCCGCCCAGCTCCGCCGCAAGCCGTCATTGCGCACCAGCTGGTCCAGATAGGCGCGCGCCACCACGAAGCGCGCCGGCCAGACCAGCTTCTGCTGGTTCTGTACGTTGAGCTCGTCGACCTGCACCAGCTTCGCCGCCTCGATCTCGTTCCGCGACAGGTACGCGCTCGGCAGCAGCCGAAACACGTCGAGTCCGCGCCCGATCTCGGAGCCGAACAGTTGCCCGTTGTACCAGTACGCCGACCAGAACCCGCCCAGCTGCAGCTCGCTGCCGTTCTGCGGGCCGCGATCGAAGAACGCGATCTCCTTGGGATGGTACGGATCGCTGAAGTCGAAGACCGAGATCCCGCCTTGATACCACGCCTGCGCCATGAGGTCGCGTCCCGGGACGGGAATCAGTGATCCGTTGTGGGCGACGCAATTCTCCACCTCCGTTTGTGGAGCCGGCAGCTTGTAGTACGCCGCGGGATGCAGCTTGCCGTCGGCCAGCGTGAAGATCGCGTCGGCGCCCCACTCCGGCCGGTCCGTGTCGCGGCAGCGCGGCTGCATCCCGCCGCCCCACTCGTCGGTAAACACCACCTTGCTGCCGTCGTTGTTGAACGTCGCCGAGTGCCAGTAGGCAAAGTTCGGGTCGCTCACTTCGGCAATCCGCTTGGGATTGGCCGGATCGCGGATGTCCAACAGGATCCCGTTGCCCGCGCACGCCCCGGCCGCGAGTCCGAGCGCCGTGTAGACGGTGATGTCGTGGCATTGATCCGTCGTATCCGTGACCTGCGTCCCCTCGCCGTGGGGACCACCTTTCCACAGACCGGCGATCGCGCCGGTCGAGTCCGCGAAGATCCGCGGCGAGTTGACCACCCGCGCTTGCTGCGGCGCCGCCAGCGGCACCTTGATGATGTCGATGCGGAACAGCGACGTGTTGGGATCCTGTTCCGGCGGCCGTGCCGAGCACCCCGCCAGCTCGTTCGGCGGGCGCACCGTGCTCGCACCCGACACGTAGATGTAGAGGTTGGCGGGGTCCTTGGGATCGGTCACCAGCGTGTGGGTGTGCGAGCCCCGGCAGGTCTGTACCGCGGCCACCTGCTTCGGATGGTCGATGTCGCTGATGTCGAAGATCCGTACCCCGCGGAACCGCTCCGCGCTGACCGAGTCTTGGACCCCCTGGGTTCCGCAGTCCACCCGACCGTTGGGCATCTCCACCGAGGTGAAGAGCAGGTTGCCGTGCACCGAAGGATCGCCCTGGCCCCCGGGACAGACGAACGCCACCCGCAGCGTTGGTCCACCCGGCTTGGACAGGTCCCAGATCTGGAAGCCGTTGAAGCTCCCCTGAAAGACGAAGTTCCCCTTGAACGCGAGGTCCGAATTCGCCAACAGTATGTCCCCCAGGTTGCGGGGATCGAAGAAACCCGCCGGGCGCGCCCGGCGCGCCACCAGCTCCAGGCCTCGGGCCGCCTCCTTGGCGTCGAGCCATCCCGGGCCCAGTCCGACCCGTGGGTCGCTGTTCTGCGCCTTCACCCCGGCCGGGAGGCAAAGCAGCCCGGCCAGTAAAACCCTCGCTGCGAATCTCATGGGGTATCTCGTTGAAGGGTCGAAAGCATGGCGCGCATCCGTCGGATCTCGGCGCGCTGATCGGCGTCCACCCCGGAGGCAAAGCTGAAGAGCTCTGCCTCCTGACCTGCGCCCCGGGTCGCGAACAGCACCGTCACCATCGTCAGCGCGCCCTCATGGTGGCGGATCATGTCCTGCAGGAACAGGCGGTCGAACTCGCTGCCCTTGGCCTTGCCCAGCTCCGCCAGCTCTGCCTCGCTCAGCATGCCCGGCATGAGCATGTGGTGGCCGCCGTGCTCGTCCTTGACGTGGCGCTTTTCCAGCCAGCGCCGCATCATCGCGATCTCGTCCCTCTGCGAGACGTCGATCCGTTCCGCCAGCAACCGCATGTCCCCGCGGCTGCTCCGGGCAGGGACCAGGGCGGCCATGGTCACCGCCTGCTCGTGATGGGCGATCATCCCCTGCATGAACCCCGCGTCGGCCGCGTTGAACCGCGGCAGCGCGTCGCTCTGGGCCCAGGCCGTCGTCGTGATGGGTGTAGCCGGAACGGCTAGCGCCAGGCCCAGGACGGCCCGTCGCGTCATGCACGCGGCTCGCATCGCAGGAAAGTATCGCGGCAGCGCCCGGGTTGGGAACCCGGGTTGCGCGGCGGCGGCCAATCGCGCATCGTAGACAAGGCTTGACCTATGAGAATCCCCGCCTGGTTCCTCCTTGCCCCAACCCTCGGACTCGCCGGCTGCGCGGATTCCGTGGGGCCCCGCTCCAGCCAGGCCGTCTATGCCCTGGTCCGCGTCGGGACCAAGGGCCTCCCGGTGTCCGACTACCCGGCTCCCTTCGCACCGACCCTCCTCGCGGACACCCTCCTGATCCCCGCGGAGGTCGCCGCGCCCGAAGGGGGCCCGCTCACCGAGATTCGCGTCACCCTCGATGCGAACGGTCTACCCAGCCGCGGCACCCAACGCTTCATGGCCACCCGCAGGTCGGACGCGTTGCTGGTCGACAACTGTCCCCTCGG
>CAZYPO010000008.1:31606-33354 GCA_964649225.1 uncultured Gemmatimonas sp. | reverse complement strand
GCTTCATGGCCACCCGCAGGTCGGACGCGTTGCTGGTCGACAACTGTCCCCTCGGGGCGCTCTGCATCGCCGATCTGGTCTACTCCACCACCGGCTTTCTCTTCGTCGGGGACAGCCTCTTCGAACAGGTGCCGCTGTCGAGTCAGCTGCCGCCCCGGGTCTACGCCCGCGTTCAGGGCCGCCGCTAGGCCGCATCCGCCAGCGGTTTGCCCCAATACTCCTTGAGGCAGTGGATGATCACCGGGAGCCCCCGGAAGACGCAGAAGACCACCGCCACCCATGCCACCGCGCGGAACCCGGCCAGCATCGCCGGCGTCGCGCGGCCCGGGGCCGAGTCGGCCGGAAAGCCCGCGAAAGCCTGCGTCAATGCTAATCCGCAAAACGTCGTGAGCTTGCTCGCCGAGTAGCCCACCCGCATCAGCCTCGAGCCCACCAGAAACCGGCCCAGCGCGGTGCGATGCTGCTGGAACGGCGCCGTGCCGTGCCCGACCTCGATGCTGCGGAACGCGTCGGTGAGGGTAGTCCGCGCGATCACGATCAGCGGTATCGCCACCGGTATCAACCTGAGGTCGGCAAAACACACCCACAGTACCAGCTCGTAGGTGCGGTCGGCGGCGATGTCGAGCACGCTGCCGAACAGGCTCGTCTGCCCCGTCTTGCGCGCCACCATCCCGTCCACCGTATCCAGCAAGAGCCCGGCGAACAGCAACAGGACGCCCGCCAGACGCACCGGCGGCGAGCCGAAATAGAGAATCAGGATGTTGCTCAGCAGGAGCGGGAATCGGGAAAGCGTAATCCAGTTGGCCAGCAAGGGTCACCTCCGTCCGTGGGCCAAAAGACAAGGCCCCCGATGTCCGCTTGACATCGGGGGCCTCTGTTGGTTGGCCGTCAGCCGTTGCTCTCTACGCAACCAAATCCTTCAGGCGCTCGCCCGTCTCCCCCTCGCGCAGCCGCACCAGCGCTCGATCCCTGAGCTGCCGGATCCGCTCGCGAGTCACCCCCATCATCCGCCCGATCTCTTCCAACGTCCGGCTCTGGCCGTCTTCGATTCCGAAGTAGAGCCGCAAGACCTTGGCATCCCGCGGCGGCAGAGTGGCCAGCGCAGCCTCGATGTCCTGAGTCTGGCTGTTAGCCATCGTCCCGGCATCCGTTCCCTCTTGATCGGCCGCAAAGCGCTCGATCCGCTCGTTGCCGTCGCCGTCCCGCGTCGGATGGTCGAGCCGGACCGCCTCGGAATTGAGCGCGCTTAAGGACCGCACCGCTTCCGGGGTGAGCCCGGTGGCCCGAGCCAACTCCTCGGTGGTCGGCATCCGCCCGAGCTTTTCCTTGAGCAGCGTCGTGGTGCGCCCCAGCCGGCTTAGATCCGCCGTGCGGTTGAGCGGCACCCGGACCGGACGGCCGTGCCGGGCGATGGCCGCCTGCACCGCCTGCCGGATCCACCAAACAGCATAGGAAATAAATTTGACGCCACGGTCCGGATCGAACTTCCGGGCAGCGGTCATCAACCCGAGATTGCCCTCACCGATCAGATCGACAAGCGGGACGCCCCGGTTCTGGAACTTCTTCGCAACCGACACCACGAAACGCACGTTATGGCGCGCCAGCCTTTCCTGCGCGGCCACATTGCCCCGGAAGGCCTTGCGAGCCAGCTCCATCTCTTCATCGCGGGAGAGTAGCGGGACCCGGCTGATCTCGTCGAGATACAGATCCAGGCTTTCCCGGCCTTCATCTACCGCCTTGGCGATCTG
>CAZYPO010000008.1:27801-31506 GCA_964649225.1 uncultured Gemmatimonas sp. | reverse complement strand
AACAGCATGGCGGTCTTGGGGTTGAAGAAGAGCTCGTTCTCGATCCCGGCGAAGCCCGAGCCCATGCCCCGCTTCAGCACGATGATCGAGTGCGCCCGGTCCACGTTCAGGATGGGCATGCCGTAGATCGGGCTGGTCGGATCGGTCCGCGCCGCGGGGTTCACCACATCGTTGGCGCCGATCACCAGCGCCACATCGGTCCGCTCGAACTCGTTGTTGATCTGCTCCATGTCGAACAGCTTGTCGTACGGCACGTTCGCCTCGGCGAGGAGCACGTTCATGTGCCCCGGCATCCGGCCGGCAACGGGATGGATGGCGTATTTCACTTCCCCACCCTTCTTCTCGATGAGGTCGGCCAGCTCGCGCACCAGATGCTGGGCCTGCGCCACGGCCAGCCCGTAACCGGGGACGACGATCACGCTCCGGGCGTAGGCCAACTGCACCGCCGCATCTTCGACGGAGGTCTGCCGCACCGAGAGCCCCTCCGCGCTCTTGGCACTCGCGGCGCCGCCACCCCCTCCCCCGAACGCCCCGAACAACACGTTGCCGAGCGACCGGTTCATCGCCCTGCACATGATCTGGCTCAGGATGATCCCGGAAGAGCCCACCAGTGCGCCGGCGATGATGAGCTCGTCGTTGCGAATCACGAAGCCCGTCATCCCGCCCGCAATCCCGGAGTAGGAATTGAGCAGGGAGATCACCACCGGCATGTCCGCCCCGCCGATCGGGATCACCAGCAGCACTCCCAGCGCCAGTGACAGCAGGCACACCGCGTAGAACGGCCAGCGCGGCGCGTCGGGAACCGCTACCAGCCAGACCGCGAGTCCGACGATCACCAGGAACACCAGCGCGTTGGTCGTCTTCTGAAGCGCGAAGGTGATCGGCCGTCCGGTCATCAGCTCTTCCAGCTTGGCCCACGCGATGAGGCTGCCGGTCAGTGTGACCGCGCCGACCAGCAGGCTCGCCTGGGTAGCGATCGCCACGTCGGTCGTGGGGCGCGTTCCGGTGGCCACCGCCTTGAGGAACTCCGCCGCCCCGACCAGGAGCGACGCCCCGCCCCCGAGGCCGTTGAGCAACGCGACCATCTGCGGCATCGCCGTCATCTTCACCGTCTTGGCGAGCCAGAGCCCCAGGGCCGTGCCCACCACCAGCCCCGCGGCGATGATCCCGTAGGACACGATGGCCCGATCCACCAGCGTGACCGCGATCGCGAGAAGCATTCCTACAGCCGACACGCGGTTCCCGCGCATCGCCGTAGCCGGGCTGGACAGCCACTTGAGCCCGATGATGAAGCAGCTCGCCGCGGTGAGGTAGCACAGCACCGTCAGCCAGCTGGGCATCACTTGGCCTCCGGCTTCCGTTTGAACATCTGCAGCATTCGGTCGGTGACCGCATACCCGCCCACCACGTTGATCATGGCGAAGACCACCGCCACGAAACCGAGCGCGGAGATGAGTCGGGAGTGGGCCCCGCCCGCCACGATCAGGGAGCCTACGATGGTGATGCCGCTGATGGCGTTTGCACCCGACATCAGCGGCGTGTGCAGTCTGGTCGGGACCCGATTGATCAGCTCCACCCCGAGGAAGGTGGCGAGCGTGAAGATGACGATGCTGGCGATCAGGGCTTCCATGGCTGCCTCCCGGTCCCGATGGTCCCGCCGTGCGCCAGGCACATCGGGCCGGTGATGGAGTCGTCGAGGGAGATGGTCAGCTTCCCATCTTTCAAAAGATGGTCGAGCAGGCTTTGCACGTTGCGGCTGTACATGACGCTCGCATGCTGGGGGATCTGGCTGGGCAGGTTGAGTGGTCCCAGGATCGTGACCCCGTGCGCCACTACGGTCTCCCCGGCACGCGAGAGCTCACAATTCCCGCCCGACTCCACCGCCAGGTCCACGATCACCGAGCCTGGTTTCATCTTGGCCACCATCTCGGCGGTAATGAGCCGTGGGGCGGGCTTTCCGGGAATCTGGGCGGTGCTGATCACCAGGTCGATCTCGGGAAGCTGCTTGCCGATTGCCGCCAGAACCTTCTGCTGCTGCTCCTCGGCCAGCTCCCGTGCGTAGCCTCCCGACCCCTCCGCTGCCGCGCTCGCGGCCTCCGCCTCGACGAATACGGCGCCGAGGCTCTGCACTTGTTCCTTCACCACGGGCCGGACGTCGAAGGCGCTCACGATGGCGCCGAGCCGGCGCGCCGTCGCGATCGCCTGCAGTCCCGCCACGCCCGCGCCAAGGATGAAGGCGCGCCCGGGAGGAATGGTTCCGGCCGCGGTGGTGAGCATGGGAAGCAGGCGGGCGAGATGACTGGCGCCGAGCAGGACCGCCTGGTACCCCGCGATCGTCGCCTGGGAGGAGAGCACGTCCATCGACTGCGCCTTGCTGATCCGGGGCACCAGTTCCATCGCGAGCAGGGTGAGTTTCCGCGCGGCCGCGATCCCGAGCACCGCCTCCTCCTGGTCCTCCACCAGGCCGATGACGACCGCGCCCTCGGGCAGCAACCCCAGATCCACTTCGCCCGGACACTGCACGGCGAGCAGGACGTCGCTCCGCGTGAGCACCGCGCGGCGGTCTGCAGCGAGGCTCGCCCCCGCGGTGGTATAGGCCGAATCGGCGAAGCTGGCCCGTTCGCCGGCGCCGCTCTCGAGGAGGATCTCGTGCCCGGCCGCACGCAGCCGTTGCACCGTCTGCGGAACCAGGGCCACACGCCGTTCGTGCGGGGCGGTCTCGCGGAGAAAGCCTAGTTGCATGAATGAGGGCTAGAGGCTAGGGGGCTAGGGAGCCGGCGAAGCGGGCCTCCCGCTATCCTGGCGACGGTCGAAAGTATACAATGAGCCGATGCCCGCACAGGTCCGTGTATTTGCGCCGGGGTCGGTCGGAAACGTCGGACCTGGATTTGACGTGCTCGGACTGGCCGTTGGCGGCCAGGGCGATACGGTCATCGCAGAGCGTATTGCAGGCTCCGAGGTCGTCATCGCGGACCCCGGACACCCTTCGCTCCCCACCGCCGCCGACCGGCACACCAGCGGCATCGCGGCGCAGCAGGTGCTCCGCCGCGCGGGCGCGGGGTTTGGGATTCGGTTGCGCGTTGAGAAGGGTCTGCCGCTCTCGGGCGGGCAAGGGGGCAGCGCGGCCTCTGCTGTGGCCGGAGCCCTCGCGGCCAGCCTGCTGCTGGACGTTCCCCTCGATGCCGCCGACCTGCTGGCCGCAGCTCTCGAAGCCGAAACGGTCGTCTCCGGTCGCCACGCCGATAACGTCGTCGCGATTCTACTGGGCGGACTGGTGCTGATCCGCTCGCTCGACCCGCTCGATCTCGTCCGGCTGCCGGTTCCCCCCGCCCTCCACGTAGTTCTTGCTCACCCTGACCAGGCCATGTCGACCCGCGAAGGCCGCGCGGTGCTGCCGGAGTTGATCCCGCGCGAAGACGCCGTACATCAGGCGGCCCAGGTGGGCGCGCTGGTCGCGGCGGCGTACTCGGGCAACCTCCAGCTCCTGGGCCGCGCGATTGACGATCGCATCGCCGAGCCATTCCGGGCCCCGCTGCTGACCGGATTCCGCGAGGCGAAGCGGGCGGCGCTCGCCGCGGGCGCCCTCGGCTGCTCCATCTCGGGAAGTGGGCCGACCGCCTTCGCGCTGGTGGGCGACGTCGCTTCCGGCACTCGGGTGGCCGCCGCGATGCACGAGGCCTATGGCCGCGCCGGAGTCGGCTGCAC
>CAZYPO010000008.1:6874-27701 GCA_964649225.1 uncultured Gemmatimonas sp. | reverse complement strand
CTCGGGTGGCCGCCGCGATGCACGAGGCCTATGGCCGCGCCGGAGTCGGCTGCACTACCCGCGTCGCCAAGCCCGATCTGGAAGGCGCCCGCCGCGTATGACCTCGCAGATTTGCATCGCTTGCGCCTGCGAGAGCGCCGAGCACGACCCGGCAACGCGTTGCCGCAGCTGCGGAGGCTTGCTCGAGGTCCGGCACACGCCGCCGAAGGAACGCGGTGCCGCGCTCCGCGCCCTCTTCGACCGCCGCCTGTCCTCACCGTCCCCACCGTCCTCACCGTCGTCCGGCGTTTGGCGCTTTCGGGAGATCGTGCTGCCTGGCGCGGAGAGCCACGTGGTGAGCCACCCCGAGGGCAACACGCCCCTGCTCTCACGCCAGGCCATCACCGATTGGGCCGGCGTGGACGATCTCACCTTGAAGCACGAAGGGCACAATCCGACAGGATCGTTCAAAGATCGCGGCATGACCGTGGCCGTCACCCAGGCACGGAGGATCAGTGCCCGGGCACTGGTGTGCGCCTCCACCGGCAACACCTCCGCCTCGCTCGCCGCGTATGGCGCACAAGCCGGACTGCCCGTCATCGTCGTCGTGCCGGCGGGAAGAATTGCGCGCGGCAAGCTGGCCCAGGCGGTGGGCTTCGGGGCCCGGGTGCTCGCGGTGCGCGGAGATTTTGATGCCTGCCTCGGCCTGGTGGAGCAGGCTGGCGAGCAACTCGGCTTCTACCTCACCAACAGCGTCAATCCCTTCCGCCTCGAAGGCCAGAAGACCATCGTGTTCGAGTTGCTGCAGCAGCTCGGCTGGGAGCCGCCGGATTGGATCGTCCTTCCCGGTGGAAACCTGGGCAACACCGCCGCGTTCGGGAAAGCGCTGGAAGAGTCACTCTCCCTCGGATTGATCGACCGCCTGCCCCGCCTGGGCGTGGTACAAGCCGATGGGGCCGCGCCGTTCGCCCGCGGGTATGCGGAGGGGTTCACGCAGCGCTACCAGGTCCAAGCCGAGACCGTAGCGAGCGCCATCCGGATCGGAAACCCGGCCTCGTGGGACCGCGCCGTCCGCGCCATCCGCGCGACCAACGGTGTGGTCCTGAGCGTATCCGACGCGGAGATTCTGGCAGCCAAAGCGGTGATCGACCGCGCCGGCGTGGGCTGCGAGCCGGCCAGTGCCGCGGCTCTCGCCGGTGTCCGCCGCCTGGCGGCATCCGGCACAGTTTCTGCTGGCGAGAAAGTGGTCGTCGTGCTGACCGGGCACATGCTCAAGGATCCCGAGATTCTGCTCGATGCTGTCCCGGGCAACGGCAACGACATTCGGGAAATCGATGCGACGGTTTCCGCGCTGGCCGCGGAGATCGAGAGTAGGGCCTGAGCTATATTGAGGAAGGAGAAACGTTCATGTACCTGGGACCGGATACCGCGCTTCCCTTCGCCACCGCCATCGCGGCGGTCGTGGGCGTCGCGGTCATGTTCTGGCATCGCACCGTGGCCGCAGCCAAGGGCGTCGCGCGCTGGGCGGGCCGGCTTGCTGGCCGGAAGCAGGATTGAGAGGTGAGGGTCGTCCCCTCAATCCTCAATCCTGCCTCCTACATATACCCATCCCTCCTTAAGCTCTCCAAGCCTCCCCCGTCTTCCAGATCCTGCGCGCGCCCCGCTCGCTCCGCCACGCGGGCAAACTGTCCGGTCCGTAATTCTTCGATAATCTCGCGCGGGTTCCGCGCTTCGGACCGCACCGGCCTGGTGCAGGGCGCGCAGCCCAGCGAGCGATAGCGGGTCCCGTCGCCCTGGTTGTAGTACAGCGACACCGTGGGGATCTGCTCCCGCTCGATGTACTCCCAGATGTTGAGCTCGGTCCAGTCGAGCAGCGGGTGGATTCGCACGTGGGTGCCCGGGGCGAACTCCGTCTTGAATTGATTCCAGAACTCGGGGGGCTGCTCGGCTACGTCCCAGACGTTCTTGGTGGAGCGCGGCGAGAAATAGCGCTCCTTGGAGCGGCTGCCCTCCTCGTCGGCCCGCACCCCGACGATCACGCCCGTGTAGGGCGCGCGGTCCGGGTCGGGCTCGTACCGGCCCGTGTCGAGATTCATCCGCACGCGCGGCCCCTCGCCGCTCAAGGTGCGTCGCAGGGCCTCGGTCTTGAGTAACCCGCAGCAGCCGATGCGATCCACGGCTCCCGCCGGGAACGTCCGGCCTGCCGCCAGCGCCTCATCGTTGCGCCCCACCACCATGCTGAGCCGCCACTCCCGGGTCAGCCGGTCCCGGTGGGCGATCATCTCGGGGATCTTGAACGAGGTGTCCACGTGCAGCAGCGGAAACGGCACGTGGCCGAAGAAGGCCTTGCGCGAAAGCCACAGCAGCACCGTGCTGTCCTTGCCGATGGACCACAGCATGCAGAGCCGGGGGAAGTTGGCGTACGCCTCCCGCAAGAGGTGCACGCTCAGCGCCTCCAGCCGGTCCAGGTGGTCCGGCTCGCGCATCAGAGTTCCCCCCGGCCAAGCGCTCGCAACACGTGCGCTGCGGCGGCCTCGACGCTGATCGTGCTCGTATCGATCGTCACTTCGGGTGAGCGGGGGGGCTCATAGGGATCCCCGATGCCGGTAAAATTGGCGATCTCCCCCCGGCGCGCCTTGGCATAGAGGCCTTTGGGGTCCCGCCGCTCGCATTCTTCCAGCGGAGTGTTCACATAAACCTCCACGAACCAGCGGCACACCCCGCGGACGAAATCGCGTGATTCTATATAGGGCGAGACGAACGAAGCCACCACGAAGACGCCGTGCGCCTCCAGCTTGCTCGCCAGATACCCGATGCGACGGAGATGCGCGTCCCGCTCCTCGTGGGTAAAGCCGGTTTCCGGAAAAATCCGGCGCACCGCGTCGCCATCGAGGCGCTCGACCGGCCAGCCGCGCCGCCGGAGCTCCGCGGCGACCCAGTCGGCCACCGTACTCTTGCCCGAGCCTGGCAGTCCCGTGAACCAGATGACGGCCGGTTCCACCCGCCGCTTGCCCCAGGACCAGCGGTCCCACAGCCGCTCGTGCAGCCAGAACAACCCGATCTTCGAGAAGAACTCCACCGCTCCCACGGCCAGCGAAAGCACCAGCCGCCTGGTAAACGCGTACACCAGGGCAGAGGTGACGATCGTGCCGAAAATCCGCCAGGAAACCGCCTTGAGCACCGAGCGCGAATGCGTATCACGGAACATCGAGGAAGGCCCCCCGTTCCGCCAGCAACGCCCGGATTCGCTCCACGGACTGCTCGGTCGCCTCCCTCGCATCGAGGACTAGATCGAAGGCAGTTCGGTCCTCCCCGTCCCCCATCCACACCGTCACCACCCGCTCCGGTGGCGCCGCAGTCCGGATCAGTTCCAGATCCTCCGGCTCCAGCTCGGCTGCGGACACTACCAGGATCACCCCCGCATCCAGCAGCAGGTTAGCCACCTCGGCCAGGCGGCGAAGGTGTTCGGCGCGATGCCCCGCCGCTCGATCCAGATCGGCGTCCACCCCATAGAGCACGTTGGCCATCCCGATGAAATAGACCACCTGCCCCGCCTCGAAGAGCCGGGCCTCCAGCGCCTTGGCGACGTGCTTGCGATCCGTCTCCCGCGGACCGGTGATCAGCACCAGGGTTGGCAGCTGGCCATACCGCTTCACGCGTTGCTCGATCGGTATGAAGCTGGTCTCCCACTTGTAGTTCCGGAGCAGCACCTTCTCGCGGATTGGCCTCTGGGCGTCCGCCAGGGCCTCGTGGACCAGCCCGCCGCCCGAGATCTCGAATTCGTCCACGATCACGAATCGCGCGGTGGGGGCCATCAACTCGGCGGTGTCCGTCGCGATGGGGCGGCCGAGCGCCAGGATGCACTCGGCCATCTCATGCCGCTCCACAGTACTCGCCGGACTCCGCGCCTCCAGAGTCGCCGCATCCAGACTGCGCTGGATCGATTCGACCCGCATCCGAACCCGCGCGGTGCCCAACTTGAGCAGGTAATCTTTACCGGGCACCAGCGGACGGCGGCCCAGCCAGAAGAGTCCCACCCGAAGCCGCGGGGTCACGGCCGGGCGCGGCTCGTCGGCCCGGGTCGCCAGCTCACCGCGGGTTACGTAGATCTGCTCGTCGAGCGTGAAGCCGGCCGCCTCTCCGGCTCGAGCGCTCTCGGGCTCGGCTCCTGCGAACGCTTCGAGGCGGCGAACCCGGGCGCGCTTGCCCGAGGGGAAGAACATCACCTCGTCCCCGGGACGCAGCGTTCCGCTCTCGATGGTTCCCGCCACGATACGCCGGTCATCCCCGTCGCCGGTGAACTTGTAAACGTCCTGCACCGGCATCCGGAACGGACCCTCGTGAGGAGCGCGGGTCGGGCTGAACGCCTCCAGCGCGTCGAGCACCGTCGGTCCGGGGTACCAGGGCATGCGCGAGGAGAGCGCGGTAAGATTCTCGCCCTCGCGCGCGCTGGTGGGAATGAGATATCTCGGAGTCAAACCGAGCGACGCCAGAAAGCGGCTGTACTCCTTGGCCAGCTGTTCGAATTTGGCTTCGGCGTAGTCTACCAGGTCCATCTTGTTGATCACCACCGCGAGCTGCCGGATGCCCAGCAGCCCCATCAAGTGGCCGTGACGACGGGAGTTGTCCTGCACTCCCTCCTGCGCGTCGATCACCAGTACCGCGGCGTCCGCGCGCGCCGCCCCGGTCACCAGGTTGCGCACGAACTCCACGTGGCCCGGCGCATCGAGCAGGAGATAATCCCGCCGCGCCGTACTGAAGAAGACCCGCGCGGTATCGATGGTGATGCCCTGTGCCCGCTCGTCCTTGAGGGCATCCAGCAGGAAGGCGTATTCGAAGGGCCGACCGGTCCGCTCGCACAGCGCGCGGACCTGCTCCAGCTTGCCCTCCGGCAATGCCCCGCTGTCGGCCAGCAGCCGGCCAACCACGGTGCTCTTGCCGTGGTCGACGTGACCGCCGATCACCACGCTGAGGCGCTGGCGTGCGGAAGGATTCATCGCCGGAAACATAAAGGCGGGGGAGAACCCCCGCCTCATGCTCTCCCTCTGGAAACGGATCGCGCTCAATCCGGTCCGGCCACCCGCTTCACTGCCTCGCCGAGCTCGGTGTAGGCCGCGGGATCGACCTCGCGGAACGGGGCCATCACGTGCGCGATCTTGCCCGTGGAATCGATGATGAACAGGGTCCGGTTGTCGAGCACGCTTCCGTTCGGAAGCGGGCGGATGGCGCCATACTGCCTGCCGACCACCGCGCCGATGTCGCTCAAGAAGGTCCCGGCGTAGCCGCTTTCCTTGGCCCAAGACGCCAGTGTGGTATCGGGATCTACGCTGATCGCGAGCAGGGTCACCTTGTTCTTGTCGCCGAACAGTTGCGCGTACTGATCACGGTACGCGTTCATTTGGGTGGTTCAGCCCTTGGTCCGCGCCTTATAGAAGAACGCGATGACCACGGTCTTGCCGCGCAGGTCCTTGAGATGGACCGGCTTGGCGCTCACACCCTCCATCGTGGCGGCGGGCAGCGTGAAATCCGGCGCCTCGGCTCCCACCGCCAGCGGCGTCGGAGCCGGCGGCGCGGGGGGTGGCGCCGCGGGCTGCTGCGCGGCGAGCGCCGGCGCGAGCGCAAGAGCGGCAGCCAAGTACAACGGTCGTTTCATAAGCTCTCCTCGCAGGGATACCCACTTACCCACCTACCTATACATCACCCGCCACACTTTGCCCTGCGCATCCGCCCCGATATAAAGCGACCCATCAGGCCCGACGGCAAGCCCCGAGGGCCGGATCGAGGTCGGCGCGCCGGCCGGCGCAGCAAAGGTCTCGTAGCTCCCGACCGCCTTGCCGTTCTGGAACGGAGCGAATACTACCCGGTAGCCTTCCTGGGGCGCAGGGGCGCGGTTCCAGGAACCGTGGAAGGCGATGAACATCCCGCCGTGATAGGAGGCGGGAAACTGGCGGCCGTCATAGAACATCGTCGCGTTGGGTGCCCAGTGGCCCGGGAAGGACAGCGCCGGCGTCGCCATATCCTTGTCGCATGCCATGCTGCCGTCACCGCCGTATTCGGGATTCTGCAGCCGCATCTTCTTGCGGGAATCGAAGTAACAGTAGGGCCAGCCACCGTTGGTTCCCTCCGGCAGCGCAAACACGACCTCGGCCGGGTTCTCCCGTCCCTCTTCCGCCGGCCAGCCCCACTGTTCGGTCAGCCCGTCTCGCCCGTGGACGCCGGCATAGAGGATCCCGCTGCCCGGCTGGATACTCACGGACATCGGGTTCCGGAGCCCCGTCGCCCACCGCTTGGCGTCGGAGGGTGTCTGATTGAGCTTCCGGGCATCGAAGCGCCAGATTCCCGCGCGTTGCTCCAGCTCGGTGCAAGGGTTGGGTCCGGGATACGCGGTCTTTCGGTCGTACTCCGGAGGCAGGCAGCTGTTCGTCAATGACCCGAACGAAACGTACAGGGAGTTGTTCGGCCCCAGCGCGATGCCCTTCGAGCCATGCCCGCCCGTCGGCAGGCCGGTCGCGATGACTTCGGCCGGGCCCGAGGGAGCCAGCTGCCCCGGCTTCCAGGGGAAGCGCAGCAGCTGGTCGTTGGGAGCGTAGTAAACCGCGTCCGACGAAACCGCGATGCCGCTGCCCCCCGGCCCTTCATAGAAAGTCGCGACGACATCCGCCTTGCCGTCGCCCGTGGTGTCCCGCAACACGATCACGCCGCCGCTCCGGCCGCTCCGGGCCACGAAGACGTCGCCGTTGGGCGCCACCGCCAGGTGCCGCGGCGAAGCGAGGCTTTCCGCGACCAGCACGGCGCAAAAGCCGCTGGGCAGTGTGAGGCCCGCATTGTCGGGCGCGCATGCCGGCAGCACGCGCGGTCGCGGTGACGGCACAGCCAGCAGCGCGAGCGAGAAGCCGGCGGCCACGAAGGTTTTCTGGAAACTGCTCATATCGCGACTCCATTATCCCAGGATCCCGAATCCCGAATATACGCGGGGGGTGGTTATTTTCCTGCCCCTATGGCCAACCCCCAGTACATCTACACGATGGCGAACCTCCGCAAGGTCGTCCCGCCCGGGCGGGAGATCCTCAAGGGGATTTATCTCGCCTTCTTCCCCGGCGCCAAGATCGGCGTCCTGGGCGCCAACGGCGCGGGCAAGAGCACCCTGCTGCGCATCATGGCGGGTGTCGACAAGGATTTTCAGGGTGACGCCCGCCCCGCCGACGGCATCCGGGTGGGCTACCTCGCGCAGGAGCCCGAGCTCGACGCCGCCAAGGATGTCCGCGGCAACGTCGAAGCAGCGGTGCGCGCCCAGCGCACCCTCCTCACCGAGTTCGAGACCCTCAGCGCGCGCTTCGCCGAGCCCATGGCTGACGCCGAGATGAACCGGCTGCTCGAGAAGCAGGGAGCATTGCAGGAGCGCATCGAAGCGCAGGGTCTCTGGGAGCTCGATCGCAAGATCGACATCGCCATGGACGCGCTGCGGCTTCCCCCGGGCGACGCCGACGTGTCACGCCTCTCGGGCGGCGAACGCCGCCGGGTCGCGCTCTGCCGCGTGCTGCTGGAGCAGCCCGATCTGCTCCTGCTGGACGAGCCCACCAATCACCTCGACGCCGAGTCGGTGGCCTGGCTCGAGCGCCACTTGCGGGAGTTTCCCGGCACCATCGTGGCCGTCACCCACGACCGCTACTTCCTCGACAACGTCGCCGGGTGGATCCTCGAGCTCGATCGCGGCGCCGGCATCCCCTGGGAGGGCAACTATTCTTCCTGGCTGGATCAGAAGAGCAAACGGCTCGCCGCCGAGGAGAAGCAGGCCTCCGCCCGGCAAAAGACCCTGGAGCGCGAGCTCGAGTGGGTCCGGATGGCGCCGCGCGCGCGCCACGCCAAGCAGAAGGCCAGGATCACGGCCTACGAGCAGCTGCGTGATCAGGGCGAGCGCCAGCAGGAGGGCAACGCGGAAATCCTCATTCCCGTCCCCGCCCGCCTGGGCGAAGAGGTGGTCGTGGCCAAGGACCTCGCCAAGGGCTACGGCGACCGGCTCCTCTTCGAGAATCTCGACTTCTCGCTCCCCCGCGGCGGGATCGTCGGGGTCATCGGCCCCAACGGCGCGGGCAAGACCACCCTGTTCCGCATGATCAGCGGCCGGGAGCGCCCTGATGCCGGAGAGCTGGTCATCGGCTCCACCGTACAGCTCGCCTACGTGGACCAGAGCCGGGAGGCGCTCGACCCCGATAACACGGTCTACCAGGAGATTTCCGGCGGACACGACCAGCTCGAATTCGGCAAGCGGATTGTCAACGCGCGCGCCTACTGCGCCGGCTTCAATTTCCGCGGTGCCGACCAGCAGAAGAAGGTCGGCACCCTCTCGGGCGGCGAGCGGAACCGGGTGCACCTGGCCAAGCTGCTCAAGAGCGGAGGCAACTTGCTGCTGCTCGACGAGCCCACCAACGATCTCGACGTCGATACCCTGCGCGCGCTGGAAGATGCCCTGCTCTCCTTTGCCGGCTGCGCGGTGGTCATCAGCCACGACCGCTGGTTTCTCGACCGGATTGCCACCCACCTGCTCGCGTTCGAGGGCGATAGCGAGGCCTACTGGTTCGAGGGCAACTTCCAGGAGTACGCGGCTGATTATCGGCGCCGCAAGGGCGTGGCCGTCGACGAGCCGCACCGTATCCGCTACAAGAAGCTGGTGCATTAGGTGAGGACAGACGGGAGCTTGACCCGTACCAAGCTCACCGCCCTCCCCCCGCGCCTCGAGGGACTGACGGCGCTGGTCGCCAACCTCTCCTGGAGCTGGAATCGCGAGGCGCGCCAGCTGCTCCGCGGCATGGACCCGCCGCTCTGGCGAGCGGTGCGCCACAACCCGATTCAACTGTTGCGCGAGATTCCCGCTGCACGGCTCGAACAGCTCGCCCACGACCCGCAATTCCTCCGTGAGTACGACCTGGTGATGGAATGGATGGCCAGCGACCGCGCGCCCGAGCGCACCTGGTTCGCGCGCCGCTATCCCAAGCTGCTCAATCGCCCGGTCGCCTACTTCTGCGCGGAATTCGGTTTCCACAACTCCGTCCCGATCTACAGTGGCGGCCTCGGCATCCTCGCCGGCGACCACTGCAAGGCCGCCTCCGACCTGGGAGTTCCTCTCGTCGGCGTGGGGCTGAGCTACATGAAGGGGTACTTCGATCAACGCTTGCGCAGCGACGGGTGGCAGGAGGACAGCGACGACCACGTCGACCCCGCCCTCACCCCACTGGTCGAGCTGCAGGGCGGCGGCGGGGAAGCCTGGCTCGCGGTGGTCGAGACCTTTGGCCGCCCGGTGCACGTCCGGGTCTGGACCATGCGGGTGGGGCGCGTTCCGATCTACCTGCTCGACACCAACCTGGAAATGAACCACCCCGAAGACCGCACTCTGCTGAGCAAGTTGTACGGTGGCGGCCCCGATCTTCGTCTCCGGCAGGAATGGCTACTGGGTGTCGGTGGGGTCCGGGTACTCCGCGCCGTGGGGCTCGAGCCCGGGGTGTGGCACGCCAACGAGGGACACGCGGCCTTCATGACGCTGGAGCGGGTGCGCGAACTCACCGCCGCCGGCCGATCCTGGAAGGAGGCGGTGGCCGAGGTCCGGCGCACCACGGTCTTCACCACTCACACGCCGGTGCCCGCAGGACACGACCGGTTCGATCCGGAGCAGCTGACGCAATGTACCGGTCCGATCTGGGAAGCCATGGGTGCTACGCGGGAGCAGGTGCTGGATCTCGGCCGCGATCCGGCGGAGAGCGGCGGGCGCTTCCAGATGACGGTGCTCGCGCTCAAACTCTCTGCCCGGGTCAACGCGGTCTCCGAGCGTCACGCCGCCGTCTCGCGGAAGATCTGGCGGCCGCTCTGGCCCGGTCGCGAAGCCGAGCAGGTCCCCATCGGCACCATTACCAACGGCGTCCATCTGGCCACTTGGATGGCCAACCCCGCGATGGCGCTGCTCGATGCCCAGCTGGGCTCCGATTGGGGCGCACGGCTGGACGATCCCGCGGTCTGGGAGCAGCTCCGCGGCCTCGACCCGGCGGCGCTCTGGGCCACCCACCTCGAGCTCAAGGGGACCCTGGTCGGCTTCATCCGGGAGGAAGCGCGCCGGCGCTTCGCGCACGAGTGGACCGAGGCCAATCAGGTGGTTGCGGCGGGATCGCTCCTCCATCCCTATGCGCTCACCCTCGGCTTTGCCCGGCGCTTCGCCAGCTACAAACGCGCCAGCCTGCTCTTCCGCGACGTGGACCGGCTGCAGCGGTTGCTCTGCGACCGCCGCCGGCCCGTGCAGATCATCTTTGCCGGCAAGGCCCACCCGGCCGACAATCCCGGCAAGGAGATCCTCCAGGAGGTCTACCGCTGGACCCACAACCCCTTTTTCGAGGGGCGGGTAGCTTTCCTGGAAGACTACGACATGCACCTGGCTCACGTCCTGGTCCAGGGGGTGGATCTCTGGATCAATCTGCCCCGGGTCCCGCTCGAGGCCTGCGGGACCAGCGGAATGAAAGCAGCCCTCAACGGGGTGCCCCAGCTCAGCACCATCGATGGTTGGTGGGAAGAGGGCTATGATGGGAGTAACGGATGGGCCATTCCCGTCCCGTCCGACCTGGAAGATGTCGAGGCCCAAGATGCGTTCGACGCCGATCATCTCTACCGACTACTCGAGGAGGACATCGTCCCCCTCTACTACACCCGCGACGCGCACGACATTCCCCAGGGCTGGGTCGACCGGATGCGAAACGCCATTCGAGTCGCCGCCAGCCGCTTTACCGCCCGGCGCATGGTCCTCCAGTACACCGAAGGCTACTACCTCCCGGCCATCCGGGGCGATCGCTTCCAGGACGACCCGCCGGGCTAAGCCGCAGCCCGAGCGACGCGCACCCGCGCGTTCCAACCATCCCAACTCCGCGCTCGCTTCCTCTCGCGGAGAGCCCGTCACCGTCGTCCACGTCGCGGCGGAGTTCTATCCGTTCGCGCGGAGCGGCGGGCTCGCCGAGGCCGTCGCTAACCTCGGCCGCTATCAATCGGAGGGCGGGGTGCGCACCCTCGCGATCCTGCCGCTGTACCGGAGCGCCCGCCAGACGGCGGGTGAGCTGGTCGAAGTGGGTGAGCCCTTCCGCATCCGGATCGGCGCCGGCGAGGAGACCGGGCGCCTGCTGCGCCAGCGCGATCAGCGGCCGGGCACCGCTGTCTACTTCATCGAGCACGACGGCTTTTTCGACCGTGAGCGGCTCTATGGCGACGCCGCGGGCGATTATCCCGACAACCATCTCCGCTACGCCTTCTTCTGCCTCGCCGCGCTCGAGGCGCTGCCCCGGCTCGTCCTGGGCCCCGCGCTCTTGCACGCCCACGACTGGCACGCCGCCCTTGCCCTGGTCTATCTCCGCACCCGCTTTGGCCGCGATACCCGCTACGCCAGCGTGCGCTCCGTGCTCTCGGTACACAACGCGGGATACCAGGGACACTACCCGCCCCCTGTGATGCAGGAGCTCGGCCTCCCCTGGGAACTGTTCAACTGGCGCCACCTCGAATGGTACGGCAAGGTGAACATCCTGAAGGGCGGACTGGCCTTCGCCGACCGGGTGGTGACCGTGAGCCCCAATCATGCCCGGGAGCTGCAAACCCCGGGCGGCGGGTTCGGCCTGCAGGAAGTCTTCCAATGGCTGGGCCCTCGCTTCTCGGGCATCCTGAACGGCATCGACCAGAACGTCTGGGATCCCGCCCGCGATCCCCAGATCCCCGCCCCCTTTACCTGCGAGGATCCCGCGGGCAAGGCCGCCTGCAAGCGCGAAGTCCAGCGTCTCTTCGGGTTGGCCGAGGACCCGGACGCGCCCCTGCTCTGCATGGCGGCGAGGCTGGTAACCCAGAAGGGGCTCGACCTCATCCTGCAAAGTCCCGCGCTGTTCTCGCTCGGCGCCCAGTACGTGTTCATCGGGGCCGGCGAGCCGAGATTTGAGCAGGCCCTCAGCGGCCTGGCTGCCACCTGGCCCGACCGCATCGCGGTCAACACCAATTTCACCGATCGCCTGGAGCATTTGCTCATCGCGGGCGCCGATTTCCTGCTGATGCCCTGCCAGTATGAGCCCTGCGGGCTCACCCAGATGCGCGCGCAGCGCTACGGCGTCATCCCGGTGGTGCGCCACGTAGGCGGACTGGCCGACACTGTGGCGGATGGCGTGACCGGCTTCGTGTTCGAGCCCTATCACGCCGAGCCCCTGCTGGGCGCGGTGCTGCGCGGCATCGATTGCTATGCTAACCCGCCGGAGTGGGCGCGGCTCCGCCGCAACGCCATGCGCGCCGATTTCGGCTGGGAGCGCTCCGTGGAGCGCTACCTCGACGTCTATAGCCTCGCGCTGGCCTGACCCGGATGGACTTCGTCCTCACGCTGCACAGCCACCTTCCCTACGTGCTGAACCACGGCCGCTGGCCGCACGGCAGCGATTGGCTCTGCGAGGCGATGACCGATACCTATTTGCCGCTGGTCGAGGCGCTCGATTCCCTGGCGGTGCAGCGTGTCCCCGCGCCCATGACCATCGGGGTGACGCCGATCCTGGCGAGCCAGCTCGCCCACCCCGCGCTGGCCGGGGAGCTGGAGGCGTTCTTTGCCCAGCGGCTCGAAGCCTGCGACGAAGCCGAAGCGGTCTTTCTGGAGAATGGAGAGACCGAGCTGGCGCCGCTCGCCCGCTTCTGGCGCGAGCGCTACCGCAGGCTCGAGCGCCTCTATGAGCGCGTTGACGGCAACGTGGTGGCCGCGCTGCGCCGCTATGCCGAAGCGGGCCGCATCGAGTTGCTTTCCTCCGCGGCGACCCATGGATTCCTTCCCCTGCTCTCGCGCGACGAGAGCATCGGCTTGCAGCTCGCCGTGGGCCGCGCCGAGCATCACCGTCTCTTCGGCCAATGGCCTCTGGGTTGCTGGGCGCCGGAGTGCGCCTACCGGCCCGGGCTCGAGGAGCACTTCGCGGCGCATGGCTATCACTTCTTCTTCGTGGATGCCCATCTCGCCGAAGCGGGCCGCCCGCTCGGCCTCTACCGCGATACCGGGCGGCCGGACGGCTGGCCGCTTACCGACGAAGACCCCCGCGCCGCCGTGCCGGCGCGGCGCTCCCCGTATCGGGCCTACGACGTCTCGCCCCGCGCCGGCCGGGCCCAGGTGGTCGCCTTCGTGCGCGATCCCCAGAGCACGCGCCAGGTCTGGAGCCGCCACGGCGGTTTTCCCGGAGACGGCGCCTATCTCGAGTTTCACAAGATTCGCTACCCGGGCGGGCTCAAGTTCTGGCGGGTAACCCGGCCCGATGCCGACCTCGGCCTCAAGGAGCCCTACGAGCCGAACACGGCGCGAGCCCGCGCATTCGGGCACGCCGGCCACCTGCACTGGCTACTGCGTTCCCGCGCCGAGTCACCCCATGATCCGGGCGAGTCGGTGATCGTGGCGCCTTTCGACACCGAGCTCTTCGGGCACTGGTGGTTCGAGGGTGTCGACTTCATCGCCGACCTGTATCGCCACCTGGCCAGGCACGGCGCTCCGCTCGCGCGGACCGCCTCGCAGCATCTGGAGGCCGATCCGCCCGATGCGGCGATCGCGCTGGCCCAGGGATCCTGGGGTGCCAACGGCGATTTCAGCATGTGGATCAACCCCGCCACGCAATGGACCTGGGACCGGCTCTGGCCCCTGGAGCAGCGGTTCTGGAGCGCGGCCCAGGCGTCGCTCGGCGATTCCAGCTTCGAGACCATCCTCGCGCAGGCCGCCCGCGAGCTCCTGCTGCTCCAATCGAGCGACTGGCAGTTCATCATCTCGACAGGAGCCGCCGCCGACTATGCCTCGCGGCGTTTCCTCGAGCACGCGGGAGACCTCGAGCTCCTGCTGAGCGCCCTCGAGCCGGGCGGGCGCGGCCGCCTCGACACGATCGCCGAGCACGCCGAGCGGCTGCGCCGTCGCGACGACGTGTTCCCAGAGATCCTGCCGGTGCTCGCCCGCGTCCTCCAGAGCGCAGTGGTCCCCGCCGCGCGATGAATTCGGGCTCGCTCCCTCGCCGCTCCGTCGTCATCCACGCGCATTTCTACCAGCCGCCCCGCGAGGAGCCCTGGCTGGAGCTGGTCGAGCGCGAGCCCGGTGCGGCTCCCTATCACGACTGGAATCGGCGCATCGAGCAGGAGTGCTATCGCGCCGTGGTGGCGGCCCGGATCCCGGCGCCCCAGGGACGCATCGAGCGCATCGTGAACACCCTCGAGGCCATCAGCTTCAACGTCGGTCCCACCCTGGTGGAATGGCTGGAGCGCGAGGCGCCTGATACCTGGGCCGCCATGCTCGCGGCCGATCACGTCAGCCGGCTGCGCCGCGGCGGGCACGGCAACGCCATCGCCATGCCCTATCATCACGTCATCCTGCCGCTGGCCTCCCGGCGCGACAAGCTCACCGAAGTGCGCTGGGGCATCGCCGATTTCCGGCGCCGCTTTGGCCGCGAGCCGGCCGGGATGTGGCTCCCGGAGACCGCGGTCGATGCTGAAACCCTCGATGTGCTGGCGACAGAGGGCATCCGCTTCACGGTCCTCGCGCCGCATCAGGTGGTCGAGCCACCCCCCGCGGGCCTGCCGGGCAAATACGTCACCACCAGCGGGCGCAGCATCGCCCTTTTCATCTACGACGGGCCGCTCTCTCACGACGTCGCCTTCGGTCCCCTGATCAATGACGCCGACCGCTGGAGTGCGGAGCTGCTGGCCCGTCCGCAGGCGGCAGCCGGGCCGACCCTGGTCTCGCTCGCCACCGACGGAGAGACCTACGGCCACCATCACAGTTTCGGCGAGATGGCGCTGGCCGCGACGCTTGAGCGCATCGGCCGGGATCCCGAAGTCCGGGTCGAGAACTACGCCGCCTTCCTGGCCCGCCATCCGGCGGAGCATCCGGTCGAGCTGGTAGCCCCGAGCTCCTGGAGCTGCGTGCATGGGGTCGAGCGCTGGCGCTCCGATTGCGGCTGTCGTCTCAAGCCCGAGACGACTCAGGCCTGGCGCGCCCCCTTGCGGGAGGCGCTCGACTGGCTGGCTGGTGAGCTGCACGCTCGCTTCGAAGCGGAGGCCCCTCCACTGCTCAAGGATCCCTGGGCGGCGCGCGACACCTACGCGGCGATCGGCCTGCCGTCCCACCTGCCAGTGCGGGCGCGCGAGCTGCTGGAGCTGGAGCGCAACGCGCTCCGGATGTTCACCTCCTGCGGCTGGTTTTTCGATGACGTGGCGGGGCTCGAGACCATCGTCTGCCTGCGCTACGCCGCGCGGGCCATTCAGTATTCGGGCGCCGCGGCATCCGAGCTCGAGGCCGAGTTCCGCCATCGCCTCGCCGCCGCTCCGAGCAACGATCCGACCAAGGGCACCGGGCGCGACGTCTATGATCGCGCCCTGCCGTCGCACCCCGGCGAGGTCCGGGCCGCGGCCGCGTACGCCGCCTTGCGCGCCATCGCCCCCGCCCGGCTCAAGCCGCTGGTCGGACCCTATCTGATTGAGGCGGAAGAGGCGGACTCTCTCCGGGTCCAGCATCGCCGCACCGGTCGCGCCGCGCCGCTGGCGGCCCGGGTCGAGCATCCCACGCCGGTGAGCGTCACCGTTACGGTGAGCTCCGGCGGCCAGGACCACCAGCTCACCCTCGGGGCGCTTCCCGAGCCCGAGCGGGAAGAACTCCGCCTGGCGCTGCGCCAGGAGCTGCGCGCCACGGTGCTCACCCGCGAAGAAGAAGCGCGCATCGCCGACGGGGTGGTGACCTATCGCCACGCGATCGGCGAGGCCCTGGTGCGCCAGCTCCCCGCCGATCCGGCCGACGCCGCGAGCGTCGACCTCGAACGGCTGGCCCGCACGCTCGACCTCCTGGCCCTCGAGGAGCGCGCGATTCCCTTCGACGCCCAGACGCGCTACTTCCGCCTGCTCACCCAGAGTCCGCCCGAAGCCCGCCGGCCCTTGCGCGGATTTGCCGAGCGCTTCGGCTTTGCGCTCTCCGGCGACGCCGACGCGTCACGCTAGATTTCCCCGTATGAGCACGCAAGCTGCGCCGCGCACCGTGACCCTAGGGCTTCCCCAGATGCGTTTGGGCGCCGATCCCGCCGCCAATCTCGCGCGTCTCGAGAAGCTGACCCGCGAGGCGGCCTCGCGGGGCGCTCAGATCATCTGTACGCCGGAGCTCTTCCGGGGTCCCTACTTTTGCCAGGTGGAGAGCCACGAGTTCTTCCGGCTGGCCGAGCCCGTGCCCGGCCCGACCAGCGAGCGACTCGGCGCCCTCGCGCGGGAGCTCGGCGTGGTGATCGTCGCGTCGCTGTTCGAGAAGCGCGCGGAGGGCCTCTACCACAACACGGCGGCCATTCTGGACGCCGACGGCCGCTATCTGGGCAAGTATCGCAAGATGCACATCCCGGACGATCCGCAGTATCACGAAAAATTCTACTTCACGCCCGGTGACACGGGATTCCGCTCCTGGCCGACCCGCTACGCCAGACTCGGCGTCCTGATCTGCTGGGATCAGTGGTACCCGGAGGCGGCGCGACTCACCGCGATGTCGGGCGCGGAAATCCTTCTCTACCCCACCGCCATCGGCTGGCTCCCGCCGGAAAAGGCGGAGTACGGAGAGCGGCAACAGTCGGCTTGGGAGACGGTGCAGCGAGGCCACGCCATCGCGAACGGCTGCTATGTGGCCGCGGTCAATCGCGTGGGCTTCGAGCCCGCTCCGGGCGGCGGCGCCGAAGGGCTCGAGTTCTGGGGGGGGAGCTTCGTGGCCGATCCGAATGGCCGCCTGATTGCCAAGGCCGGGTACGCGGAGGAATTGCTGGTGGTGCCCTGCGACTTGGGGGCCGTGGACGTGGTGCGCACCCACTGGCCCTTCCTGCGGGATCGCAGAATCGACGCCTATGCGGGGATCACGGAGCGGTTCCTGGACAGTGACAGCACGCAGTGATCCACGCCACTCCGCGCTCGCTCGGTTTCCGAATGCCGGCGGAGTGGGAGCCCCATCGCGGCACCTGGCTCAGCTGGCCCCACAAGGAAGAGTCGTGGCCGGGTAAGTTCGAGCCGGTTCCCGGCATTTTCGCGCAGATCGTGCAGCAGCTGGTACCCCACGAAGAAGTGCACCTCAATGTCGGCGACGAGGCGCTCGAAGCCTCCGCCCGCGCGGTACTCGAGCGGTGCTCCGTTCCGCTTTCCCGCGTGTTCTTCCACCGCCACCCCACCGACGACGCCTGGTGCCGCGATCACGGTCCGATCTTTCTCCAGCGCAGCGATGCCGAAGGTCGCCCCGAGCAGCTGATCCTCGATTGGGGCTACAACGCCTGGGGCGGGAAATACCCGCCCTTCGAGCTCGACGACGCGATTCCCACCCGCATCGGGCGCGAACTGGGACTGCCCGTGGTTTCGCCTGGCATGGTGCTCGAGGGCGGCAGCATCGACGTCAACGGCGCCGGTACCCTGCTCACCACCGAGCAATGCCTGCTCAACCCCAATCGCAATCCCGGCCTCTCCCGCGCGGCCATCGAGCAGTCTCTGCGCGATTACCTCGGGGTGCGCCGTATCCTCTGGTTGGGCAATGGCGTCGAGGGGGACGATACCGATGGGCACGTCGACGATCTGACCCGCTTCGTCGCGCCCGATACGGTGGTGACGGCGATCGAGGAAGATCCGCGCGATCCCAACTTCGCCCCCCTGCGGGAAAACCTGCAGCGGCTCCGTTCCATGACCGACCACGCGGGCGAGCCCCTGCGCATCGTGGAGCTGCCGATGCCGCCGGCGCTGTTCCATGAGAACCAGCGCCTCCCGGTGAGCTACGCCAATTTCTACATCGCCAATGGCGTGGTGCTGCTGCCCGGCTTCGAGGCCCAGCGGGACGCGGCGGCCCGCGCGGTACTGCAACCCCTCTTCCCGACCCGTCGCATCAGCGTCATCGACTGCAGCGACCTCGTCTGGGGGCTCGGCGCCATCCACTGCGTCACCCAGCAGTGGCCAGCGGCCTGACGTCGGCGAGCAGCTCCTCCAGCGCCGCCGCGAGCGCGTCCGGAGAAAACGGCTTCTGCAGGAAGGCCCGGTGCGAGTCCCCGCACAGCGTGTCGCCCACTTCGTCTCCGGTATGGCCCGAGAGCAGTAGCACCGGCAACCCGGAGTGCCGTGCCCGCAGCCGCTCGATCAGCTCGGTCCCGCTGATGCCCGGCATGACGACGTCGGACACCACGCCGTCGACTCCCTGGCCTCCCGCCGACAGCAGCTCCAGCGCTTCCGCGCCGTCCCTGGCCACGATCACCTCGTAGCCGTACTGCCGCAGGATGCGTGTGGTGAGCTGGCGCACCCCGTCATCATCCTCGACGAGAAGAATCGTCTGGCGCCGCGCGCCGCTCGCGGCGGCCGGCCGCGCCGCCAGCCCCTCTCGCCGCGCGCCTTCGCGCGGCATGATCCGCGGCAGGAACACCCGGAAGCTGCTGCCGCTCCCGGGCTCGCTCTCGACCGTGATGGTGCCGTTGCTCTGTCGCACGATACCGTACACCGTCGCGAGGCCGAGGCCCGTCCCTTCGCCTACCGGCTTGGTGGTGAAGAAGGGCTCGAAGATCTTGCGCTGGGTTTCCCAGTCGATCCCGATGCCGGTGTCCGCCACACGGAGCACTACATAGTCGCCCGGCGGCACCCCCCGCGTTCCTGGCTCCTCCCGCTCGGGTACGATCTGCACCCGGCTGGTCGTGATGGTGAGCGTCCCGCCATCCGGCATCGCATCGCGCGCGTTCACCGTAAGATTCAGCAGCACCTGCTCCAGCTGGCCCGGATCGCCACGCACCCAGCCGAGTTCGGGTGCAGGCTCCGTGACAATGCTGATGTCTGCCCCGATCACCCGCCGCAGCATCCGCTCCATCTCCTGTACCAGCAGGTTGAGGTCCACCTCCCGGGGGACCAGCACCTGGCGGCGGCTCATCGCGAGCAGCTGGCGGGTCAGTGAGGTCGCCCGATCCGCGGCGCCGCGGATTTCGCGCACCTCGGACAACCGGGGGTCTTCCTCGCTGAACTCGCCTGAGAGCACGTCCGCGTAGCCGCGAATTACCGTGAGCAGGTTGTTGAAGTCGTGCGCCACACCGCCCGCCAGCCGGCCCAGGCTCTCCATCTTCGACGTCTGCAGCAGTTCCTCCTCGAGGCGCCGGCGATCGGTGATATCGACGATGACGCCGTGCCAGACGATGCGCTCCGGGTCGCGGGCGGGAACCGCGGTCGCGATGTCCCGCAGCCAGCGGACCTGCCCTTCCGGGCCCCGCACCCGGAAGTCCAGGCTGCGGGGCTGGAATAGTTCCGCGGGATGGCGGAACGCGTTGCTCACCGCTTCGTGGTCCTCGGGGTCGACCATGGCCCACCAGCGCGACGGGTCCGCCACGATCGCCCCGGCGCTCACGCCGAAGAGGTCCTGCACCCGCTCGCTCATGAACGCAAACCGGCATTCCGTGCCCGGACCCACCACGTACTGGTACACCACGCCCGGCACCGCCGAGGTAATGCGCTCGAGTTGTTCTTCGCGCTCCGCCACGGCCAGCCGGGCGCACTCCTGCTCCGTGATGTCCGAGAGGGACAGCACCACCGAGCTGATCCGTCGCGCCCCGTCGCGGAGCGGCGCGGCGTTGACGGAGAGGATGCGCCGGTCTCCGTCGGGCCGCTCGACGATCAGCCGCGCGTCCAGCACCGCGGTTTCAGTCGCCACCACCCGACGCGCGGGCCGATCGCACACCGGCAAGGGGTCGCCTTCGAGCGTGAGCATCCGCCACCCTGCCGGCAGCTCCGTGCGGTCAGCCAGCTGCTCCCGGCTGATCCCCAGCGCCATTTCGGCCGCGGGGTTCAGGAAGACGACCCGACCTTCCGGCGTCACCACCATGATCCCGGCCACGCTGGTGGTGAGAATGCCCTCCAGCAACACATGCTCCGCGCGCAGCGCCTCCTCGGCGTGTCTGCGCTCGGTAATGTCTCGCACGATGGACTGCGCCAAGCCGTCCGCGGTGCGCCGCACGCTCAATTCGGCCAGCAGGGTCGAGCCATCCTTGCGGCGCAGCCGCCGCTCTCGCAGGACGACCGAAGTGCGTTCGAGCTCTTCCCACGCCACGGGGTCCCGCTCCAGCTCGCCGTCGGCATACAGCGAAGCGGCCGGCAGCCGCATGAGCTCCGCTTCGGGGTAGCCCAGCATTTCACAGATCCGCTGGTTCACCAGGATCAGCCGGCCACCGGGTGAGGCCAACACGATGCCGTCCGAGGCCTGCTCGAGGAGGTGCCGGTAGCGGGTCTCGCTCTCCCAGAGGGCGCGCTCCCGTTGCGCCGCGGCGCGCCGGCTCCGCTCCAGTCGCCAGGCGACGAAGTCCACCAGCGCGAAGAGCACGGTCGTGAGCGCCAGCCGGCTTGCGAACGACACGCCGGGCACCGCGAGGGTGCTCCCGGGCGCGACCAGCACCACGACGGTCGCGAGCAGCGTGATGCTCTGCGCCAGGATGGCCGGGCCGACCCCGAGGATGAGCACCGTGATCAACGCGGCGAACCCGGCGGGAAAGAACGGCCCGGAGCGGAAGGCCTGCGGGAACAGCACCAGCACCAGGATGCTCGTCACGCTCGCGAGCACCGCGAGCGGGTAGCGGGGCAGTTCGTTACGCGAGATCATCAGCTGAACATAGCCCGATGCTTGCGATGAAAGTCGGTGGCGGCCTCGAGCCCGATCATCGTCTCGGCCGCGATCAGCATTTCCTTGGTGACCTTGGCCGGCGCCTGGGTCCCCTGCTGCAGACGCGCGGGCGGCCGGCGCGACGCCGCCCAGAGTGCGGCCGGCAGCCCGGCATTGCCCAGGCCCAGGGCGGAGCACAGCCCCACGAAAGTGCGGCGAGTC
>CAZYPO010000008.1:0-6774 GCA_964649225.1 uncultured Gemmatimonas sp. | reverse complement strand
CCCGGCATTGCCCAGGCCCAGGGCGGAGCACAGCCCCACGAAAGTGCGGCGAGTCAGTCCGCTCTCCTGGGCGCGCTTCCCGACTTCCCGACTTCCCGACCGGTAGCGTCGGCATCTGGTTTCCTCTCGGATAGATTTGGGGCCTGGACAACTTCTGACCGGCGACGGCTCATGCCTGCCCTGATCGAGTGCGTACCGAATTTCAGCGAGGGACGCGATCTCGACGTGATCCGCCAAATTAGCGCCCGAATCGAGTCGGTTGAAGGGGCAACCCTCCTTCACCTCGACCCTGGCAAGGCCACCAACCGCACCGTCGTCACCTTCGCCGGATCCCCCGACGCGGTGGTCGAAGCCGCCTTTCGTGCCATCGCCGCCGCGGCCGAGCTCATCGACATGCGGCACCACCACGGCGAGCATCCCCGGATGGGGGCCACCGATGTCTGCCCCCTGATCCCGATCTCCGGCATCAGCATGGAGGAGACCGCCGAGCTGGCCCGCAAGCTGGGAGAGCGGGTCGGCCGCGAGCTCGGCATCCCGGTCTACCTCTACGAGGCCGCCCAACCCAACCCCGCGCGCAAGGACCTCGCGCTGATCCGCGCGGGCGAATATGAGGGGCTGCCCCGCAAGGTTCTCGATCCAGCCTGGAAGCCCGATTTCGGCCCGGCCGCCTTCAACCCGAAGAGTGGCGCCACGGTGATCGGTGCGCGCGACTTTCTGGTGGCGTTCAACGTCAACCTCAACACCACCTCACCGCGGCGCGCCAACGCGGTAGCGTTCGATCTTCGGGAGAGCGGCCGACCCAAGCGCGAGGGCAACCCGCTCACCGGGAAGCTCGTGACCGATGCGGCGGGCCAGCCCGTCATGATCCCCGGCTCGCTCAAGGCCGTGAAGGCCATCGGCTGGTACATCCCCGAGTATGGCATCGCGCAGGTCTCGATGAACCTGACCAATCTCAAGGTGACACCGCTGCACCTGGCCTTCGACGAGGCCTGCCGGTGCGCCGAGGCGCGCGGACTCCGGGTGACGGGGTCGGAGCTGGTGGGCCTGATCCCGCGCTCCGCGCTGCTCGAAGCCGGCCGCTATTATCTCCGCAAGCAGCATCGGTCGGTTGGCGTGGCGGAGCCCGAGCTCCTCAAGATCGCGGTGCGTTCGCTCGGGCTCGATGAGATGGCTCCCTTCAATCCGGAGGAGCGGGTTATCGAATACCGGCTCGAAATCGCGGAGGCTCGCCCCCTGGCGCGCCTCACCCTGCAGCAATTCGTCGATGAGACCGCCTCCGAATCGGTGGCGCCTGGCGGCGGCTCCGTCGCCGCCGCGGTAGGCGCCCTCGGCGCCGCGCTCGCTACCATGGTCGCCAATCTCGCCGCCCACAGGCGTGGCTGGGAGGAGCGCTGGGCGGAGTTCTCCGATTGGGCCGAACGCGGCCAGCGGCTCAAAGAGCAGCTGCTCCACCTGGTGGATGACGATACCCGGGCGTTCAACCGGGTCATCATCGCGCGGGGCATGCCCAAGGACACTGAGGACGAGCGCCGCGAGCGCGCGGCGGCGCTCGAGGCCGCCAATCTCGGCGCGCTGGAAGTACCCTGGCAGGTCATGCGCACCGCGTACGCGACGTTCGAGCTGCTCCACGCCATGGCTGAGCAGGGCAACCCGGCTTCGGCTTCCGATGCCGGAGTCGGCGCCCTCTGCGCCCGCGCCGCCGTACGGGGCGCCTGGCTCAATGTCCGCACCAACGCCGGCTCGGTGAAAGACCAGCGCGCGATCGCGGGAATCCTCCAGGAGGGCGCGAAGCTGGAGGCCGCGGCGGCCCAGCTCGAAAAGGAAATACTCGAAATAGTCGATCGGCGGATGACGTCTTGAGGGGGCAATCGGTAATCGGAAAAGAGCGTTAGGCCCGATTCCCGTCTTGCCAGATCGTCCGGCCCCGCGCTACGGTCCGGACCGCGGCGTTGGGGCGCAGATGATAGAGCCACTGCTCCACTGAGTCCGCCTCGAGCAGCACGAAATCCGCCGACTTTCCCGGCTCCAGCGAGCCCACGTCCGCTTCCAGTCCCACCGCGCGCGCCGCCACGCTCGTCGCGCCCTTGAGCGCTTCCGCGGGACTCATGCGCTGCAGCGTACAGGCCAGCGTGAGCGCCACCGGCAGGTGGTAGCTCGGCGCCGTGCCCGGGTTGAAATCCGTGGCCACCGCGACGGGAACCCCCGCCGCGAGCAGCCGGCGCGCCGGGAGCGGAGCCACGCCGAGATACAGCGCCGCGAAAGGCAGGCTTACCGCGACCACGCCAGCCTCCGCGAGGCGCTGGATGCCCGCCGCGGAAACGCGCTCCAGGTGATCGGCCGAGACGGCGTGGACCTCCGCGGCCAGCTCGGCGCCCCCGCCGCTGCTGAGCTGATCGGCGTGCAGCTTCGGCCGTAAGCCGTGCCGCGAGCCGGCCGCGAAGATCGTCCGCGCCTCTGCGGGCGTGAACGCCCCTTCCTCCACAAAGACGTCGCAGAAGGTGGCCAGCCCCTCGGCCGCCACCCTGGGGATAATGGATTCGACGATCAGCTCGACATAGGCGCCGCGCCGCTCGCGATACTCCTGGGGCACTACGTGCGCCGCCAGCAGCGTCGCCACGATCCGCTGGGGCCCCACCGAAAGCTCCCGATAGACGCGCAGCAATCCGAGCTCATGCTCCAGCGTGAGGCCATAACCGCTCTTGGCCTCGACCGTCGTGACGCCCAGCGCCGCCATGCCCGCCAGATGCTCCCGGCACCGCGCGAGCAGCTCCCCGGCCGTGGCGGCGCGCGTCTTGGCCACGGTGGACGCGATGCCACCACCCGCGGCCGCAATCTCGAGGTAGCTCTTGCCCGCGAGCCGCAGGGCAAACTCGTCGGCCCGCCACCCCGCGAAGGCCAGATGGGTGTGACAGTCGACCAGGCCGGGAATGACGAGGCGCCCGCCGGCGTCTTCCGCGGGCCAGCCGCGAAACTCGGCGGGAAGCTCCGCCTCCGACCCGGCCCAGCGCAACCGCTCACCCTCCCACGCCAGCGCTGCGCGGGGAATGACATGGATGTCGGATTGGGGACCAGACGGAAGGCAGCGGGCGAGCACACCGATATTCGTGAGGACGGGCATGACTTAGGCGGACGGCGGGACCATCGGCAGATCAACCCCGCGCTCCTTGGCGATCCTAATGGCGTCTTCGTACCCCGCGTCCGCGTGCCGCATCACGCCGGTGCCGGGGTCGGCGGTCAGCACCCGCTGCAGGCGGCGGTCACCGCTCTCGCTGCCGTCTGCGACAATCACCATGCCGGCATGAATCGAGTATCCGATCCCCACGCCGCCGCCATGGTGCAGCGAGACCCAGCTGGCCCCGCACGCGGTGTTGAGCAGCGCATTGAGCAGCGGCCAGTCCGCGATGGCGTCGCTGCCGTCCTTCATCCCCTCGGTCTCGCGATTCGGAGACGCCACCGAGCCGGTGTCCAGATGATCCCGGCCGATGACGAGCGGCGCCTTCACCTTCCCGTGCTTGACCAGCCAGTTGAACTTGAGGCCCAGCTCGGCGCGCTCCCCGTATTCCAGCCAGCAGATTCGCGCCGGCAGACCCTGGAAACGCACCTTGCGGCGGGCCTGCTCGATCCAGCGCGCCAGTGCTTCATTGCGCGGAAAGGTTTGCAGCACGGCCTCATCGGTCACCGCGATGTCGGCGGGATCGCCGGAGAGTGCGGCCCAGCGGAACGGACCCGCGCCCCGGCAGAAGAGCGGCCGGATGAACGCCGGCACGAAGCCCGGAATGTCGAACGCCCGCGCCATCCCCCGGTGGTCCGCGACCTGGCCCCGGAGATTGTTGCCGTAGTCGAACGCGATCGATCCCGCCTGCTTGAGCGCGAGCATCGCGTCCACGTGCTGTACCATCGAATCGAGCACGGCGCTTTCGTAGCCAGCCGGATCGCGTTCCCGAAACGTGGCCGCGCTGTCGACCGAGTAGCCGCGCGGGATGTAGCCCAGCCGGAGGTCGTGCGCGGAGGTCTGGTCGGTGACGACGTCCACCGGGACGCCGCGCCGCGCCAGCTCGGGCAACACCTCTGCGACGTTCCCCACCAGGCCCACCGAGAGCGCCCGCTGCGCGGCTCGGGCCTCCAGCACCAGCTTCAGCGCCGCGTCGAGGTCGGTCTCGAGTCGGTCGCAATAGCCGCTCTCCAGCCGGCGTTTGACGCGCGCCGGGTCCACCTCGACTCCCAGGAACGCCGCGCCGTTCATGGTGGCCGCGAGTGGCTGGGCGCCACCCATCCCGCCCAGGCCCCCCGTCACCACCAGCCGCCCGGCCAGCGTACCGCCGAAATGCTGCCGCGCGCATTCGGCGAAGGTCTCGTAGGTGCCCTGCAGGATCCCCTGCGTCCCGATATAGATCCAGGACCCCGCCGTCATCTGGCCGAACATCGTAAGCCCCAGCGCTTCGAGCCGGCGGAACTCGTCCCAGGTGGCCCAGCGCGGCACCAGGTGCGCGTTCGCGATGAGCACGCGAGGAGCCTCGTCGTGGGTGCGGAAAACCCCGACCGGCTTCCCACTCTGAATCAGCAGGGTCTCGTCGCCCTCGAGCCGGCGCAGCGTCTCCACGATCTTCTTGTAGCTCGACCAGTTGCGCGCCGCCTTGCCGCTGCCCCCGTAGACCACCAGGTCCTCGGGGCGCTCGGCCACCGCGGGGTCCAGATTGTTCATCAGCATGCGGAGCGCGGCCTCCTGGTGCCAGCCCTTACAGGAGAGCCGCGTGCCGGTGGGGGCGCGAATGATGGCGGGCGAAAAAGTGGTCATCGGAAAGAAAGATACTTCCAACCTTGTGGTGGGTTCGGGTATCTGAACCTGAGTTGAATCCCGGCGCGGCACGCGCCCGTAGATTGCTGACACCCGCTACCCGGCCGGCCCATATGATACCCCTCGTCCTCTCTGTCCTCACCGTCCTCACTGTCCCCACCGTCCAGTCCGACGAGTTCAACTGGCACCGGACGCTTGCGGCGGGCAAGACTATCGAGATCGTGGGGGTCAACGGCTCCATCGACGCCTCCGGCACCTCGGGCAGCGAAGTTGAGGTTACCGCGGTCAAGCGCGGGCGCCGGGACGACCCCGCGAGCGTCCAGATCGACGTCATAGAACACGGCGACGGCGTGACCATTTGTGCGGTCTACCCCTCCGCGCGCCGTGGTGAGCAGAACGAATGCCGCCAGGGCGGGAAGGGCCGCAATAACACCCGGAACAACGACGTCCAGGTCACCTGGACCGTCAAGGTTCCGAGGGGGGTGCTCTTTACCGGGCGCACCGTCAATGGGCAGGTGGTCGCGCGCGGCCTCACCGCCGCAGCCGAAATCCACAGCGTAAATGGCAACCTGACCGTCGAAACCACCGCCTGGGCCAGCGCCAGCACCGTCAATGGCTCGATCACCGCCCGAATGGGCCGGGCCGACTGGCAGGGCGACGCCGAGCTCTCCACCGTTAACGGCGGGATCACGATCGAGCTGCCCCCCGACGCGAGCATGCAGGTGGACGCCTCCACGGTAAACGGCTCCATGTCCACCGACTTTCCCCTGACCGTTCGCGGCAAGTGGGGCCCCCGGCGGATGAGCGGCACCATCGGGCAGGGTGGCCGCAGCCTGAGCCTGAGCACGGTCAACGGGAGCATGGAGCTCCGAAGAACGCCATAGACGGTAAGACGGCTTGCTCCCCCGCCATTTCGCGCACATACTTATCGCGTTGTTCCCCGAGCAGCCCGAGCAGTAGTGTCAACTTCACATGCCCGGCCGCCGCCTCAGTGTCGAAAGCACACGCCGCGGGGGTTCTCCATGGTGCAACTGCATGCAGGACAACACTGTTCGGAAGGGGTAGGGGCGGCACGGCCCCTGCTCGGCTTGGTGGGTTAGTGCTCAGCTTGAGATTCCACACTCGCGAGGATCGTTCCCCATGACCGCCTCAGCGCTTCGTAACTTGCTTCGCCAACCGCTGCTCCTGCTCGGTGTCCTCTGCGCCGGCGCCGGATCCGCGGCGGCCCAGGGCATCGTGTCCGGCCGGCTCACCGATCAGGCCAACGGAGCCGCGCTCGTCGGGGCCCGGGTCGTGGTCCTCGGGACCAGCCTCACCGCCACCTCCACCAGCGAGGGGCGCTACCGGATCACCGGGGTGCCGGCCGGGCCCCAGCAGGTTCGGGCCTCCCAGATCGGCTATGCCTCCGGGACCAAGAGAGTGACGGTCCAGGATCAGGGGTCGGTCACCGCCGACTTCTCTCTCGTGCTGACGCCCTACTCGCTGGACGAGGTCGTGGTCACCGCTACCGGCGACCAGGCCAAGCGCGAAGTGGGCAACTCGGTGTCGACCGTGGACGTCGCCGACCTGGTCAAGACGTCCTCCATCACCAACATGAACGACCTGCTGGTCGGCAAGGCCCCCGGCGTGCAGGTGCTGCCCGGCAATCTCACCGGCTCCGGCGCGCGGGTGCGGATCCGCGGAGCCAGCTCGCTCTCGCTTTCCAACGAGCCGATCTACGTGCTGGACGGGATTCGCGTCGCGAGCGCGGTCAACTCCTCCGCGATCGGCATTGGCGGCACCAACCCGAGCCGCGTCAACGACCTCAACCCCGAGGACATCGAGTCGATCGACGTGGTCAAAGGCCCGTCGGCCTCGACGCTCTACGGCACCGACGCCGCCAACGGCGTGATCGTCATCAAGACCAAGCGCGGCCGGGCGGGCAAGCCGGTCTGGAGCGCCTCCATGGAGCAGGGCGGCGTCTACGACCGCAACAAGTA
>CAZYPO010000007.1:55876-71804 GCA_964649225.1 uncultured Gemmatimonas sp. | reverse complement strand
TGGAAGCGTTCAGCGACGGCGTCATCGCGATCATCATCACCATCATGGTGCTGGAGCTGCGGCGGCCGGAGAGCGCGGACGTTGCGGCGTTGCGGGGGCTGCTGCCCGCGCTGGTCAGCTACGTGCTGAGCTTCATCTTCCTGGGGATCTACTGGAGCAACCATCACCATCTGCTGCAGGCCGTCACCCGGGTCAACGGGGGCATCCTCTGGGCCAATCTGCATCTATTGTTCTGGCTCACCCTGGTTCCGTTCGTCACCAATTGGATGGGCGCGAGCCGCTTCGCGTCGTGGCCGGTCGCGGCCTACGGGGTGGTGCTGATCTGCGCCGCGTGCGCGTACTACATCCTGACCCGCGCGCTCGTCGCGCACCATCCGGCCGATTCCGCGCTCGCCGCGGCGGTGGGGCGGGATTTCAAGGGCAAGCTTTCCATCGTGATCTACGCCGTGGCCATTTCCCTCGCGTTTGTGGCCCCCTGGGAGTCCTGCGCCCTGTACGCCCTGGTCGCGCTGATGTGGCTGATCCCGGATCGGCGCATCGAGCGGGTGCTCACGGAGAAGCCGGAGTAACCCGGGCCAACTTGGTCGTTCTCCGCCTGCAGCGCGCGTAAATCCTCAAAGGAACTCGCGCGGAATAGTCCTCCCGATTTGGTGGTTTTCGCCTCGATCCGTACTATCTCCCGCGCCCGGGGGACGAGTGGAGCGCGCGCGGGAGCCGACTATGGCGGAAGTGTACTACCTCAAGCTGATGGGGTTTCCGGAGCTGCACCGGCCCGATGGCCGACCGGTCAAGCTCAAGGTGCGCAAGCACTTGGCCCTGCTCATTTACCTGGTGTTGGATGGGCGGGCGCTGTATTTCCGCGGTGAGCTGGCAGAGCTGCTCTGGCCCGGCGTGCCCGAGGAGAACAGCCGCCATTCGCTTTCCATGGCCTTCTCGGTGCTGCGCGGCCTGTTTGGAGCGGACTGCATCAAGGGCAACCACGCGGAAGTGCGATTCCGGGCGCCTCGGCTGAGCCTCGATCTCGAACGGCTCGAGGCGGGAGATATCCTCGGGGGTGAGACCGCCGCGCCGCTCGAGGTCGATGGATTTCTGCGGGGTTTTCAGATCGAAGATGCGCCGGCATTCCAGCATTGGCGGGACCGCCGTCACGCCCAGCTGCTCCCCTTGATCCAAGCCGGCATCCTGATGCTGGTCGACCAGGCTCGGCGCTCCGCGGACCTGTCGGGGATGCTGGCGATGGCGGACCGGCTGCTGGCCCTCGATCCGCTCACCGAGGAAGGGGTGAGAGCCCGGATGGAGGCGTTCGCCATGCAGGGTGATCGCGTGAGCGCACTCCGGGTTTTCGAGGACTGGAAACGCGAGCTTGGCCGGGAGCTGGGCGCCGCGCCCTCGGAGTTTCTCGAGGCGATGGCGATGCGGCTGCGCCGCGGCATCGAGTCGCCCTCACGGCCGGTGCAGCTCCGGGAGAGCAACGGCCGGTTCGCCGAACGCTTCATCGGACGCGCAGCCGAGTATGGCGTCCTCTTCGAGGCGTGGGAGCGCACCACGCAGCTCAACACCCGTCACGTGCTGCTGACGGGCGAGACGGGCATCGGCAAGTCCACCCTCGCGATGCGTTTCGCCGCCGCCGCGGCGCTGGAGGGCGCAGCGGTGGCCCGGGTGCAGTGCTTCGAGCTGGAGCAGCGGATCGCGTTCGGGATGATCGGCGCGCTGGTGACCAGTCTGCTCGACCAGCCGGGGGTGGTGGGAACCGCGCCGGAATCGCTCGCGGAGGTGGCGCGCATCGTCCCGAAGGTCCGGGAGAGATTTCCCCACCTGCCGGCTCCGCGCCAGACAGAGGGCGAAGCCGCGCGCCTGCACTTCGCCGAGGGGACGCTCGCGCTGCTCGATGCCATCATGGAGGAGCAGCCCATCGTCCTGATCGTGGATGATTATCCGCGCTCCGACGAGGCGAGTTTGAGCGTACTGCACCTGGTGTTGCGGCGAGCCGTGAACGATCGGCTTATGGTGGTCCTCTCGGGCCGGCCGCCCGAGCCCGATGAGTCGCCGCAGGCGGCCAGGATGCGCCAGGGCGTCTCGTATCTGCCGCTCGAGCGGGTCGACCTGGCGCCCCTGGCGGAGGGGGAGTGCGAGGACCTGCTGGGCGCCCTCTTGAATGGGGCGGGCAAGCAGCCTGGCTCGCCGGAGCGGCGCGCCATCCTGCGCACGGCCGGCGGCAATCCCCTGGCGCTGGAGCTGCTCACGCAGGACTGGCTGACCCATGGAGATGCGGCGCTTGCGGTGCTGCTTCCCGCCATGGGGGATGATGTCCCGGGCTCCACGCTGGAGGCCATCGGGTACGACCGGCTGATCGAGCGGATGCTGCCCGCGATGACGCCGCGGACCCGCGTCGCGCTGTATCTCGCTGCGATTCTGGGGCCGCGGCTGAACGAGCTGGAGTGCTTCGAGGTCTTGGAGTTCACGCTGGCGCAGACGATGGGTGCGCTGTCGGAGCTGGTGCAGCAGAGAGTGCTCCGGAATACCGAGCGGGGACTCGAGTTTGTCAACGAGCTGATTCGGGCCAGGCTCTATCTCAAGATTCCCACGGCGGCCCGGGTGCGCCTGCATCACGGCGTGGCGGATCGGCTATTGGCGGCGGTTGCCCGGGGCGAGACGGTTCCGGGGCTGGAGATTGCGTGGCACTGCATCCGGGCTCGGCGGCGCGAGGAGGCCACGCCCTACCTGATGAATGGCGCTCGCGACGCGATCATCCATGGGGCGCCGGACGAGGCGGCGCGCGCCCTCTCCTCGGCGCTCGGGCAGCTCAAGGGCCGGGCGAAGGCGGAGGCGACGTTGTTGCTGGCGGAGACGTATCAGGAGATGGGAGAGTGGAGGGAGGCGTTGGAGTGTATTGACTCGATACGTGAGAGCGCCGATGCGGAGGGCCACCTTGCTGAGGCAATGAAGGTCTCCGAAATGGAGAGTCGACGTCGCCTTGGACTCTTCACAGTCGAGGACTTGCCTGGCATTGCAAAGACTTTCGTTGACGGGGCGCGACACTATTGCCATTTGCCGACCAGGATCAAGTCGGGTCTCTCCGCCGCCTTTCTCGCAGGGATACTCCGTGAGCCACATTTGATCGCAATTACGCGCCACGCAGTCGAGGATTTGCCGGTTGACGGGCTCGACCATCGACATGTTGGAAAACTGCTTTTGGCAAGGGCGATGACATCCTACCATGGGCGTGTAAACGGCTATGGTCTACCCGAGACACTCGCTGCTGCCAGAATCCTGAAGGATGGCAATGTTAGTGATACAACATTTGTCTCCGTTCAGATCGGTCTGGGAGCCATCGCCTCCCTCACAGGGAACTATGGAGGCGCTGTAAGACCGCTGGAACTCGCTTACAGTGCTGCTCTTCGACTCGACCACACAGCATCGATGTGCGTAGCCGCCTCCAATCTCTCGCTTTGTCATCGACGGCTAGGTTCCATAGAACAGGATCTTAAATGGGCAACGTTGGCCAAAGCTCATTCTCACAGGAGCGCTCCTGGATCGTACGATCGAGTCTTCGCGATCGCGCAGTATTCCCTAGCATGCCTCTCTTCTAGGCAGAATGGCGATGCGGCCAACGCCCTCTGCTCTCTCCGTGAGATGATAGGAGAGATTCAAATCCCTTGGGTGCGCCAGGCGATACTACTCTGGGTCGCTGATATCACTTGGCTCCTCCACAAACAAGATGAAGCGCTGAGTGTGGTGCAAGAGATTAGAAGTTCAGCGGATAGCCCACTCTCGACTGCCTTCGAAGGGAAGTTCGCTCGATGGAACACGATGTTTCTCGTGAGAGACGGCAAAACGAAGGCGGCAAAGGCCCTGCTCAAGTCACTCTATTCGAGAATCGACCGATTGGACGCCCTAGATCGCGCAGAGGTTCTCTGCTGCTTCGGGCTGCTCGGGAGCGGAAACGAATCAGAATCTGAGAAGGTAGCCTGCAAAGCACGTGTTGAGCTTGCCCGCTTACCGGTGCAATGCTCCAGATACCTAAAGCAGCTTGGACTAAGACTCCCCAATTGAAGCCGAGCGGATTCCTTCCCAAAAACTCTTCTGGGAACGCAGTGCGGGACGCATCGGTTTCCGACCGCCGGATTTGATCGAATCTGTCTGTTCCGCCAAAAAGTCCTTGTCTGAGACGAGGCGTCGCACCGTTACCGAGTTGATGGTCACATCAACAAGTGACGGATCGAATTGGATGGCGCGATATTTTATCAATTCCGAAACAACCTTTTCGAAGGACAGGGCTTTCCGATACGGCCGATCCGTGCTCATCGCGTCGATTGTATCGGCAATCATGATGATTCGAGCCCCCAGCGGAATCTTGTCTGCCACAATTCCATCCGGGTAGCCCTTTCCATCCCAGCGCTCATGATGCCACCTGACACTCTCCAAGACGTTGCCTTGGAAGCGTGAGAATAGCGCGACCAGCTCTGCGCTCTTCGTTGCGTGGGTCTTCATGATCTCCCACTCCTCCTCAGTCAAGCGCCCTTCCTTGGAGAGGAGTGGAGCGAATTCTTCGTGAATCTTGCCTACATCGTGGAGCAGCGCAGCGTTTTCGATCTCATCAGTGAGTTTCGAGTCGATGCCCAAATCTTGCGCGATCGCCTTGGAAAGAGCAGCGACTCGACGGGAATGGCCCGACGTATAGGGATCTCTCGCCTCGATAGATTTCACCATCATTTCAAGCTGTTCGCGGACGTTTAGCTCAAGCTTTTCATACGCTCCGTCGAGTTCATCGTACAAGCTTTGAAGCGTGTTAAGCTTGGAATAAACATGCTTCGCGGCGATGAGTGGAAGAAAGATCGCGAGAAACGCCAGCTTCGAGAGGCCGTCCGGGCTATCAAATCTCAGGAAAATCCAAGCCACGAGGAGAGCTAGGGTGCTGGCCCCGATATCATAACCGAGTACCCACAGGAAGCCCGTGGCCCAAACTTGACGGAGAGACTTCCCTCGACTGATAGCGACGGCCCCGCTTACAAGGACAGAATTGAGTGCAAAATAGACTACCGCCGCGGCGAAGAATGCGAGGACTTGACGCACCACGTCCTGGGGTATCCAAGATCCACCGGGTGTCAGGTAAGCTGGAGAGAGAGAGCCGCCGAGTAGCCCGTACACCAAGATGGCCGAGGCGAGTGAGAGAGTGCGTTGAGAGACGTTGAACAAGGCCTTGATCGGCTCCCGCCTCGCAACGGCCTGACTGAAGCCAGTGGAAACTGCCGCAAGCGCACCACCCCAGAATGCACCGAAAAGAACTCCGCCTGCCAGATGTATGATGAAGGAGAGGGAGCCTTTCGCATCCCCTCCCCGGACGGTCGTGGCCGAGATCTGTAATAGGAACGCTACAAGGAGGAGAACCAGGCTCGGCCAAATCCCCGGGAATTGCAAATGCTGCCGCCAGGCGGCGGCCATGATCGTGATCGACAGAATCACGACAAAAGTGACATAAGCGTTGATGCGTCGAGAGCTACTCATGGCCAAAAGACATGGGAGGCAGACCTCGGACTTGTTTAGTGCCAGTCCGCGCCTTCAGCGAAGAACAGTCCCTCAACGAACCGTCCCAAGCCGAAAGCTGCTGCTGCGAGCCAGCTGATCATGAGCGTCACCTCCCCTCTTGGTGTCTTTGTCCTTCGGGAAGTGGCAGGCCCCGCTATGGCCGCCAGACGCTCCGCTCAGTTGTACCCGCTCGTCTCCGCTCGTGCTCCACGAAGACCGGGGTCTCCTCCCTTTAGTCCGTTCCTTTCTTTCTCGCTTGAGGTTGAGCTACCACCAATCCGTCCACTGCGCTAGAGCTTACGGCCCGCCTACGCCAGCCGCCTCAATTCACTCCAGCGATTGGTTGCATCCAGCACCGCCAATACCGCCGCGCGCTCCGGGCTCTGCCTGACCTCCGCCGTCCCCGTGAGCAGCACCGAATCTCTGCCATTCACCGCCTGAACCGTCACGAACACCACCTCCCGGTCGAGGGCCTGAATCACCCGAGCGCCCTCCAGCAGCATCGAGCCCTTGCTGAGCCTGCGGTCCAGCACCGCCACCGTCGCTTTGGCCGCCGCCTCCACCCGACCCCGCATGGTATCGGCGCCTTCTTCCTCCGCCCCCTCCGACTTCCCCCCGGCAGTGAGCACCACCTGCACCAGCGAGCGCTGCGGCCGCCGGCCGGGCTGCAGCGTCAGCCCCTCGAACAGGACCGCCCGCATCAGCGAGCGCTCCCGCACCGCATGACGGTCCAGGGTCTCGATCGGCCTGACGTCGGCAGTCTGCGCGATGCTGATCTTGCGATGGTCCACCCGGAGCCCGAGCTGGGCCAGCAGCGCCGATTCGATGTTCCGCACCAGCTGCTTGGCCGGCAACCCGGCCTGCGCCAGGATGTGGACCTCGCTCACCTCGCCCAGCGGGGTCGTCACCACCCGCGCCGAGAGCACGCCCTCGAGAGAGGTGAGCAGATTCTCTGCCCGCCGGATTCCCCAGGGGTCCGGCATGCTCTCCGCCGCCGGTGGCAAGGGTCGCACCGGTTCGGTCGGGCGCGATGCTGAAGGTCCGCTCACTGACTGAATCTCCTGTCGTTACCGGTCACTGGTCACGCGACCGTATTTCTGCCGGCGGCCTTGGCCCGATACAGCGCCCGATCCGCATTCACCAGCAAGTCGCCGCTCGAGGGATGGGCCGGATCGAACTCCGCGATCCCGACGCTCACCGTGACCGAGCCGAGTGGATACCCCAGCCTCCGGCCCACGTTCTCGATGCCCTCGCGCAGCGCCTCCGCCACCCGCTCCGCCCCGTCCTGCTGGGTCCGGGTCAGGATGACCACGAACTCGTCGCCGCCGTAACGGGCCGCCAGGTCCGAGGCGCGAACCGCGGAGCGCACCTCCTGCGCCACCGCCTTCAAGACCTCGTTACCCGCCTCGTGCCCGTACGCGTCGTTGATCTCTTTCAGCCGGTCCAGGTCGAGGAACAGCACCGTGAAGCGCTCGCCGCTCCGCTTGCTGCGCTCGACTTCCTGGGTCAGCCGGTCCCGCAAGACCCGGAAGGTGGCCAGACCGGTCAGCAGATCGGTCGCCGCCTCCCGCTGCGATTCGTCGGCCCGCCGCTCCTGGTACGGCGTACACTGCTTCATCGAAGCCCGGCCCAGCGCCGCCGCCTCCGCGAACTCGCGGCAGGTGGCGTACCCGCACGCCCGGCAGTCCCACGGCCGGCCATTGGGGCCCAGCCCGATTGTCTTCAAAACCTGTTGGACCGCCGCCGCATCGGCGACCTGACGCCGCGGCTTGATATCGAACACCGCGCCAATGCTTGCAACTACGCCGGGCTCCACCACCGGCATCAGGCTCCGGGGCGGCTCGCTGCTCTGGACCACCGAGCGACGCCAGTAAAGCTCTTCCCGCGGTCCCGAGAGCGGATGATCCAGGGCCCCTTCCGAGGCCAGGATGTCCACGAAGCCCAACTCCAGCTTGTCGACCGCGATCGCGCGGGCGAGCGCCGGCAGCGAGCTCAGGCCCCGCACCTTGTGGAACCGTTTACTGGTCTGGCGCAGCTCCTCGAGCAAGGCCAGCGGCATGCCCCCCGCCGCCGAGATGTGCCGCCTCCGCTCCTGCGGCAGCCGGGCGAACACCGTGGGCTGCGCCGCCGCCGTCACCCCCCGCAGCCGCAGCAGCTCGACCAGATCCTCGAAGGTGACCCAGGCGTCGATCTCCGGCGCCCCGGGCGACGCGGAGACCCCCGCGTACACCAGCTTGATGCTCTCCGAGTAGAGCGAGCGCAGGTAGCGTGCTTCCGCCACCGGCGGGGTCGCCACGGGAGCGAGGAACGGCACCAGCTCGGGATAGCCGCTCCGGATCGCGTCCACCACCACCGGATCCGTCGAGCGGATCAGCGTGCCATAGCGATTGTTGCGCCACAGGCGGAGGTATTCCCCCGCCACCAGCTCGTCGCCAATCACCCCGCGCGACACCACCCGGAATCCCGCCGCGTAACACGCGTTGACCACCTGCTCGGGAAGCACCGGGTAGAAGTGCGCGGCGCTCTCGGTGCCCAGGATCAACACCCCGGTGCCCTCGGCGGCGATCGCCACCGCCCGGCCCAGCTCTCCCGACACCAGCACCGCGTCGTGCGGGCATTCGGGAACACAGAGACCACAGCGAATACAGGCCTCATCGATCACCCGGACCATGGAGGCGTCCGGGGTGACCGCGATTGCATTGGTCGGGCAAACCCGAACGCAAGCCAGGCAGGCGACGCAGGCGTCGCTGTCGATGACAAAATTCACGCGGTCGGTAGTCTCAACATTGCCGATTGCCTTCGCGTTGTCAAGCGCCCATGTGACTCAAGTTATGACAGCGCCAGAGGTTACGTGAGTTTGAACTCTTTGATTTTGCGATACAATGTTCGCTCACCGATCCCCAGCCTGGCCGCACCTTGCCGTCTATTTCCTTGACACTCGCGCAGGACTGCAGTAATGGTTGCCTTTTCTACTTCAGCCATTGTCATGCCAGGGCGGTAGATCACTTCCTGGGGGGGCTGGGGCTCCCCCGGTTCGATCGAAATGGGGCTCAGGGCGCTCTCCGGGACCTCAATGACCTGTACCTTTCCTGGCCGCTCGTCGAGCCGCCGCCGCAGCTCCTCCACCTGCATCCGCAGGTCAATCAGGCCCCGCAGAATGAACTCCAGCTCCTGGCCCGCGATGGCCCGACCACCGGGTCCATGGGCCGGTACCGGCAAAAGGGTGGGTGCCCCCTCCAGGATGTCCGCGGGAATGTCGGAAGCCCGAATCTCGGTGCCCGGCGCCAGCACCACCATCGACTCGATGAGGTTGCGGAGCTGGCGGACGTTGCCGGGCCAGGGGGCCTCCACCAGGCGCTGCAGGGCTTCCGCGGTGATGCCGCGGAAGGGACGATCGTGGGTCTTGGCGAATTCGCGGATGAACCGGCGCACCAGCAGCGGAACGTCGTCCCGCCGCTCCCGCAGCGGCGGGAGGTAAATGTTCAGCACGCTCAGCCGATAGTAGAGATCCTCGCGGAACTCGCCGAGCGCAACGCGTTCGCGCAAACCGCGATTGGTCGCGGCGATCACCCGCACGTCCACCTTGATCGGCTGCGTCCCTCCCACGCGGAAAAAGCTCCGGCTCTCCAGCACGCGGAGCAGTTTGACCTGGACGCTGAGCGGGATGTCGCCGATCTCGTCGAGGAAGATGCTGCCCTGGTCCGCCAGCTCGAAGCGCCCCAGCCTCCGCTCGGCGGCGCCGGTGAACGCCCCTTTCTCGTGCCCGAACAGCTCGGACTCGAGCAGGGTCTCCGGCAGCGCCGAGCAGTTGACCGCGATGAACGCCTTGCCGCGGCGGGGCGAGAGGTCGTGGAGCGCCTTGGCGACCAGCTCCTTCCCGGTGCCCGACTCGCCCTGGATCAGCACGGTGCTCGAGACCGGGGCCATCTGCTCGATCTTGACCAGCACCTCGTGGATGGCGGGGCTCTGCCCGGCGATCCCGGTGTGCTGCTGCAGCCGGCGCCGCTCGATCAGCCGGCGCGCGGTGGCGACTGCCTCATCCGGCTTGATCGGCTTGGTCAGCACCGCGGTGGCGCCGAGCCGGGCTAGCCGCTCGCCGCGTTCCGAGTCGGTGGGTTCGAGCAGGGCGAGGGTGTACATCTCCGACTCGCGCGCCATCCGGGCGAGCTGGAGGGCGGGGGGCTCGTGCACCGCGCCGGTGAGAATCAGCAGATCGGGCTGCTCGCGCCGCATCGCCGCCGGAGCGTCGTCCAGCGCACTGACCATGGCGGTGCTGAATCCCGCCGCCTCCAGGGCCGCGTTGAGTGGTACCGCGGTCTCAAGGTCGGCCATGGTCACGAGAATCTGGGCTGCCATCGGAACTCCGTTGGGAGAGTTACGGGCTGCGGCTGGTCTTTCGCCACGCCCAGACCACGAGGCCGAACAGCAGCGCGGAGGCCAGTCCAGTGAGCACGCCGGTGCGGAGCGGCTGCGCGCCGTACACGACCGGTGCGAGCCCGGCGGTGAGACTCAGCCGGGTGACCGTCGCGACCTGCATTCCGGGCGTGTCGGCGTAGTGGATGGCGTTCAGCCCCTCGACCAGCCCGTTGTACGCCGAGGCCAGGAGCAGGATCACCAGGAGCCCCAGCGCGAGCGCTCGCCAGACCCCGCTCCTATGGGTCACGGGTCACCGGTCACGTGGTCAGTCCTCTCCCCCCGCACCAGCTCCGCTGCATGCTCGAGCCACTGCTCCAGCACCGCGAGCCCGTCAGCCACGCCGCTGGGGCTGCCGGGAAGATTCACGATCAAGCTCTTTCCTCTGACTCCCGCCAACCCGCGGGAGAGCGCGGCGCGGGGAAACTTCGGCAGCGCGGCGGCCCGGAGCGCTTCCGCGATCCCCGGCGCCTCTCGCTCGAGCACCGCCCGGGTGGCCTCCGGCGTCACGTCCCGCGGTGTGAGCCCGGTGCCGCCCGTGGTAAGGATCACGTCGCAGCTCTCGCCGTCCACCCATTCGAGCAGCACGCGCACGATCTCCACTGTGTCGTCGGACACCAGCTGGCGGCCCGCGAGCTCGAAACCTCGCGCGGTAACCCATGCCGCGATCCGGTCGCCCGAGGTATCCGCCCGCTCGCCGCGGGAGCCGGCGTCGGAGATGGTGAGGACCCCGACGCGAACCGGCGGGCGGTGGGACTCCCGCTCAGCCACCTTTTCGGACACTCCCCTGGGTCCAGAACGGCCGCCTGACCACTTCGGCCGGAATCTTCTCGCCGCGGCATTCCACCTCGAAACGGGTTCCGAGCCTGGCCGCGGCGGCCGGCAGCATCGTGGTGCCGATCGCATAGCCGAGCGAAGGACTCTGGCCCCCGCTGCGCACGAGGTCCACCTGCTTGCCCTCATGCCACACCGGGTAGCCGTGCCGCGCGATGCCGCGTCCGTGCAGCCGGAAGCCCACGGTCTTGCGGGTCACGCCGCGCGCCTTCTGCGCCTTGAGCGCCTGCAAACCCAGGAAGGGGGATCCCTTGTCGAGCTTGACGATCCAGCCTAACCCGGCTTCGAGCGGCGTGATGGTCTCGTCGATCTCCTGCCCATAGAGGGCGTAGCCCATCTCGAGCCGCAGCGAATCGCGCGCACCCAGCCCGATCGGCACGGCGCCGGCCTTGCCGACCGCGTCCCAGAGCGCCACCGTGTCGCGCCAGCGGCAGTAGACCTCGAAGCCATCCTCCCCGGTGTACCCGGTGCGCGAGACGAAGCACTGGATCCCGGCGAGCTTGCCTTGCTCACAGCGGTAATACCCGATGCTGTCGAGCTTGATGCCGGCGAGGGGCTGCAGCATCGCCTGGGTCTTGGGGCCCTGCACCGCAAGCAGCCCGGTCGCGTCGGAGATGTCGCGCAGCCGCACGTTGACGCTGCCGGCCTGCTTCTGGTCGACGATGTGCTCCCAGGCCTTGGCACGGTTGGATGCATTCACGGTGAGCATCAGCCGGTCGTCGAAGCGATACACGGTGCAGTCGTCCACGAAGGTGCCCTCGGGGGTGAGCAGCCCCGAGTACTGCACCGCGCCGGTATCCAGCGCGCTCACGTCGTTGCAGGTGATCCGGTTGACGAACGCGTTGCGGTCCGGCCCGGTCACCTCGAATTCCCCCATGTGCGAGACGTCGAACACCCCGATGCCGTTCCGCACCGCCAGATGCTCGGCGATGATACCCGTGGGGTACTGCACCGGCATCTCCCACCCCGCAAACGGGACCATCTTGCCGCCGAGCGCGCGGTGGACGTCGGCAAGGGGAGTTCGCTTGAGCTCTTCAGCCATGGTTGCCTTTCGGGGCCCTGTTCTCGCCGTTCGGTGTCAAAATGGCATAAGAGTGTAGCACCCACCTGCCCAATCCGGCAGGTCCGATCACGCGGGCGGCTGGCTTCCAAAATCATGCGGATGGGATAAACTGAGTCATGAACTACAAGGTTCGCAGCCTCCCACTGACGGTCGTCCTGAGTCTGGGTGCGCTGCTTCCGTGCCTCGGCACGGCACAAGGCAGGAGCGCCGGCCACCCGCTCGCCATCGAGGACTACTATCGCATCAAAACAGTCGGCGCCCCGGCGCTTTCTCCCGACGGACACTGGGTCGCGTTCACGGTGAGCACCCGGATCGAGGCGACCAACGGCGATTCCAGCGAGGTGTGGCTGGTGGCGGGTGATGCCGCTGCGCCGGCTCGTCGGGTCAGCGCAGCGGGTAGCCACGCAACCAATCCGGAATGGCTCGCGGACGGCCGCTTGCGCTTCACGGCAGGCGGCAAGAGCTGGAGCCTGGACCCCCAGTCGCCGGAAGCGCTCACCGAAGCGGCGCCGGGGTCGCCGCCGGGACGTGCTGGACGAGGGGACTCACGCGCCGGGATCGGGCTTCCCAGCCCCGACGGCAAGTGGACCGCGACGATCCGCAATACGCCACCACCACCCAACCCGCCCCGGGTCGACCGCTCCGATTTCGAGCTGCGCCATCAGGTACGCTTCAAGGGCCGCGAATTCGACTGGCTCAAGTTCCAGCGCGACGGGTCCGACTTCCCGATCCCCAACCCGACCGATCCCGCGGTCAATCCATCGCAGGAAATCTTCCTCGCGCCTTCCTGGGATGGCGAGGACCGCCAGCTCACCCGGCTGGGGCTGCGCCCCCAAGGCACCCAGTGGAGCCCCGACGGCTCGGCGCTCCTGTTCACCGCCGACTCCAGCTATCGCGACGAGCTCCGCTATGAGCACGGCCAGATCTGGTCCGTGTCCCTCGACGGCACGGTGCGCCGTCTCACGCGGGATCTCGACTACGACTACTCGGCCGCGAGTTATTCGCCCGACGGCCGCTGGATTCTCTCCACCCGCCAGCTCTCCACCGACGCGGTCATCGCGCGCAAGCTGGACCACGGCGGCGCGACGGACCTGGTCCTGCTGCCGGCCTCCGGCGGGCTCGAACGCGTCCTCACCGCCGATTGGGAGTACCTCCCCTCGGCACCGCGCTGGAGCCCGGACGGCAGCTACGTCTACTTCACCGGCGGCATCGGGGGCACCCAGCACCTCTTCCGCGTGGCGTCGGGCGGTGGTCCGGTGGAACAAGTGACGCGGGGCGAGCGGCGCATCACCGGTCTTGCGTTCGACCGTGGCCTGACCCGGATGGCGTTCCTGGTGGGCAGGCTGGAATCGCCCGCGGAGATCTCCATCGCCGACATCGATGGGGGCAACGAGCGCCAACTCACCCACCTGCACGACGGGTTCACCAACGAGGTGGCGCTGAACCGGCCGGAGCGACTGCTCTACAAGAGCAAGGACGGGACACCGATCGAGGGTTGGCTCTACGCTCCGCACGACTACCGCCCCGACGCCGGTCCCTATCCGCTGATCGTCTTCAGCCACGGTGGACCGCACAGCGCGATGGGCTACGACTTCAACTTCAAGCTGCAGTACTTCGCGGCCAACGGCTACTTCGTGCTCACCACCAACTTCCGCAGCTCCACCGGGTATGGTGAGAAATTCCTCTGGGCCACCTGGGGCGGCTGGGGCAACAAGGATGGCGAGGATGTGATGGCGGGGGTGGATTACGTCATCGCCCGCTTTCCCATCGATCGCAAGCGGGTCGGCACGGTGGGGCATTCGTACGGCGGCTTCATGAGCAACTGGCTGATCACCCAGAATCCCGACCGCTTTGCCGCGGCCGCGGTCGGCGCCGGCATCGTGAACTGGGTGAGCGACTACGGCACCGCCGACATCGCGCGGACCAAGGAAACCGAGTTCTACGGCACCCCGTGGGATCCCAAGGCGCGCGAGCTGATGATGCGCCAGTCTCCGCTCAGCTATGCCAACCGGGTCAGGGCGGCCACCCTCTTCATCAATGGCGAGATCGACCAGCGGGTGCCCTACTCGGAGGCCGAGCAGATGTTCGTGGCGCTCAAGAAGAACGGAGTGCCCGCGAAGGTGATTCAGTACGCCGGCCAGCCCCACGGCATCGCGGGCTCCTGGAACAACGTGCACCGCATGCTGAACGAGCTGCACTGGCTCGACAAGTACCTCAAGCCGGCCAGCGGGCCGCAACGAGCCGATTTGACTCCGCTACTGAAGCCGTAGTGCCGAGTCGTTGCTGAATCGCAAGCTGTACGTCGGCCTCGGCCACCTCTCGGTCGCGCTTGGGGTGGTCGGGTTGTTCCTCCCCGTCATGCCCACCGTGGTGTTCATGATTGCCGCTGCGTGGTGCTACGCCCGCGGCAACCCCGCGCTCAGGAACAAACTGCTGGCGCATCCGACTTTCGGCCCCCCGGTGCGTGATTGGGAAGAGCACCGCGCCATCTCGCTGCGCGGCAAGGTCCTGGGAATCGCCACGATAATCGGGGGCTTCGCGATTTCGGTGCTCTGGGTAGTGGAGACTGCCTGGCTGCGCGTGGCGCTGGTGGCGTTGGGAGCTGCCCTGGTAGGATTGCTGCTCTCGCTGAAGACGAGCGCGCGCCCTTAGCTCAGCGCAGGGCTCAGAGAATGTATTTCCTGAGGTCGTCATCGCCCAGGACCTTGGCCAGCCGATCCTTGACCCGGGCCTGGTCGAAGACGATTCGCTTTTCGGGCCAGTCGGGCAGCTCAAACAGGACTTCCTCCATCAGCGTCGACATCACGGTGTGGAGGCGCCGCGCGCCAATATTCTCCATCCGCTCGTTGGCCACCCGCGCGACCCGAGCGATTTCCTGGATGGCGTCGGTGGTGAACTCGAGCGCGGCCCCTTCCGCGCTCACCAGGGCCGCATACTGCTTAGTCAGCGCATTCTCCGGCTCGGTCAAGATCCGAATGAAATCCTGCTCGACCAGCGGAGCCAGCTCGACCCGGATGGGGAAACGGCCTTGCAGCTCCGGAATCAGGTCCGATGGCTTGGAAACGTGGAAGGCGCCGGCGGCGATGAAAAGGATGTGATCGGTCCGGATGTAGCCGTAGCGAGTCTGCACCGTGGAGCCTTCGACGATGGGGAGCAGGTCGCGCTGCACGCCCTCGCGGGAGACATCGGGCCCGCTGGTATTGCGCTCCCCCGCGATCTTGTCGATCTCGTCGATGAACACGATGCCGTGGTTCTCGCTGCGGTCCAGGGCTTCGTTGACTACGTCGTCGTGATCCACCATGCGCTTGAGCTCTTCGTCCACCAGGATGCGGCGCGCTTCTGGCACCCGGACCGTACGCCGTTTCTTGCCTCTGGGCAGCATCTGCTGCAGCCACTCGGTGAAGTTGAAGTCGGTCCCCTCCATGCCCTGGGGCGGCTGCATCAGGTCCATGGGGGGGTAGCCTTGCGGGCTGACCTCGATCTCGACCTCCCGGTCGTCGAGCTTCCCTTCCAGCAGCAGGGCCCGGAGCTTCTCGCGCGAGCGGCGGCGGCTCTCGTCTTCGGCTGAGGGCGTTGCGTCCGTGGGTCCGGTACCGGGAGGCGGTGGCGGCAGCAGCAGGTCCAGGATCCGCTCGTCGGCCCGGGCCTCCGCCTGGGGGTAGACCTCGTCTTCCCGCTCGGTGCGAACCAGGTTGACGGCCGCGTCTACCAGATCGCGCACCATGCCCTCGACATCCCGGCCCACGTACCCCACTTCGGTGAACTTGGAGGCTTCGACCTTGACGAAGGGCGCGCCCGCCAGCCGCGCCAGCCGGCGGGCGATCTCGGTCTTTCCCACTCCGGTCGGTCCGATCAGGATGAGGTTGGAGGGGGTGATTTCCTCCCGCATCGGATCCGGCGCCTGAATCCGGCGCCAGCGGTTCCGCACCGCGATTGCGATGGCCCGCTTGGCGGGATCCTGCCCCACGATATAGCGATCCAGCTCCGCGACGATCTGCCGCGGCGGCATTTCCTCCAGCCAGGGAAGCGGCTGGGTTTCGGGCGGGGGGGCCGGTTCGGTCATTGGTCAGGGAGCAGGGAGCAGGGAGGAAG
>CAZYPO010000007.1:53075-55776 GCA_964649225.1 uncultured Gemmatimonas sp. | reverse complement strand
TTCGTGAACACGCAGATCTCCGAGGCGATCTCCAGCGACCGCTGCACCACGTCGCGTGCGGAGAAAGCCGGATTGGGATACAGGGCACGGGCCGCGGAGAGCGCGTAGTTCCCGCCCGAGCCCACCGAGAGGATCCCGTCGTCGGGCTCGATCAGCTCGCCCGAGCCGCTGAGCAAGTAGCTGTGGTCCACATCGGCCACGACCAGCAGCGCTTCGAGCCGCCGCAGGATCCGGTCACTGCGCCAGTCCTTCGCCAGCTCCACCGACGCCCGGGGCAGATTGCCCGGATAGCGCTCCAGCTTTTCCTCAAACCGCTCGAACAGGTTGAGCGCATCGGCCACCGAGCCGGCAAACCCCGCCAGCACCTTGCCGCCTTTGAGCGTGCGGACCTTGTTGGCCGTGGCCTTGACGATGGTATCACCGATGCTGACCTGCCCGTCGCCGCCGAGCGCGACCCGGCCGTCTTTCCGGACGGCGAGAATGGTCGTGCCGTGAAACGTTGGCACCTCAGCCTCCTCTCGGGTGCGCCTGCCGGTATACCTGCTTCAGGCGCTCGACACTGGTGTGCGTATAGATCTGCGTGGTGCTCAACGACGCGTGTCCCAGGAGCTCCTGCACCGCGCGCAGATCGGCGCCAGCGTCCATCAGATGCGTCGCGAAAGTGTGTCGCAGTGAATGCACCCGCCGCCCGCCGCCCGCTGCCGCATCGAACAGCCGATGCATGCGCCGCTGCACGGTCCCGACGCCGATGCGCCGCCCATTCCGGTTGACGAACGCGGCGGCCCGATCCGCGCCGGGGCGCCGCGCCACCAGCTCGCGGGCGAGAAGATAACGCCGCAAGGCCTGGATCGCCTTTGCGCCCACCGGGACGATGCGCTCCTTGCGGCCCTTGCCGCGCACCTTTACCTGATCCGTGAGCAAGTCCAGGTTGCGGAGCTCGAGCCCGGCCAGCTCGGACAATCGGAGACCGCTCGAGTAGAAGAGCTCCAGCATCGCCAGGTCGCGCAGCGCGGTGAACTCTCCGCTTTCCGCGAGCGCCTCGGCGTGCAGAAAGAGCGCCTCCATCTCGTCGCGCCGGAAATGGGTCGGCAGGCGCTTGTCCACCTTCGGAGTTCGTACCGCTCGCACCACCGCATTGGCGATGTTGTGATGCACCTGCAGGTAGCGATAGAAGGAGCGCAGCGCCGATAGGGCTCGCGCCGCCGAGCGCTTGGCCAGGCCGCGGCGGTCGAGCTCGCCGAGGAATCCCCGCACTCCGAGCCGATCGATCTGGGCCCAGCGCCACCCCGCCCCGTAGAAACGCTCGCAAAACTCCGCGAAGGACCCGAGATCTCTGCGATAGGCCTTGATGGTGTGGGGGGACTGGTCGCGCTCCTTTTCCAGGTGGGTAAGGAATTGGAGCAACAGTCCGTCCGGCTGTTTCACAGCGTCCCCATCCACGCCGCGAAATCCGCCAGCGCCCGCTCCGCGATGGCCGCACGCTTGTCGGCCTTCCTCACCTTGCCCGGGAGCGGATCCACCAGCCCCAAGTTGGCGTTCATGGGCTGGAAATGCCTGGGATCGGCCTCCCGCAAGTAGCGCAGCAACCCGCCGAGCATCGTGGTGGGTGGCGGCACCGCGATGGGCCTGGCCGAGAGCAACCGGTGCAGATTGATCCCCGCGAGGATCCCGGTGCCCAGCGACTCGGTATAGCCCTCGACACCGGTCAGCTGCCCCGCGAAGAACACCGGCGGGCCGTCCCGCGTCGCCAGGCCCGGTCCCAGGCTCGCGGGGCTGTTGATGTAGGCGTTGCGATGGATGCTGCCGTAGCGGAGGAATTCCGCATGGGCCAGTCCGGGAATCTGACGGAACACCCGCTGCTGCTCCGGAATCCTCAGCCGGGTCTGAAAGCCCACCAGGTTCCACATCTGCCCGGCCTTGTCCTCGCGGCGGAGCTGTACCACCGCGTAGGGCTCTTTGCCGCTGCGCGGATCGGCCAGGCCCACCGGCTTCATCGGTCCGAAGCGCAACGTTTCGACGCCGCGCTTGGCCATTTCTTCCACGGGGAGGCAGCCTTCGAAGTAGGGCACCGCGTCGAACTCGTGACCGTGAAACTGATCGGCCGCGGTGAGCGCAACGATGAAGGCCTCGTATTGCTCACGGGAGAGCGCGGCGTTGAGGTAGTCATCGCCATCGCCCTTCTCGTAGCGCGAACGGCGGTACAGCTCCCCCTGGTCCAGCGAGTCGTCGCTGACAATCGGCGCGATCGCGTCATAAAAGGCGAGCGACTCGGTCCCCAGGCGCGCTGCAATCGCCGCAGTCAGGCGCTCCGAGGTGAGCGGCCCGGTGGCCACGATCCCTGGCGCGGGCAGTTCGCTCACCTCGCCGGTCTCGATGCGGATGTTGGGGTGCGCCCGGATCCGTTCATCCACCGCGGCGGAAAACACTTCCCGATCCACGACCAGCGCAGCCCCGCCCGGCACCCGTGCGGCATCAGCGCACTCGAGCAGCAAGCTTCCCAGCAGACGAAGCTCCGCCTTGAGCAGGCCGTGGGCGTTGGTGAGTTCCACCGATTTGAAGGAGTTACTGCACACCAGCTCGGCCAGCCGCCCGGTCTGATGGGCCGGGGTTCCGACCGCGGGCCGCATTTCATGGAGGGTGACGCTGACGCCGCGGTTGGCCAGCGCCCAGGCCGCCTCGGAGCCGGCCAGGCCCCCGCCGA
>CAZYPO010000007.1:41220-52975 GCA_964649225.1 uncultured Gemmatimonas sp. | reverse complement strand
CAGGTTACCCGGCTGTGCGATCCAGCCGGCACCTGCCGCGATTAAATGGGGGGGGTGGGCCAGCGCCCGATCCATCGCGAGACGTTCGAGCAGGCGGAATTCGGCTTCTCCCGACTCTGCGAAGATCGCCGCGATGGATCGCCCGGTCTCGGTCTCCACCACTTCGTCTATGTCAGTGAAATCTGCGGAGAGGATTTCCGCGGCTCGCCGGCCCACGGTGGTCTTGCCCGCACCCGGCAGGCCCACCAGGATGAGAGGCCGCTTCACGACTCCGGCGCCGGTCCGCCGCTCTGCAGCTCCTTCCAGCGCTGTCCCAGCCCCGCCACATACCCGTCGTAGTTGCGGCGCAGCTCGGCGAGCGAATCGCCGCCGAATTTCTCGAGCATGGCGTCGGCCAGTACCAGCGCCACCAGCGCCTCGGCAATCACGCCCACAGCGGGGACCGCAGTCACGTCCGAGCGCTCGCTCTGCGCATTCGCGGATTCGCCGGTGGAAAGATCGACGGTCTTGAGCGGCGACATAAGCGTCGAGATCGGCTTCATGGCCACCCGTACCACCAGCGGCTCGCCGGTGGTCATCCCGCCTTCGAGTCCGCCGGCGTTGTTGCTGCGGCGGCGGAAGCCGCCTTTCGGACCGACCGCGGGATCACCCGAGGCGGCGGCCTCGATCGGGTCGTGCACCGCGGACCCCGGGACCCGCGCGGCCTGGAACCCCATGCCGATCTCGACGCCTTTGACCGCAGGGATGGACATCAGCATTCCCGCCAGGCGTCCGTCCAGCTTGCGGTCCCAGCTCGCGTAGCTGCCGAGCCCCAGTACGACGCCGCGCGCTACGACCTCGATTTCGCCGCCCAGGGTATCCCCGGCTTGTTTGGCCGCGTCGATGCGCGCGATAATCTGGGGTTCCGCCTTGGGATCGAGCACGCGGACCTGCGAGCGGTCGGCCGCGTCGTTCAAGGGAGCAGGCAGTGGGGAGGGAGGCGCGGCGTGGATCCCGCCCAGAGAGACGACGTGACTGCCGATCTCCACGCCGAATTCCTCGAGTAATCGACGGGCCAGGGCGCCGGCCGCCACGCGCGCCGCGGTCTCCCGCGCGCTGGCGCGCTCCAGGATGTCGCGGGCGTCGAGCCGCTCGTACTTGAGCACCCCGACCAGGTCGGCGTGGCCCGGCCGCGGGCGGGTTACCCGGCGCCGGCGCAGGTCGCCCGGCGTCCCTTCCGCCGCCATCACGTCTTCCCAGTTGGCCCAGTCCAGATTGCGCACCAGCATGGCCACCGGCGAGCCGATGGTCTCGCCCGCCCGCACCCCGGAGAGCCATTCGATCCGGTCTTGCTCCAGCTTCATCCGGGCACCGCGGCCGTATCCCTGCATGCGCCGGCCCAACTGCTGGTCCACGTGCGCCGCCGCCACGGGCAGCCCGGCGGGCAGGCCCTCGACGATGACGACGAGGGTCTTCCCGTGGGATTCGCCAGCGGTCGTGAATCGCAGTCTCACTGTAGCCGCTCGTCGTTAGCCGTTAGCCGTTCCCCCAAAAACGACGAGGCCCGGCTTTCACCGGGCCCCTCAAATCACCAGTCGAAACTGGGGATCAGGACTCCGGAGGTACCGCCGCGGCGCTGCCGTCGCTCAGCACTCTCGGCGTCACCAAGATAATGAGATCCTTGCGGTTCTCTTTGGTGCTCGAGAAGCTGAAGAGCCTGCCGATCAGCGGAAGCGAGGAGAGCAGCGGGATCCCCGAGCGGAGTTTTTCCACGGTGGTGACCGTGAGTCCGCCGATCACCGCGGTCTCGCCGTCGGCCACGAGCAGCTGATTCTTGGTCTCCTGCTTGGCGATGATGAAGCCGAGGTCGGCAGCCGTCAGGGTCTGCAGGCTGGAGCGCTCGGTGGCCAGATCGAGGGAGATCTGTCCGTCGTTGGTCACGTGCGGCGTGACCAGCAGCTTGATGCCGGTCTCGCGGAACTGCACGTTGGCGCGCGCCACCGTTCCGGCCGATGCCTGGCTCGAAGCCACGTCGATGACGCGGACCGGGATGTCTTCACCCACCCGGATGGTCGCCTGCTTGTTGTCCTGGGTGGTGATGGTGGGCTCGGCCTGTACGTCGGAGAGCTCCGCCGTCTCCAGCGCCTGGAGGAAGCTGGTGAAGGAGAACCCGCCGATGGCCGTCGAGAACATGAGGTCGATGGCCGGCGAGGAAATGATCGAAGTGGCGTTGCCGACGGCCGCGAGCTGGTTGCCGCCCAGGTCCACCACGCTGATGACCGGCGGGTACGGCTTGAGGCCGCCGGTGGCCGGGTCGGGACGGCCCACCACCGAGTTGTAGAACTGGGTCCGGCTGCCGATGTCGTACTTGAAGCCGAGCTGCTCGAGGTCGGTCCGGTCGACGAAGATGATCTTCGCCTGGATCGAGACGAGCTTGGGCCGCAAGTCGAGCTGGGTGACGAAATCGACCACGTTGTCGATGTTGGTCTTGGTGTCGGTGACGATGATCGAGTTGGTCGCGGTGTCCGGGCTGGCCGTGCCGCGCTTGCTCAGCACGCCCTTGAGCGAGCCGACCAGCTCACCCACGCGGGCGTAGTTGACCCGGACGATGCGGGTTTCCCGTGGCTCCAGCGAATCGATCTCCGCCAGGTTCTGCGGCGCGTCGACCCGGATGATGCCGCCCTGCATTTCCTGGGCGGAGAGGCCCTGCGCCGCGAGGATGGCGTTGAACGCTTCGGGCCAGGGCTGATCGTTGATCTCCGCAGTGACGGTGCGTTTGATGTCCTTCCCGAGGATGATCGACTTGCCGCTGACGCGCTGGAAGAGGCTGACCACATCCTCGATGCTGGCGTTGTTGAAGCTCACCGAAATCCGCTGCCCGGTACGCACCTGCACCGGCCGGGGTTGCGGGGCCGGTACCGGCGCGGCGCGCACGGGGAGCTCGACCGCAATCGGCGCGGCGGCGGCGGATGGTCCGTTCCAGGCCAGGAAGCCCTGCTCCGAGCCAAAGGACACGCGGATGGCGTCGGGGCCACGCTCCACCCGGTAGGGGACCAGGCGCTCTACGTCCAGCACGATGCGCACGACCGTCGGGGTGTACTGGCTGAGGCGCACGTTCAGCACGCCGGCGCGCTTGACGCCGTCGTAGCCGGAGCGCACGACGTCGGGCGACAACGTCGCTCCCGACAAGTCCAGCACGATACGGTTGGGGTCGGTGAGGGTCCGATCGGCCACCTCCACCGCTCCCTGGACCTGAATAACGAGCTCGGCACGACCCGAGGCCGGTACCAGGCTGACCGCGCGGACTTCTCCATCGCGGTTTGCCGGTAGAGGTCTGCCGATGGGCCCCACGAGCAACACGCCCGCGAGGAGCGACCAGGAACGACGGATCATGGCGTAATGTCCTCCCGCTTGCGGAGCGACAGCGTCACCTGACGCTGAGTTCCGTAGTCATCAAACGTGAATGTCACGTCCTTGGGCCCGATATCCGAAACGCGTGCTCGCCCCGCGCGTTCCCCCTCGCGGAGGTTGTAGCGCTTGCCGGTGATGCGATCCCGCAGCACGGCGACGCTGGTGGAGGGCGAGCGCTCGATATAGGAGATCGCCACCAGGTCCAGATCGGCCACTTCCGGGCCGATGCTGGTCCCCTCCAGGACCGAGGCAAAAGGATCGCGATTGCCACCGGTGTAGGAGTAGGTCTCGCGCACCAGGGGCGCCCCGGGCGCCGGGATCAGCGACGGGTCGATCTTGGGCGCTTGGGGGCCCGCAGGGGCCGCGGGCGCAGTGCTCTTGGCGGCCGCCGGGGCGCCACTGGCCTCGTCCACCAGGCCGGCGACCGGATCGGCGGGCGCATTGCCCGGGCTCGCACCCCCCCCGCCGCACCCGGCCAGGGTGGCCAGCAGCAGCGCGGCGCTTCCGAGGGATCGAGTCACTTGGGCGCTCCTTCCTGCCCGCCCGACTTGACGAAGGTCTTCACCTGGAATCGGGCCTCCAGCATCGATTTCGAGGTATCGCCCAGCGCGCGGGCCGATGCCGGATTGGCCGCGATCAGCGAGACGTTGACCGGCACGATAATCCGGCGCAGTCCGGCCACGTCGGTGAGGAATTCACCGATCTGGTCGTAGTGCCCGATCACCGACAGGCGATACTTGTAGGTGTCGAACGGCGCGGGGCCGTTCTCGACCGGTTCCGGAGTGAACACCGCGAGGTGCACGCCGCGGATCTTGCCGCGGGTCGAGATCGCGTCGATCAGCCCGGGCACTTCTCCCATCTCGGGCACCAGTTGGCGCAGCGTGTCCAGGGTCTCGCGGTAGGCCTCGGTCTGCTGCTTGAGATCGCCCGACGAGCCTTTGGCGAGCTCCCGCTTGACGCTGTCGGTCTGCGCAGTCATTGCGCTGATGGAGTCCCGCACGGCCTGCGCGCGGCCCTGGCCGGCCTTGAGACCCTCGAAGCCGATGACACTGAGGCCCTCGCCGGTGTAGATCATGTAGCCCAACAACAGGGCAAACAGGATCGCGACGATCGATTTGCTGCGCGGAGAATCGAGCAACGCCATGGCTCAGGCCCCCCGCCGTACGTAGCTCGCCTTAACCGTGAAGACGGTCACCGCGCGGCCGTGATCGATATCGGTGCCGGTCGAGATGATGGTCACGTCGCGCAGCCAGGGCGAATCCTCGAGCTGCCGCATGAAGCTGGTGAATCCCTGAATGTCCATGGTGCGCCCGATGATCTGGACTCCCACGGGCGGCGGGGCCGTCGAGCTGCTGTCGGGTGCCGGCTGGGCGGTCGCGGAAACGTCGGTGAGCCAGGTATAGGCCGGCATCGCTCGGGTGATTTCGTCGAGAATGTGAGGCCAGACGTAGCGGTCTCCATCCACCGCCCGAATCGTGGCGATCTGGGTGAGGACCGAGTCTTTGGCCGCCTCCGCCCGACGGCGGTCTGCGATCAAGGTCTTGAACCGGTGGTTCTCGGACCGGGCCGCGTTGAGGCGCCCGTCCAGCCGGCTCAGGGTGGTGGCGGAGCTGATGCCCACCCAGCCCAGGAAGCCGACGGTCAGGACCCATACCGCGGTGGCGGCCATGGGCCAGGGATCCTTCACCATGCCGGGCAGCGCCTTGAGTGCGGACAGGCCGCCGGCAAACGGAGCGCCCGTCTTCGCGCGCTTGGCGCCCGGCTTGAGGTTGATCGTGATCATCGACGCCTTGGGGTAAGGGCGGCGGCTCTCAGGCCGCGGTACGGAGCGCGAGGCCCACCGGGAGCATCAGCAGCGGTGCCACCTCGTCGATGTTCATCCCTTCGAAAACTCCATCCGCGACCTGCAATCGCTTGATCGGATTGGCCAGCTCGACCGGAAGCTTGAGCCGATCCGACAGCATGCGCGTGAGTCCTGGAATCCTGGCCCCACCGCCCGAGGTGTACAGCCGGGAAAGTCCAGTGGAGGAGCGCGCGGCGGTCTGCAGAAACGCGGCGGCGCGCTCGACGCCTACCGCGAGCTCCTCACCCCGGGTTTGCAAGAAGGGGGTGAGCACCTCGCTTTGCTCGAATCCCTGCAGCAAGCGGTCGGCATCGGCCGCGGACAAGCCCCGCTCCCGCTGGAGATCCTCGCGGAAGCGCCGGGTACCGACCGGGAGGTCGCGGGTCAGCACCGGGATGCCCTCGTCGAGGATATTCACGTTGGTCATTTCGTGGCCGATGTTCACCAGCCCGACCACACCCTTCATTCCCTCCGGGTAGCTCAGCTCGAACGCGTTGTGCAGCGCAAAGGAATCCACGTCGATCACGCTGGCCTCCACGCCCACTTCGGCGAGCAGGGCGATCTTGTGATCGATCAGCTCGCGCTTGGCCGCCACCAGGAGGACCGTCATCTGCAGCCCGTCACCTTCGGGATCGAGGATCTGGAAGTCCAGCTCCACGTTGTCCATGTCGAAGGGCACGTGCTGCTCCGCTTCCCAGCGAATGACCTCGCGGGCCTCGGCTTCCTTCATGCGATCCATCGGGATCTTCTTGATAATCACGTCGCGCCCACCCACGGCGGTGACGACTTGCCTGGGCTTGAGTCCGGCGACCGAGAGGAGTCCGCGCACCGCGTCCGCCACGATGCCGGGGTCCATGACTTCGCCCTCGACGATCGCGTCATCGACCAGCGGGGCAAAGGCGACCTTAGTCAGGACCGGCTCTCCCGCCTGGTGGGAAATGACGGCCAGCTTGATCAAGCCGCTGCCAATATCGAGACCGACGGAGGCCCGCGTGCGACTGAACAGTCCCATTTCCAGTCCGGTTTTCGGGGAGGAGTGTCGGCTACACTGTCAGGCGCGCAATCTTTGGCCTAACTACTATAGTGCTTTAGGTTAGACCAAGCAACTGTTTCCAGCTCTAGAACTTAGCTCCAGTCAGACTGTCCGACCGTCCGGCCGTCCTACCAAGCCGCCTGCCTGGCATTGCACATCAGTCCATGGCGAGCGGGCAACGCCTATGCCACACGCCGATCCCCTGGGGCCAATGCATTGCGGTGGAAAGTCTTAGCGGAGGTGGACGCACTCCTCCTGGATGGGGCTTCGAGATGCCCGACGGGCCGTTTCGCAACGATCCTCTCGCTCTGCGTCAGGCGGAAGCCAACACGGTGCGCCGACTTACGGCAGCAACCGCCAACCTCGGGGATAGGCTCTCGGATGAACGATCGAATTGGAGTCCGGACCACCCAGCAGAACCAGCAGTTCCAGCCGGACCGCGGCGAGCAAGACGCCAGCAGCCGAGCGCCGAACTCCCGAAGCCTCCACCGCGTACACCGGGCCTCCCAGGGCGCGCACTTTGGCCTGGCCGTCGGCCGGACCGGGAACACTGAACCGCGCAAGGCTGGTTTCGTCGCCTGCGGCCACTGGGGTGCTGGAGTTGGGCCAACCAAGCAGAGCCAACGCCAGCGCCCCTTCTGCCGCCCCCCGCGCCTGGACCCGGGCGATTGCCGCGAGCCCCGCGGCTCGTTCTGTTCGGGCCAGAGTCAGCGCGGTGACAGAAATGACTCCGAGCGCGGCAAGCACCGTGATCGCGAGCAACAGGGCGATCCCGTGCTCAGTTCGCAGGTCATTTCGGTCCGGCTTTGAGATCACGGCGGATTTACCAGGGCGACGAATACTGCCAGGCTGTCGGGCCGTGGGGTGCTTCCCCGAACCAGTCCCACGCCGCCCGCCCGCTCGGTGAGCGCGCGGAGCCGGATGACTGCTCCGGCGACCTCTGCGGGAAAGAGAGCCGGGGTACCGTCGCTCTTCTCGTAGCTCAGGTCGAGCCCATCGGCCGCCATCGGACCGGCGAATGGCTGGATTGCCTGGGTAGTCGCCAGCAAGCGGAGCCCGACCCACTCACTGGGAGCGGAGCTGTAGAGCCTGAGCTCCACATTCTCGTAAACTCGAATCGGGCTGCCGGGACCGATCCCGACGAGCGCGAGAGAATCAGCCGTCACCGGCAATCCGATCCCGCTGGTTCCGTCGGGACAGCGAGTGCTGCTGGACGCGAATTGCAGCGCGAAGCCGCGCCACGACGGACGGTCGACGCGGCCGGCCAGGATGCTGTCGCGACCGGCGACCGGATCGCGGAGTGCGTGCCACCAGAGGGTGTCCGCACGCGCGACCAGCAGACCGGGGCTGGCGGAGCAGAGCACTCCTGCCGCCCGAGTGGCACGTGCACTGAAGCCCCGAGCTGCCTGACTCAGGAGATCCACCCCACCCGTTGAGTCATGCCCGAGCGACTCCAGCGCGGCTCGCAGCGCGCCGCCCGCCACTCGAAGGCTCTGCTCCTGCCCCATGCGCTCACTACGATCGCGAAGGTGGAGCGTACTATTGGCCAGCACGCCGGCGGTGAGGACCGCGAGCAGACCCGTCAACCCGAGGGCGATGAGGAGCTCGAGCAGGCTGATTCCGCGGCGGCTCAGGGACATGCCAGCATGCTGAGGAGGGTGTCCGGCGACGAGCTCCTGCCCGGGAGCTGGGCCTCGATGCGGAGCTCGACCAGTCCGGCGCGAGCCGTCGCACGCCATGATTCCACGACCCCATCCCCGTGGCGAAGGGTCCCTGACCCGGGGGCGAGACAGGCGGGGGCGGAGCCGAGCAGCTCCGCTCGCATCCGGTCCATTCTCGACTCGAGCACCATCGCAACGCGGCCGCGCGCACGCCCTTCCGCAGCGAGCGCGGCTATCGGGCCCAGCGTGCCAGCCAGCCCCAGCAGGCCCATTGTAATGACCAGGAGTGCCACGAGCACTTCAAGAAGCGTGAAGCCGCTATTACGGGCTGACATAAAACAAGAATGGGCTCCACCGGAGCCCGTCACACCATCAGAATTCGGCCAGCAGGAACCTTTTCCCCCAATCCCTAATCGCCCATCCCCGTCAGGCCAATCCGTACCGCCGCAACTTGTAGAAGAGCGTGCGGAGGCTGACTTGCAGCAGCCGGGCGGCCTCGCGGCGGGTGCCCTGAGCGGAGGCGAGGGCGCGAACGATCGCCTCGCGCTCGACCGCTTCGACCTGGGGGCGCAGCGCGAGGCCACCGGCACCAAACACGGCCGACTTGTCGGCGACGATGGTGGGGAAGTCCGCGCGGTCGAGTTTGCCCGAGGGACTCAGCGTCGCGGCGCGTTCAACCACTTGGCGAAGTTCGCGGACGTTCCCCGGCCACACATAGGAGGAGAGGCTGGCGAGCGCCTGCGGCGTGATGCTGATGGGGCGACCGGTGCGCGAAGCGACCTGCTGCGCGAAGTGGGTGATCAGCGCGGGAATGTCTTCGGGACGCTCCCGGAGTGCGGGCAGGGTGAGCACCGCGCCCTTGAGGCGCTGCAGGAGCTCGGCGCGGAAACGGCCTTCGGCCACCGCCCGATCGACGGGAGTACACGACGTGGCCATCAGGCGGACGTCGGCGTCGGGGGCGTCTCCGGTGTGACTCTGCCCGTTGCCATTGCCTTTACCGTTACGGGGCAAAAACCGCGCGAGCAGCTGGTTCTGGCTCTCGGACGAAAGCGCCAAGATCTCTTCGAGCAGCAGCGTTCCCCGGCTGGCCGAGCGCCAGAGCGCCTGCGGATCGCCGGCGGTCCCTGCGTTGACGCTCGAGTCCTGCCCGCTGGATCCATTCGCCGGGCTGAAGAGATCGGGAGCGGCATCACAATCGACCGCGACGAACGCCCCGTCGCCCCGGCGGCTGAAGCGATGCATGGCCTGCGCGAGCAGCGCCTTACCAGTACCTCGTTCGCCGGTGATCAGCACCGACCCATCCCCCGCCGCCGCTCGGGCGGCGAGCTCGAGCAGCCCGCGCATCTTGGGATCTTCCGCGACGACCAGCGGCTCCAGACCCCTGGCGCCGAGGGTGGCGCGAAGCCTGGCCACTTCCTGGCGCAGGCGCTCACGCTCCTCGGCTTGATGCAGGGTCCAAAGCAGCTCGTCGGCTGGCGCCGGCCTGCGCACGAAGGCGTCCGCCCCTTCCCGCAGCGCCACCGCGGCGAGTTGGGAGCCCGCGTCTCCGGTCACGACCACGACACCCGCTCCGCCACCGGCGCGGTAGCGGCGCAGGAACTCCAGCACAGCGGGTTCTCCCTCCGTGAGGTCGAGCAGCAGGGCCTCCACGCCGCTGGCCTGAGCCTCGACCAGCGCGGCATCGAGATCGGCACGGAGCCAAGCCTCATAGCCTGCGTCGGCGAGCGCCGGGGCAAGGCTCTCGCGGAGGGACTCGTCCGGACTGAGGAGAAGGAGCCGCATGGTTATTGGCAGGCCACCAGTCCAGCAATCGTTGCCGGGGCCAGGGCGGCCGCGGAGCCGGTGAAGAGCGAGCACTGCACCACGGTCCCAGTGTGCACAGTCGCGGCCGACCACCCTCCGTTGCTGGCCGCGGTGATCTTAACGCTCACCGAGGGCGAGGGCATGTAGAGGAAGGCCGAGCTGGGGATGGCCCCGCCGTAGTAGGTGGCGTAGTCGTTCCAATAGGACTCTTGCGCCGTCGCAAGGTTCCGAAGATCGGCCTTCATGGTGGAGGTGTACGCCTTTTCCTTCGTATAGCTGAATTTCGGCACCGCGATGGCGGCGAGCAGCCCGATGATCACCACGACGATGAGGAGCTCGATCAGTGTGAAGCCGGCTGTTTGCTTCCGCATTTGAGTCCCCTCCTTTCGTCCTGGTGGGTGAAGGTAGCCAGAGCAAGCGGGCCGCGGATTACGCCGCGGCCCTCACTGCGTAAGCTCTCTGTTGCCTGGCCTGCCCGTTTACGAGCAGACGATCACGCCGTCCAGGGTGGAAGCTGCACCAGCGCCGACCTGCACCGTGCACTTGGTGAAACCGGTCGTGATCGAGGTGTTGTCCACGGTGGCGGTGAAACCGCTCGCCACGCCCGCCACGGTCGCCGAGTTACCGGTCGACAGCGACGAATTGGTCTTGGCCTGCAGGGCCGCATAGTCCGCCGCGTAGGTCGCGTAGTCGGAGAAGTAGGCCTCCTGCGAGGTCAACATGTTGCGCACGTCGGTCTTGACCGACGCCAGCTTCGCCTTGTCCTTGGTCGCGGCGAATTTCGGAATCGCAATCGCGGCCAGAATGCCGATGATCACGACCACGATGAGCAACTCGATCAGCGTAAAGCCCTTACGGTTCAACATTCGATCCTCCTAGAAAAGAAAGTGTACGCAGTGCTACGGCCCATCCCACGCTGACTTGCAGTGAGAACTGTCGCCGGCGAGACCAGGAGCAACGATGGTGCCACTCGCCGACGGTTTCTCTAACCCATTACCATTCAACGCGATGATCGGGGCTGCCGGTCTCACAGCAGGGGGCATCGCCGGAAGCTTCCCCTTGCCCTTTGCAAGCCGGCCGCCCCGCCGACTCTCCCCGTTGATCCGGAAGGGCGACCAGTGACCGATCCCGCAGTCGGTGCAACGACGAGCGCCCGACGGGCGTGGCTGCCCGACCTGGGGCTGGTGTTTCTCAGCCTGGCCGCGTCGATCTCCGGGTTGTTCAACCAGTTTGCCCAGGACGACTTCCCGATCATTTGGAGGAACCCCGCTGTCCACGACCTGCTGCACTCCTACCGGCTCTTTACCCAACCCTATTGGCCCAAGCCATTCACCCCGGACCTCTATCGCCCCCTCGCGGTGTTTTCCTACGCGATTCAATGGGCGGTGGGGCACAGCTCTCCGATGTTTTTTCGCGCGGTCAGCTACGCGCTCTACGTCGCCGTGACCCTGGCGGTCTTTCGCCTGGCCCGACGGCTGCTTCCTTTTCCGGCGGCGTTCGCCGCGGCCGCGCTGTTCGCGGTGCACCCGGTCCACGTGGAAGCGGTGGCAATGGGGGTGAATCAGGGTGAGCTCTGGGTGGGTCTGCTCTGCTGCATGGCGGTGGCGTACTATCTCCGCGCGCGGCGCGCCGGCGGCCCGCTCAGCGCGCGGACCGAGTTGACGCTTACCGGCCTCTATCTGATCGGATGCTTCTTCAAGGAAAACGCCCTGGTGCTGCCCGGCCTACTGGTAGCAACCGAAGTCCTCCTGCTGCCGGCGGGAGAGCCCCTGCGCGACCGCATCGCGCGGGGGCGCCGCCTGCTGCTGCTGCTCATGCTGGTGGCGGTCTCGTTTTTTGGGGTGCGGACGCTGGTGCTTGGGGGGGATCTGGTCGGCACCTTCACCGCGGAAGGACTGGCCTACCTCACCATGGGACAACGGGCGCTCACCATGCTGACGGTGGTGCCGCGCTGGTTCCGCCTCTTGCTGTGGCCTTCCCATCTGCAAGCCGACTACAGCCCGCAGGAAATCGTCGCCCAGACCG